>JAUIKE010000307.1 GCA_030430845.1 Bacteroidia bacterium | reverse complement strand
TAATCCATGTTTGTTTTTTAGAGTAAAAAAATAATGCTATAATCGTCGTCAACTTCGTTTTAGAAAAATCCGCCTAAAACCAC
Organism: Bacteroidia bacterium; assembly: GCA_030430845.1. GTDB lineage: Bacteria > Bacteroidota > Bacteroidia > Chitinophagales > Saprospiraceae > JANQPA01. Next base: position 6,388 of record JAUIKE010000307.1, on the reverse strand, counting down.
TTGGTAATAAATGCCACTATCCTCTTCACCCCGTTTGTATATGGTGGATACAACATTTTCAGGGTGCCGAACTGCCTTTTGATCACCGCTCTCGCATTCACAAACTCCTCAAAGCCTTTTTTCCCAAAGGCTCTTCCAATACCACTGTTGTTGACCCCTCCAAAAGATACATCCGGATTGCTATACCCCAGCAGATAATCATTGATAACCGTACCGCCGGCCGAGGTTTCGTCAATAATATGGTTAACAAATTGACGATTTCGGCTCGCAATATACATACTTAAAGGTTTTGGTCGTGCTTTTATTATGCGTATGACATCTTCCTGACTCTGGAACGTCCGAATGGGCAATACAGGGCCAAAGATCTCCTCTTGCATGATATCCATCTCTTCTGTTACATTATCCAATAAGGTTGGGGCGATGTAGCGTTCGGCTTCATCGAATTTAGCTCCGGTAACCACCTTAGCGCCTTTTTTGACAGCATCTTCGATCAAATGCTTAATTCGTTTGAAATGCCGGTCATTCACGACCCGGCTGTAATCCGGTGATTGCTGTACACCCTTACCTTCCGAATCGTACATTTTTTTCACCACTTGCTGAAAAGCACTTACAAATTCTTCTTTGACGGATGCTTCGATGAGCAGGTAATCCGGAGCTATACAGGTTTGGCCGTTGTTAAAAAATTTGCCCCAGGCCGTTTTTTCGGCCGTGGCTTTTATGGGAGCCGTTCGATCCACAATAGCGGGCGACTTACCTCCCAGTTCGAGGGTAACGCTCGCTAAATGCTCAGCCGCCGCTCGCATAATGATCTTGCCCACTTGTGGGCTTCCTGTGAAGTGAATATGATTGAAGGGAAGTTCGAGCAAGGCCTGAGCCACTTCTTTATCGCCATTGAATACCGCCACCTCTTCAGAAGGAAATAAAGATTCGATCATTTCCTGTACAAAGGCCGAAGTGTGCGGCGTCATCTCGGATGGTTTGATGATCGCTGCGTTCCCGCCGGCTATGGCATATGCGAGCGGCGCAATAGAGAGATTAAGCGGGTAGTTCCAGGGCGCAATGATCAGGCAATTACCTTTAGCTTCATATAGGTTATAGGACTTCGTGCCGATCATGGGCAGAGGGGTTTCAGCAAGTTGGGGTTGCAGCCAACGACGTAGGTTCTTCTTTATATGTCTTATCTGTTGCAACACCACACTGACCTCTGAGATCATTACCTCCACACCGGGTTTGCGGAAATCTTCATGCATAGCCTGCTTCAATTTTTCCTGCTGATCTTTATCCATCAGGAATCGTTCGATGGCCTTCAATTTGGACAGACGGTCGCCGGTGGAGGTTCGGTTCAGGGCCGGCAGGTTTTGTTTTTGGAGAGTAAAAACCTCTTTTATGCTTTGCAACTGGCTGGCTGGTTTTGTCTGGATATGGTCCATATTGCTGGTTTTATATGATCGTACTGTATTAGAAAGGACTTCTGTAGAAAAGTTTGTAAGAACTCTTCCAGGAGATATCCCTTCTTCTACCTTCTACCTTCTACCTTCTACCTTCTACCTTCTACCTTCTACCTTCTACTAAGTGAATGTAGCGAATTTTCGTTAAATATATTTAATGGATTTGAACCAGAAAAGTTTTGAGTGTCCGAATTGGGATGTCATTGGATCAGGATTGTTTGTTTGTCGGATGCTGAGGAATGTCCCCCTACATAAATATCAACCTTACCTGGTTCTATATCAAATTTACCTTCATTATCATAATACTTGAAGTCATCATAATGGAGTGTGAAATGGATTTTTTGCATCGTTCCCTTATTCAACTTAACTTTTTGAAATCGTTTCAATTGGCGTACCGGGCGGGTAATCCTGCCTGTTCGGTCGTGGACGTATAATTGAACGACCTCTTGGCTGTCAAATGTTCCCTCATTAACCAGAGTAACACTTACCTCAACCTTCTCTCCTTCCTGAAGGGTATTTTTGGACAGCATGACATCTTTGTATGAAAATGTACTGTAAGACAATCCATAACCGAACGGGAATAGTGGTTCGTAACCGGCATCGAGATAATGCGACTCGTTGCCCAAGCTGCTTTGCCAGGCGCCGACCGGAATATCATTAATACTGACAAAGCTTTCGGCTGTGGCCGGTCGACCGGTCGGTTTATGGTTATAAAAATAGGGGAGCTGCCCAGCCATTTTAGGCCAGCTCACGGGCAGTCTGCCACCTGGTTCTGCCAAGCCATACAGCATATCGTGTAATGCCGGACCTCCCATTGTACCGGGATGCCACATCATCAGAACGGCATCCACCTGATCGATCAGGTTGGAAATATTAATTGGCCGGCCGGCCATGATAACCAGTAGAATGGGCTTACCGGTTTTGGCCAATTCCTTCAAACAGGCTTCCTGGGCTCCCGGCAATCGAATGTCGGCCCTGGAGTGTGCTTCTCCAGATAAAATAGCCTCCTCTCCGCCTACATAGACGATAACATCAGCGAATCGGGCTGCATCCACCACTTTTGTGATTTTGGAAAAATCTTTATCCCTGCTAAATGATAATCCTTCAAAAAAATCTGCCGACTCAATGGCCTCGCGGGGAGTTACGGAAGGCTCTTCCTCTCCGTCAAAGGTCCATGTACCTAGTTGTTCTCTGCCTTTATCCGCTAAGGGGCCGGTTAATAATATTTTTGCACTTTTTCGTACAGGCAGGAGTCGATCATTTTTTAGCAGTACAGAGGACTCAATAGCTGCTTCCTTGGCTAACTGCAAACTAGGAGCTGCGTAGAATGTGCCGGGATGATCTGATGGGATAAATGGATGATCGAACAAGTCCAATCTGAATTTGGCCCTTAAAATATTGCGGACATAAAAATCTAACTGATCTTCGCTAACCAGTCCTTCTTTGATTAATTTTTCAAGAAAATCCTCATAAGCAGTTGAAGTCATTTCCATATCGAGGCCGGCAGTGGCTGCTAATTGGGCGGCTGCTTCCTCATCCTCGGCGACTCCATGAGCAATCATTTCGATAACTGAATTCCAGTCACTCACCACAAAACCATCAAACCCCATTTTCTCTCTCAATATATTTGTCAGCAGTTTTCTACTGCCAGTTACCGGAATTCCGTTAACTTCATTAAAAGAAGACATAAAGGAAGCCACTCCTTCCTGAACTGAGGCTTGAAAGGGAGGCAGATACAAATTGTAAAGCAGTTCGTGACTGATAATGGCTGTGTTGTAATCCCTTCCTCCAATGGCAGCACCGTAACCAATAAAGTGCTTCGCACAGGCTGCCATACTCGTAGGTGCAGCCAGATCATCCCCCTGAAACCCCTTTACATAAGCCCTGGCTAATTCACCGGCCAGGTAAGGATCTTCGCCTGGCGATTCGGCGATACGTCCCCATCGACTATCCTGACAAATATCCAACATTGGGGCAAAAGTCCACCGGATGCCGACCGAACTAGCCTCCAAAGCTGCAATCCGGCTGCTTTCTTCAACCATACCAGGGTTCCAGCTAGCTGCCAATCCGAGAGGGATGGGAAAAATCGTTTTGAAGCCGTGAATTACATCTCGGGCAAACAACAAGGGAATGCCATGACTCGATTCAAAGCGGGCTGCATGCTGTAATTGGCGCATATGAGTGGTATCCATTACATTCAGGAAAGCCCCAATTTCACCTTTTCGGACTGACTCCAGCAGTTCTTCAGGCAGGGCATCCTCGCCTCTGCTACTTCTCCCTCTTAGAGCAAGCTGCCCAATTTTTTCAACCACGGACATCTGATCCAGTAAACTGTCAATTCTTAATTCAATTGGATCAATGGTATTTTTCGGCGAATTTGATTTTTGACAGGAACAGAAAAGAAAAGCAATTAAAGAAAAACAGATTAGAAACTTTTTCATGGTATTTGGCTTATGTATTCCGACAAAACAGTTTAATTTCCAATAACGTGTGGGAATGAGTAATTCAAGTTGAGATATACACAAGATAAATTTACTTAGAAGTTGTTTAAAGTTATCATACTTACCTGCGCGTGAAGGCTTACAGTAGATAACTTTAAACAACTTTTTAGAAAAAAAATGGGCTGTCAAAAGTAATACCCATCATTTTCCCCAACAATTTTTATTTTTGTTGACTCTACGAATTTGGTGTGATATCAAAAAATAAAACACATATGAAGCTTAGATCTACCTTGGCCGCATTATTCATTCTTTTTATTTCGACTACTGTTTTTTCCCAAAAAAAAGAGTTGACCTATTACCTGCCTGATATTAATTACGATAAAAAAATACCTACTCCTGAAGAATTTCTGGGCTACCAGATAGGCGAATGGCATATTAGCCATGACCAGCAGTTGGCTTATATGCGAAAGTTGGCAGAGCTCAGCCCACGTATTATCCTGACAGAGTATGCCCGAACCTACGAGAACCGTCCGCTGATCAACCTGACTATCACCTCTGAAAAAAATCATCGGGAGCTGGAGGAGATCAAAACCCGGCATAAGCAGCTAGCCGACCCTACCACTTCTAATGAGGTAGACATTTCCAAACAGCCCATCGTGATCTATCAGGGATACAGTGTACATGGTAACGAGGCCAGCGGAGGGAACGCGGCACCTTTGGTAGCCTACTACCTGGCAGCCGGTAAGGGAAAAGAGGTAGAAGACCTACTGGACAAAGCGGTCATTCTATTGGATCCCTGCTATAATCCTGACGGATTTAACCGTTTTTCCAATTGGACCAATATGCATAAGAACAAGGCTGTTACGGCCGACCCGGCCGACCGTGAATACAATGAAGTATGGCCTGGTGGGCGTACGAATCATTACTGGTTTGACCTGAACCGCGACTGGCTTCCGGTAGTACATCCGGAGAGTAAGGGAAGGATTGGCGTTTTTCAGGACTGGCATCCGAACATTCTGACTGATCATCACGAAATGAGTACCAATGCTACTTTTTTCTTTCAGCCAGGTATTACAACCAGAACGCATCCATTAACGCCCAAGCAAGCCATAGATCTGACAGCGAAGATCGGCAATTATCACGCCATTGCGCTCGAGTCTATTGGCTCTCTTTATTTTACCCAGGAAAGGTATGATGATTACTACTACGGCAAAGGCTCTACCTATCCGGATGTAAACGGAAGCATCGGTATCTTGTTCGAGCAGGCCAGTTCGAGAGGGAAAGTACAGGAAAGTGAAAATGGGCTGCTTGAGTTTGCCTTCACGGTACGCAATCAGGTTGCGACTTCCCTATCCACACAAAAAGCAGCATTGGAATTAAAAGATGAATTACTGGAATATCGGCGCAGTTTTTACATTTCTTCTCTGAATGAAGCAACGACTTACCCCCGAAAAGCATTTGTTTTTGGAGAAGCCTTTGATCAACCGCGCTTGACCCATTTTCTGGAACTATTGCGAAGACATCAGATCAAAGTACACAAACTGAAAAGCCCACTTACCATTGCGGGGAAAGATTATAATACATCCAATGCCTATATAGTCCCGCTGGAACAACCCAAATTTAAATTGATCAGAGCTATCTTCGAGCGAAATCTAACCTTTGAAGACAGTTTGTTTTACGACGTATCAGCCTGGACATTACCAATGGCCTTCAACCTGGATTATGCAGCTCTGGATCAAAGCCAGTATGATCCGATTCTGTTAGGTGACCCGGTTAATGGTATTCCGGCCGTTACGACCGGCAATCCGCCGGATTACAGTGCATATGCTTATTTATTTGAATGGGATAGTTATTATGCTCCAAGAGCACTTTACTATTTGATGAAAAACGGCTTAAGAGCCAAAGTATCGACCCAGGAATTTATTGCCAGGGGTAGGCGGTTTGCCAGAGGTACGATCATGATCCCGGTAGAAGGGCAATCAAAAAATCCGGATGACATTTTCCAGATGATGCAATTAGCTTCCCGTGCTACCGGCACGGACATTTTTGATGTGGACGGCGGTTTGACCCCAGAAGGGCCGGACCTGGGTAGTTCGTATTTGCGTCCGCTGCGCTTACCCGAAATATTAATCATGGCCGGAGACGGTGTAACGGGTTATGATGCAGGCGAGCAATGGTTTATGCTGGATCAGCGCTACGAGATTCCCGCCACCTTGCGAGAGCCACTGGAAATTGCCCGTACCGACCTTAGCAGGTACAATGTCATCATTATGCCTGACGGCAGCTACAATACTTTGAGTGGCAGGACAGTTGATCAACTCAAAGAGTGGGTACAACAAGGTGGCACCTTAATCGGCATGAAAAGAGCTGTTAACTGGCTGGAAAGAAATAAGATCGGCTCTGTAAGCTTGCGTAAAGCGCCGGCGAAAGAAGACCCATTGGGACGTCGGCCATACGGATCACTGGAAGCAGATGAGGGAAGCCAGGAAATTGGTGGAG
>JAUIKE010000306.1 GCA_030430845.1 Bacteroidia bacterium | reverse complement strand
CCTCCTTGGTGGTTTTAGGGTCCTTGGCATCGATGGGGAATTGTTGGGTATAAGTCTGGCCGGCCATGGCCGCTTTCATAAAGTCATCATCGATGCGAACGGACACATTGGCGCCGGTCACTTTACCTTGTTCCATTTTGGCATCAATAAAATCACTGGCATCCGGATGCTTAATGGATAGAGAAAGCATCAAAGCGCCACGGCGACCATCCTGAGCCACCTCGCGTGTAGAATTCGAATACCGCTCCATAAAAGGAACGATACCGGTAGAGGTCAGGGCACTGTTCATGACCGGGCTTCCTTTAGGACGGATGTGCGACAGATCGTGACCGACTCCGCCCCGGCGCTTCATCAATTGCACCTGCTCTTCGTCGGTCCGGATGATCCCACCATAGGAATCAGCGCCATCGCCGATTACGAAGCAATTAGACAGGGAGGACACCTGGTATTTATTGCCGATACCTGCCATAGGGCTTCCCTGAGGAATGATATATTTAAAATCCTTCAGTAATTCATACACCTCCTTTTCACTCAACGGATTAGGGTATTTCTGTTCGATCCGGGCGATTTCTTTTGCGATACGATGATGCATATCGTCCGGGCTACGTTCATAGATATTGCCGAATGAATCTTTCAGCGCATATTTATTGACCCATACGCTGGCGGCCAGTTCATCTCCGTCAAAATACTTTACAGCTCCCTTGAGGGCCTCTTCGTACTTATAGGTTTTGGCCTTTTTTAATGTTACTTGATTAGTCATATTCCAGGCTTTGAAAGAGTTTACTTATTTTAGTTTTTGCACAAAAAATCCTATGGTAGTGAGATGGTCATTTCTCACCCCTAATATTTACTTACTGATGGAACTGATATTGTTGTTAGCAGGCCTTGGCCATTCAATGTACCCTATCTAAGGTCAACTTTTCGGTTATGACCTTACATAACATAGACAGAGTATTTGAACAGCCTCTTATTTATTTTCCGGTTCTGAGTATATTGATATTCACCGAGATAGTAGACTGAATTAATAGAGTAGGCCTCGCTGGCTTCTGAAAAATTTTATCGCAGAAACGTTCGTACAAGATACGGCCTAACTACATTTCTTTCAAAAGATTTTTTCCACAGATGTTAATTATTTGTGAAACAATCTTTTACAAAACTTTTTTTTTGCCAAACAAATAATAATTGGTAGTTATAGATAAATATAAAGAGAAATAAGGCGTTCCACGCCTTATTTCTCTTTATTTAACTTGTTTCCCAGAAACAAGCGAATCGGTTTTCTGTCATCAAAGATTAATTGCCGCAATGAAAACAGATGCATCGCCAAAGCAAAGGGCACAATAAAACCGGGTATCCAGATAAAGGGGATCTCGGCGATAAACTCATTGGACGGGTCATTCATAAATACTTGAATAGGCGAAGGAGTAGAAAGAATAGCGATCAATACAATGTTGGCCAGGAGGGCCATGCCGAAGATGTTCCACAAAATGGCCTGAAACCGATGATAACGCCGACGGCCGAAAAATGAAAATCCGGCCATGGGGGCGGTTATCCCGACTATGATATCATAATTCAGCCATTCAAAAGTCATTTGCAAGGGAACAAAACCCGCTTTGAAGCCTAGCCACAAAAACAGCTCCATGATAATGCGAAAGGACTGTACATACACCAACCAACTGGCTGGGATCACTTTTAGAAATTTACCCAGCGGAGGCCAGAATAAGAAGAACAGAGTAAAAATTAGTGCAGGAACAAAAACATACAATACCCGTGGGGGAAATATATTAAACACAGCAAAAAAATCCATTTGGGCCAAAACGAGCAGAAGGATCAACCAAACGGAAAAACCCAGTATAAAATACCGGCTTGTTCGCTTTTGCCGCTGCTCGGTCCACTCCATTTTTTTGCCGGCATACCGAATGCCGTACAACAAGGCATTGATCAAACCAATAACCAGTACAAAAATGATAAGTTGTCCGATCAGATATAGGAATTGATTCATAGCAAGTGTGGCTCGATTTTTAAAGCTAGCCGAAAATAAAAAATCCTTTTTACAATTTTCCGCAACATAATATTTTCGTCAAATAATTGTTTTTTATATCAGAAAACCATTATTTTACTAGATCAGTATAATGCGGAGGAAATATTAAAGAAGACTGAGGGCGCGCCCGATAGTATTCTTTCTGAATGTTATTGGCGGGTGAGACAGCCCCCCTTGTCTTTTCCCTTTCTTATTTATCAAGAGTAAAACAAATTATGGGACTAATCATATCTCTACTTAATCATAAAGGTGGAGTTGGTAAAACAACCAGTGCTATTAATATAGGTGCCGGACTGGCCGAATTGGGCAAAAAGGTGCTGCTGATCGATCTGGATCCGCAGGCGAACCTGACGCTTTCCCTCGGTATACCCCGCCATCCGAACACCATCTATGAGGCCATTCGAGGCGAAACGCCGATGATCCCTTATCAGGTGAAGGATAATCTGGATGTCGTTATCTCAACACTCGACCTTTCCGGCGCTGAGATGGAGTTGATCAATGAAGCAGGCAGGGAATTTATCCTCAGAGAATTATTCGACCCTATTCGAGATAATTACGATTACATCATCATCGATTGCCCCCCTTCATTAGGTTTGCTTACATTGAATGCCCTGACAAGCAGCGACCTGGTCTATATTCCACTTCAAACGGAATTTCTGGCGATGCAGGGCCTGGCCAAGATCAAGCAGATCATCCAGAAAGTAAAATTGCGGTTGAATAAAAAACTGGAGATCGGAGGAGTGATAGCGACTATGTACGATCATCGAAAAGTGCTGAACAGGGACGTGGTCCAAACCATCGAAAAATACTTCGGCGACCTGGTTTTCCAAACCCGGATCAGAGATACCGTTGCCCTGGCAGAAGCACCGGCCCAGAGAAAAGATATTTTTGAATACAGTAAAAATAGCTCCGGGGCACAGGATTATCTGGCCCTCAGTAAAGAAATCCTGGCGCGTACAGAGCAGTTGAGTATAGAGGCATGAGAAAACAATAAAAAATAATAAATACATGCGCGCTTCGCTCGCATGCATTTATGTTATTTAGTACTAATTATGAGTAAAAAGAAGTTCACAGCGGGTATGGAAAGTTTGTTCAAGGATACACCGGACGAGTTCGTCCAGGTGGATCAGAACAGGCTATCCGAGGAGGAAGACAAGAAAAAACGCCCCAAAAAGGCCAATGTCAAAGAGGACGGCAAACGAAAATCTTCAGGAAAAGACTTTACTGATGACTTGCAGGCCTTTCTTAAAGAAGCATTCCAGGAATCCTTTGAGCAGCAAATGTCAGAGGACGCCAAAAAGAAACTCCCTGCAGACTTGAGCATCCAAAAAAGATCTAAAAAGCCGGTCGGCGGCCTGGATGCCCTGATCCGCAATACCCTGGAACCTCAGAAAGTAGAGTTCAAAGGCAATTCCATCAAACAACTCACCCTCACCTTCGATGAAGAAAAGATCCAGAAGCTGAAGAAAATCGCTCGTACGGAGAAGAAATACCTCAGAAAAGTGATAAATGATATAGTAGAGGAGTATATCAAAGAGTACGAAGAGAAGCAAGGGAAGGTATAAATATTACTTAAAGGGGGCTGGCGGCTAAGCCGCCAGCCCCCTTTAAGTAATAAAAGGCAGTTTAACGATAACACAAACCGTTCGTGACGGTCTCCAGACCGTCCTACGCAATACTCAGCCAGTTTCCAAACTGGCATTCTTTTCTATCCAGCCTCAAGAAATTGATCCATTGCCAGACCTTTTTTCTTCTCTCCCCATTAATGAGGATATTTCATGAATTCCCCAAAATGATGATGATTGAGGGCCTGAATACTCCCACCTTTGTATTGTAACATTTAACAAATACAAAAACTCAATATCATGGCTTTCATCAACACCCAACTAATAGCACAAGAACTAGATAGATTACAAAATGACAAAACTTTCCAGGATATCGTCAGTAATATTAAAGCAGGCAAATTCGAGAGGAATCCATCGCATAAAGATTACAAAGACCGGATCGACTACACCATGCAGTTAAGAAATTTCTTATACAATCCGGCGGTATTGAACGTCATTTTTACCGATCAGGAACTAAAGACAAAGTTTTTCAGAACCTTCGGATACCAAGGGAAAGTGAATTTCACCATCTATCCTAAATGCTGGTTAAGAGACCTACCTTTACTGGACATCGGAGACAACGTTTACCTCGGTGACAACATCCTGCTGGGCACCAACCAGGTCACTCCGGATCAAAAATCCTTGTTGGTTGGCAAAATCAAGATCGGTGACAACTGCATCTTCAACCAGGGCTGTTCAGTAGGTGGCAAAACAACGATTGGGGCAGACGGCATCATCGGCTTTGAGGTCGGAATTGGCTTTCGCAACACCATCGGGAAAGAAGTTAAGATCGGAGAACGCTCTACTATTGGACATGGAAATAGAATCGGGGATAATGTCACTATAGGCTACTGCTGTAAGATCGGGCATTTCTGTGTGATCGAAGATGGCGTCGAATTGGATGAAATGACAGAGGTTCCTTCCTATAGTCTGGTCACCAAGGATGGCATTTATTCCAGAAGGAAAAATTTGGAGCGTGTAAAAACTATAGAGAGACCACTTCGTATTGCAAATTAAGTGAAGTATTCTATTCGTGGCCTGTCGGGCCACGAATAGAATACTTCACTTAATTAGTTTAGCCGCCTGCTCAACTGCTTTCTGCAATTGTGGATCCCCGGCAGGAGGATTTAATAAGGAGCGCTCAACTTTGATATCCGGGGCCACGCCCTTGCCTTCGAGTCGTTCGCCATCAACCTCTACATCATTAACTGCAAGGTAAAGTACGTCGCCATTGAAAAGTAAAAAAATGCGGCCACTAACTACAGCCCCTGCGGTTGTTGTGCCGATGATAGGTCCGAGTTGGAGTTTTTTGAAGCCGAAGGTAAAAAGCTCCTTGCCACTAGTGCTGCGTTCATTAACAAGTAGGGCAACCGGTTTCTCCCATACTCCACTGTAAGAACCGGTCAAGCCTTCACGACTGCGGCTTGAAACGGTAGCGATTGGTTCCCGAAATAAGCTGAGATAGTTCAAATCCGCGCCTCCCCAGCCATCACGCAGGTCCAAAACTAAGGCATCGGCCGTACTCAGTTCGCCCCATAGAATTTTGCTGCGGAGTAATTCTTGGTATTGCGGCCCGGCATAACTCCATAAATGAATATAGCCGACCTTTTTACCACCCTGGTCAATTATTCGAACACTGGCCTCTGCCGCTTCTTGAAACATCGTTCGACCATCCAACTTGGCCACCTCGACGTAAATCTTTTTTTCCACCCCACGGCGATCAACTTTTATAAGCACAGTCTGTCCGGCCTTACCTTTAAACGACTCGATCGGTTGAAAATCCATCTCATCAACAGAAAGTATGCGGTCACCGTATTGGAGTCCAGCCTGATGCGCCGGAAAGCCGTCGAATATCGAGCATATCACAAACTGACCTTCCACAAGGCGCGTATCGATTCCGATGCCTTCGTAAACGAACAGGTCTTCACGATCCTGTTCATACAATCTATTGAAAACCCCAAGCAGTTGGTATCTTTTGGGGTTATTTTTTGAAAAGTAATATGAATGGGAAGTGTTCAAAGTGGCCAGAAGCGCATTGATAACATCGGCTAATTGTGTTATTTTTGAAATACTATCTACCTTATTTTGCGCTCGATTAAGGTTATTTTCCCATAGAGCATTGGAAACGGCTGTTGAGTCATAGAAATGAGTTTCGATCAGTTCAACTGCTTCTTCAAACTGTAGCTGAATTTTATCTGTTTGTTGTGCCTGATTTGTTGAAGAAAAAGCAACACAAAACAGGAAAACCCATCCTGCTATTTTCCATTTTTCCAATCTATTGTTCATTTTTGATTATTGAATTAGTTCGTGAGGTTGGGGAAAAAGACCTTCATCCCTACGCTCTCTGGCCTACGGTTGGGAAACTGCCACGAACAGCGAACAGTTCATCCTGTTATCTCAAATTCTTCTTTCAACTTTCCCATCAATGCCAGCACCCCTTTAGTAATTCGAGTTTGCTCCAGCGTAGCATCTTGGGTATCCACCACGCCCAGGTTAATATTCTCCTCATTCTCCGCAAATCTGGATTTAAATAAAATCACTTGCTGATGATACTTATCGCTCACTCCATTCAGAGAAGCCTCCAATTTATTCAGGGCTTCGTCCAATTCTCCTTCTCCGATCAGCCCCATAATTTCCTGGTAGGGTAACTGAAGTTGAAGTTGTTCCTTTTGCTTTTCTTTTTTCCGGAATAGGAAAAACCATAACAAGGTCCCCAATAAAGCAAGCCCTCCTCCTGCCATCCAAATCCAGTTTTTCTCTAAAAAAGTCTGTTTTACAATGATGTCTATTTTAAAGATCTGTAATTCTTCTTTGGGTACTTCTTTCCCATTCTGGTCAAAAATGATGTA
>JAUIKE010000070.1 GCA_030430845.1 Bacteroidia bacterium | reverse complement strand
GCGGAAGTGTGCCAGCTCGCGATCGCGCGCTGGCACAGGTTTTCACAAAGAAAAACGTGGACTTATTGGTGGTAAAAGAGCTTGATCGACTTGGACGCGATACACTTGATATCCGGCAAACCATATCAGAGTTGAAAGAAAGAGGCATTCGGCTATTTATCACAAACTTCAACATGGGGAGCCATACCGGCACCGGCAGGAAAGAAAATCCGGTTTTCAACCTGGTCATTGCCGTGATGGCGGAGCTTGCAGAGATAGAGAGACTTCGCCTGAAGGATCGACAACGCGAAGGCGTAGCTATCGCAAAGCGAAGGGGCATTTATAAAGGCAGAAAAAAAGGCACGGTTGATTCTCCTCAAAAGGTGATAGGGAAATATCCAAAGATCGTAAAGGAACTTGGTAAAGGAACATCAATCCGGAGAACAGCGGTACTATGCGATGTTTCAAAAGGAACTGTACAAAAAGTAAAAAAAGCCTTAGATGTATAAACTGGCAGACATATCTCTTGGAGAAATCATCTTCCCAACCTGGGATGAACTTGTTGCATTTCTCAACTCTCCAGCGATTGTATATGGTGTGGAGTTTTCCGAAACAAGTTGGGAAGACTTAGGAGAGTCACCTTCGGACCACTTCAGGTATGGGATAGATTCGGATGGCCGCGTGGAAATACGGCAGGCCGCATCTGTTCCAACTTGGAAGCAAAATGGCGCACCCAGCCACTTCGTTGACTTTGGTTTGGGCATGTCGGAAGTGATAGAGATATGGAAAGTCTAAAAGGGAGCTGGTTGGGGTTCGTGCAGAGTTGTTCTTTTTAAAGGGAAACTTTCTTTTTTTTCCTTTGCAAATATCTAAAAGGTATTAAGCTTTTAATACTTTAATTCTTTTAGATAGTTTTTACATTTAAGATATTTACGACTGCTCATGAGTTGAGTGTAATAGGTTGACTATCTGTAAACTACAGTTGTGTGATAGCTTTTAAAAGGGAGTTGAATGGGGATTAAAAAAGGAGTGAATAAGGGATTAAAAAAGGAGTTGACTGGAAATCAACCAGGGAGTCAGTTGGGGATTATAAAGGAGTCAGTGGGGGATATTTAAGGAGTCAGATGGGGACGCTATCTGTTTTTTAAAGGGAGTTAATTGGGGGTGACTGTAGACCAGGTTTTGTTTCTCTCTCTTTTTAAATTTTAAAAGGGAGCTGGTTGGGGAGTCGGTACAGAAATGACAAGGCCTTTACTGTTGCTCAAAATTCAAACCGACCTGCATTTACTGTGCAGGTCGGTTTGAATTTATTTCCCCTTTTTTTTGTTATTCTGAAACTATATACTCATATTTGAGTATATTCAAATATGAGTAACAACAATAACAAATACCAAAATGACAATCACAAAATTACAAACAGTAAAAGGGACACTTATTGTTCCTGAGAACCTCTTAAAAGAGGTTTGTGAATACTGGGAGGTAAATCCCAATAGTGCCAGAATATACGACACAAGCCCCTCAAGCAGCCCAGCAGCGATCCTCGTTGAATTCCCTGGCATTGGTGTACGGGAATTGAATGCTATCCCTTACTCTCGTAAGGAGCAATTCTCGAACTGGAGAGGCGACTGTTACTTTATAAGAGATACAAACCTCACCAACAGAGGGTGGGAAAAAGATTCCGTGGAATGGGATGAGTATGGAGATAGGTCATTTTCAGGAGCTGTTCATATTCAATGAAGCCATCCGAACACAATCACAATAGGTATACACACATATGAATAATAGCTTTTCACTATTAAATAACATGAAAAAATTTAGAGGTTCTTATCTTGACTACACCAGTTCCCCAATCGGACAAACTGAACGTTTTCAATTGTATTCTCAAGATCAAATTGATCAGATTGAGAATAATCCTAAAATGAAAATGCTCTATTGCGAAGAAGACCCTTTAGTAGGGTCGGGCAGGTACCACCGGAAAATGGAGGTAAAAACAGGAGGTGCCTGGTCGGGCACCGCAATTGATTTACAGCTGGGGTCAGGTGGGGAAAGCGATAGGAATAGGTTCCAAATCGGGACTAAAGGAGGCCAGCCCGTTTTTTACGACCCCATGAACGGTGAGGTGTTTACAATTTATTCCCTACTTTCTGGGATGGGAACAGCAAGGCATCTTGTTGTGACAATTGATGTAAAACTCACATTTGCTGAAATAAAAGAATTGCTCTCATGACACCATCGGAATATATAAAAAAATACATACGTCCGACCGATGTGTCGGACGCCTTGCGTAGGTCGCAAGGCAATTCAACGCGCGACAAGCGCCTTATTATTAATAAGGCGCTGGAAATCGAGGCAGTTCTCAACGCAAAGGGACTGGAGGTAGAAATTCGATTTCCAGAAGGAAATTACATGAAGTGTACAGGATGCGGAGAGATGAATCCCTCGTCATTTGAATATGTTGGATGTCAGCAGAATTGTGCTGCACCATGGGCATCCGACAAAAGCGGCAACCCGATCCTTTATAAAAAGGAAACAAATCATACATACCATGAAATTTGAAAAATACATAAATGTACTCCATATGGAGCAGGAATTGAATTTGCCGGCACATATTTTAGGAGACACTCGCCGGATAGACGCAAAAAAAAGGAAGGGCGAAATCCTTCCAGGGTATAGTGAGTTAATTCGGTCTTATCTAAAAGAATTAAAGCAGCAAGCAAAAAGAGCTTGTCAGAGATCGGATGAAGAACTGCTAAAAGCATTTCTCAATTCAGGCAAAGTACACGTAAAGATTTTCTGCGATCTTGACAAGCGCGATTATGATCGCCTGAACAACTGGCAGCATGGGAAAACGAAGGTCATCTCTCCCGACTTTTTGGAGGGGATTAAAAAAAAGATACTAGAACGGATATGAAAGATACCATCTTGGCAATATTAATTGAACACGGATGCGATCCTAGCCCAAATACAGATGATCTCGCCTGGGCTCTCTCTTCTCAGCTTGAGAGGGCCAAGCATCTTGCTAGTGATTTTGCCTTTTGTGCTGGCTTCGTTTCAGGAGCTTCAAATCAAAAGAGGTACGATAGGGTGATAGATAATATTGACACAAACCTAAAGTCCTCCTTTGAAGAGTTCATTAGAACACCAAAATAATCATGGAGCATAAACTAAAAACCGTCAATCCATATTTCGCTGATTTATGGAGAGGGTTAAAGACCTTCGAGGTAAGAAAAAACGACAGGAATTTCAGGCTCGGAGATACGCTTATCCTACAAGAATACAATCCGGCAGATAACTCCTATTCAGGACGAGAGGTTCATACTAGCATTTTGTATTTGATATTAGGCGGCAGCCTGGGAATTGAAGAGGGTTACTGTGTGATTGCCTTGGGGAATCGGTACAGAAATGATAAGGCTTTTACTGTTAGTGTGTCTGATAACCAGGAGTTTTTACAAAAGGCAGATAAAGAAAAACGATAACTCATGAAACGGATAAGCATCTTTCTCCAATATACTAAAAAAATGGGCTGGAAGGCAGCCTGGAAGGCGGCAAAAACAACATGCTGGCTTGATAACATTCAGCAAGAATCAAAAACCTCATCCTAATGATTTCATCAGGATTTTAAAACCCGAGACATGGATAAAATAACAATCGCCGACCTGGAGGACTTGATGGACTACAGGTGCTTGGGGGACAATAATAAAAAGATATTCGAGAAGGGCTTTTTGTCAGCTTCTCCCAACTGCCCCTATCCAGAGAGAAGGGACGGACTAGGTTTGTTGCTAAATTCTTGCGTATCAGCAAGGGTTTGGTGGCTCGGCAGAGAATATGCAGAAACCCATGTGATTAACATGAAAAAGCAACTATTGAGAAAAATCGCGAAAGAATGGGCAAAGGGAATACTGATGTCAACCTGTCCAGATGGAAAGGAAATTGATGCCCTGCTAAGTCAGGATGACCAGATTTACCTAACCGAGCAGGTACATAAAGTCGGCGAAAGGATTACCGGTGAAATGCCAATGGGATCACTTGAGGATATTGTCAAAAAATATAAATAAACCGATTGTGGGACGGCTCTTATATCCCAATGGGCTGAGTCAATATAACCTTCTAATAACAAAATGCTATGATAAAGATTTGTCCAAATCCACATTGCTCAGAAATTGCGCATAACATCGAGAAGACTGAAACGCATTGTAGGAACTGTGATGCGGTAATGGTTGCGATAAACGATAAAACGTACCGGGAAAAGTTCATCCATGATCCTTTGCAATTCGATTACCGAACTGGCAAGATGACATGCGCAGCAGATCAGGGTTATTCGGTGCAATTATCAATAGATCTATTTTAACAGCTTCCCATAAACCACAATAAAATGCAAGAACTAAAACCAACCACCGGAACAAGTATAACAGTACCAAAGGAAGTGAAGCGATTTTTTGTTTTCTACTTCGTGCCAAAAGCAGGATGGGAGATTTATTCAAATTATCATTCACCGCAAATACAGGCGACACCAGAAGGAGCGCAAGAAGCCTTTTTAAATGATGAATGGTTGCACAAGGAAGGCAATACCGATAAGCCAACCCATTATTTGATAGCTGAATTTACCTTGCCTGTTATTCTCAATCAAAGCCCTGAAAAGCTTTAGGGCTTGCAAAAACAGAACACTAATGGAAGAAAAATACATAGACCCAATCCGAATGAAAAGCAGTATTCCAGAAAAGGAATTTCGCAAGGCATACGAGCAAGAACCCCGACTATTGACCGAAGTCGAAACCAAACTTTACACATTCATAAAAGAAAACCCTGGCATACCAGCCGAAGGGATTTTGAATGAGTTTGGAAGCGGAGAAGCAATAAACAAGGCTTTTGTTTCTCTACAAGAAAAGGGAGAAATAGAAAATCGCGGCCCGATATTCAGCC
Source organism: Bacteroidia bacterium (assembly GCA_030430845.1). Lineage (GTDB taxonomy): Bacteria > Bacteroidota > Bacteroidia > Chitinophagales > Saprospiraceae > JANQPA01. The sequence goes on along the minus strand of JAUIKE010000070.1, from coordinate 33,503 downwards.
GAATTTTTATCAAGCAATGAGTTTGCAATATGGAATCTAAAACCAAAACAAGGCTGATGATAGGCGATGTATTGCAAGGCCAACACGGCAATCACTACGAGCCTCAGCTTTGGCGTGTATTGGGTATCAATGAAGATGAATTTCAGGTAGCAATGAAAAGAATATCTCGCCACGTATCCGAAGCAAAAAGAATAAATGCCTCGATTGATAAGGCTGAGAAATTTGTTTTTGTTGGTGTCTATCGTCCATGGTGGAAAGCAATTTTTAATTTATCACTAAAACTCTATAAGCCTGTATAGGGCTTGCTAACTCCATTCTAAAATGAAAACAATATTTCACTATTACAGCCCTGAAAAGGAATTGAGTTTGAGACTTGATTTCAAGAGAAGCAGAAAGCCAAAATTTGGACTTTATCAGGGTTCCGTTTCTCGTTTTTGGCGGTTCCATTTTTGGAAATTTGTCTTCGAAAGAGATTGTCTTCCTTTTTAACCTTTCTTAAATAAGAACAAGAAAATGAAAGAAATTGTCTACAACTTAAACCCCAAGCGCGAAAACCTCGAAAAGCCACACGCATACAAAGTAGGTGATTTGGTAGAGGTTATCCCCTGGGATGATGATTGCGAATACGCCGGAATAAGGCTGTATGTTATCGGATGTGTGAGGGACTGTGACGGAACCCCGTTATACGTCTTAGGGTTAAAGGGCACGGAATTATATGAAACGGGTAGCAATACATGGTACAATTTTAAATCATTCCCAGGCTTGAGTGAAGCAGCGATAAAACTAATTAAGTCTGCATAGGGCTTCCTTAAATAAGAACATCATGGAGAAATATCAGATAGAAATATTAAAAAAAGCAATTGCCCACTTTGGCAGAGAAGTGCAAATAAACAAGATACAAGAGGAAGCACTAGAGCTTTCCCTCGTCTTAAATCAAATGAACTGCCCAACTAAGAATGCAGATGAAATGGAGTACAAACTGTACGATGAGTTAGCAGACGTAAAAATCATGATGGCTCAGGCTGAAATACTTTTTGATGCTGACAGGATCAATACTCATGTGCAGGGCAAATTGGCGCTTCTTAATTCGAAGTATTTATCATAGGGCTTGCATCAATCCTATTATGAAAACAGAAAACGAAAAGTGTATACTGTTGAAAAAAGGAGTTTATTGACAATTATTCCCTTTTTGCTAATCTTGTACTCCCGATTCTGCACCCCATGAAAAAAGACATCATCCGGATTGAGAATAAGTTCGTATTCAACGCCTACTACCACTTAACGGCGAATGAATACAAAGTACTTACTTATTTGCTGTCTCAGCTTAACCCGCGAGAGCAGGACAGATTTCACAGGCAGCGAATTCCGGTTAAGAAGTTTGTTGAGATCGTGACCGGGGTCGACACAAAATGGGGACAAGTGTACGACCTGGTCACTACTTTCTCAGACAATTTGTTTAAGAAAACAATTCAGTTTCCTACGGGATTCAAGATTGATGGCAGAGAAGTAAAGGGTAAACTTCACTGGTTTCAATATGTTACGCCCAGCAAAGATGAGCATGGTGAATGGTGTATAGAGTTTCTGTTTGCTGAGCCGCTGATACCCTACTTGCTCAGACTGAAGGAATATGTCGCCATACACCGGGATGTGATCCTGCCTATGCGCAGCTCCCATGCCATCCACATGCTCACCGTCCTAAAGGCAGAGCGTGACCGAACCAGGGCACACAAGCGGGTAAGTGTTGCCCGCTATGACATTGAGGAACTCAAGGCGATGCTGGGGATTCCGGGCAAATACAGTGCAATCAAGGACTTCAAGAAGTATGTACTCAAGCCTATTGAAGAAGAGGTAAATCTATATAGCGATAAAATCAGCGTTAGCTATAAAAATGTAAAAGATGGGCGGCGGGTGACTGGAATTGAGTTTTTTGTCACGGATAAAAAGGGCGCAGTCCCTGAATTTCAGGATTACATACCGGATGAAATAGAAGTAGATATGCTCCCCAGGGCGCGCAAACTGGCCTATGAAAAACTGGTCGAATTTGGCGTAAGGCCAGGTATTGCTTTCAAGCAGTTTCTACCCTCGATAAAAGGCAGTGAAATGGACGGGTTCGAAGACTACTTCGTTGACGCAGCCCTGACACATTTCCGGAAATGGTCAAACGCGCCATCGTCTCCAGCGATATTTGTCAACTGGTGGCATGAGAAAAAGATCTTTACGGTCCAGAGCGATGTTTGGGGCAAGCTGTTGGAGCTGGTGATTACACGCAAGAAAGAGCTGTTAGATAAAAGTCCGGAAGCCTACGAAAATAGAATGTATGCACGAGGCGTAAGCAATAAGGAATTCCGCGAAAAATTTGATCAGTAATCACGGGCCCGGCATTTTTCTATAATTGTAGAAATCGTTAATTATAGAACACTAGCTGTGTCGCTCTTTCCACAGCTCAAATGACTCCTTCAGGATGTCTATGAGTTTCTGGTCGTTTTCTGCCGCAACTATTTTGTATTCCCGCTTGAACTCAGCAGGAACGTAGAAATTCATAGCAACAAGTTCGTTGCTTGAATTTCTAGTCGTATTCTTCTTTGTCTTTCCCTTCCTGGGTGGTGGTGGGCCTCCCATTCTGTCTCGGCGTGGTGGTTTGATATTGGCGGACGATGATTTGTCCTTACTCTCTTGTTTAGCCATTTTTTTGAGTTATGGATTCGATATAATTTACTATTTCCTGTACGGTATTCAGTGACTTTTCATTTAAGCTGGGGTATTGTGTTTCGTTGAGTGTTTTCCCATCTACCAGGGCTAGTTGATAGCCCGTTTTTTCTTCGATCACATGCTCAATCATGTGATAGCCTGCCCTTTTTACATACCTCTGCGCTGACTCTGTTTGTGAAGAGCTTGTACTGATACGGGAAAGCACAAAGCAGATTTTTTCGGGTTCTATACCATTTTCTACCAGCTCGTGTGCAAGTAGTATCTGAGGATCGAGGTCCTCTTTACTGTTAGAGGCTGGCAGGATGACCAGGTTGCTGGCATCGGCTATTTGTTGAGTAGCCCTCGTGGCGTGTGGTGCGCCATCGAATACCACAAGGTCGTGCTTTTGACCTTGCTTGAGGGCATTCTGTACAGTACTGAACTGCATGACGGCCAGATTGGGTTCTATTCCAGCCGACAATCTCCTGCTATTCCAGTTGAAGCTTGTCGCCTGTGACACATCCATATCGGCGATAAGCACATCCCACTTTGCTGCGGCATATTCTCGCGCAATTAGGCGCGCAAGTGTACTTTTTCCGACACCCCCTTTTTGTGAAACAACACCAATGATCATAAATTATAGTATTATAGAATTCGTTAATTATAGCAAGTTCGTTATTCCAGGTGTTTTAGGCCTTCATATCCAGAGAGACGGGTGTATTGGGATATGGCAGTTTCTATCAGCAATCCATATCGAATCTCTTTTGACACCTTTCGCTCGATAAGCACAGAATTCAGGCTTTCGAGATTTGAGAGGACGCTTAGTTGTATGACATCAGCAAAGTCTCGCATATTTCCTTTCTTCGCGAGTTCGGGATTCGCCTCTCGCCAAGCCTTTGCCGTTTGCCCAAATACGGCCATGTTGAGCAAGTCCGCCTCATTGGCATATATTGTCCACTCTTTATTTTTCGAGGTTTCTAAGGCGGGTAAAATATGCTCTCGGATAGTTTCTGTATGCAGCCGGTAATTTATTTTGCTTAGGAAGCGATGGTAGTCCCAGTTTTGATTAAGGCTCCGGGCCTCTTTTTTCTTTAACCGCTGAAACTCCTGAATTAGGTAGAGCTGGAAGGGAGGACTTAGCCAGTAACAGAACCCCAGCGCAATGTCCCTATGCGCATACGTGCCTCCATATCGCCCGGCCTTTGACTGGACACCTATCGCATTGACATCTTTTATCCATCGGCTGGCTGACAGCACGAAACTGTTTGAGCCAGACTCATTTTTAATCTTATCGAATTCGATAGGATTAAAATCGGGGTTGTGAAGCTTTTCCCACACGCCCAGAAATTCGATAGTGCTTTTTGTCCTGAACCAGTTTATGACCAGGACGGACGGATTCTCCGCGTTGAATTTTCTCGCTATGTCCGTGATTGAGAAGTAGTCATCGCGCCCTTCTCCGGCGAGCAGTGATATTTCACTGCCCTGTACTTGTATGGCCTTTTTTCCCGCCATGGTGTGATGATGTTTATGTTATATAATTCATTAATTATATAATTATAGAACAAATCTAGCAAAATGGCGAGTAAAATCGAGTATATCAGAAAAAGAATGCTCAGGCAGGCCCTTTTTTGACATTTGCCAGCGCTTTCTTGATATTCTTGATTTTCCTTTTGACTTCCTCGATCTGGCCATGGCCACCGGAGCCTTTCGTGTAGGACAAGTGTTTTTTGCATGAATCCATACATACAAAAAACCACCAGTCCACCGCTTTTTGCAATTACATTTTCGGGCACCTTTCCGCGTACAGGGACCCAATAACCTGGCAACCCGCGACTTTCATTAACACTTCGTGTATATTATTTAGGGCGTATTGGCTGCATTGGCATACAATTCACAATTACTCATCTACATGAATACCGCGCTCCTTCAACATTTCTATAATCAGATCGAGAGCCTTGTTTTGGCTCTCGATGTTTGTGTGTAGGTAGGTGATCTCCTTCTCCTTTTCTGATAGTTTTTCTTCGAGTTCTTTTACTTTTTTCATGTATAACATAGCTTCCCCATCACGAATTGACGGTGATGCATTATTTATCTCATTAGCAGTAGATTCCACATCACCGGTCAGTAACCAATAGAGATTTGTATTGGGCCATTTCTCAATGATTTTTTGCAACAATGTGACACTTGGGGTAGCCTTATTGTTGAAGTACTTATAAAAAATCGTTGGAGATAGACCCGTGAATTTGCCAAATTCCTTAACGCTACAATTATTTATCCTAAGCAGCATGTTTAGTCTTGAGCCAAAAGAGTCTGTTTCCATTTTTAAAGAGGGAATATTATTTGAATGAATGAACCTTACTTCATCTTTTTAGAATAAAGTTTTGATTTTTCGATTATAGTTGCATAATTGCAGCGTTGTCAGAATGCAACATGCAATTATAACTAAAAATGGATAAGCAAATTAGAGACAGAATCCCGAAAGATGAATATGAGAGTGTCGCCCGGGAAATTGAGGTAAGGGCTGACGTAGATCGGACGACTGTATTTCGATTTATGCGGAGACGGAACCTGACACCCGGTGGAAGGGTGTTGGTGGCTTTGTGCGAAATGTATGGGATTACACCAGCACAGGTAGTTGATCCAAGTTTTAAATTCCCATCTCTGGAAGAGATTGTCGCATGAGTGGCTTTGTAAGGAGAATGGTTCAGACAGAGGCCGAGTAGGCCCACATAAAAAAGGCGCTGGTTAGAGCCAGCACCTTTGTTTTTATCAAAAATTGCCCCCAAAAGCGGGTTGAGGGAGGGAGCCTATTAGAGTAGGCTTCTTTCCCACCCCTTCGACATAACCAGCTATGGTACAACTAAACAAACTTACGCAAAACACGGCAAAAAGGCTACATTGGAAACAGCTTTTTGACCCTGGCTATAAGCGGATTTGCCAGCACTTCGAGCAGCACAACCAGCAGTTTCCCGCAGGAAAAGACCAGCCCTATTCCTACGCCCACCCCTTCAGATTGAAAGACAGTGAGATGAAGACTGCCATCAACGCCTTCCGGCAATGGTGCCAGCAGACAGTTGATAATATCGACAAAGGAGCGATCTACATCACAAACGAGGTCTTCACGAATAACAGGAGCCTCCGACAGACGCCTGATGGCGGCTATGGCTCAAAGAGTGTCACCCCCCTGCATGTAGGCAAGCTGACCTACGCAAAATTTTTCCTGGGCGAGGAAGAGACAGAGGCTGAGCCGCATGGCGCAACCGCCTTCCGACACCGCGACCGAGGCGGACGCGGATTTGGCTGGAAGCCATACAAGCTGTTTAGAGGCCACCAGAACGACTTTAAACTCTTACTATCCCCAGACCTCCTGCCCACGGACATAGTCCAGCAGGTGGCCTCCTTTGTCCCCAAAACGGAAGGCTTCAACGGCAAGGTGATTCCCCTTGCCCCCCCTACCACCACCTCTCCTCGCATGGCGCAAAATTCGCGGCATTACTCTTCTTCTGAAATCCATGTAGATAAAGAGATAAGTCAGAAGGTTTCCGCTGGCGCGGAGAGTCAGTCGGAGGATGGAAGCTTTTCTTCAGCGGCGTCCGCTATCGCGGACAGTCGATCGGAGGAAGGAGCCTCTGAGGATGGACGCCCCCACAAAGCGGGAAAACTCCCGCCAGAAAAGCAAGGGCTTTCTTTCGAGGGCGCGGATTTTTCCGGCGCGAAAATTCAGAATATACCGGATTCTCCTCACAATAACCCCTCCCCTCCCCCTTCATCACACTTGCCCATTTCAAGAAATCCCAAACTGGACCTGAAAACGGCCTTCCAACTCGCCCATGGGGACGGAAGGATAGAATATTACGCCAAGGTACTGGTCGAAATGTATCAGGATAAGCTGGCCATGGCCATGGATCGTGATTACCGCTCCCTTCAGGAGAAGTCATATCAAAATGCGCTAAAGCTACTCGCCCAGATAGATTCTGCCGATTTGGAATCGTTCCATGACCGCATGGTCAAGGTCATAGACCAGCAGGAGAAGCGCTTAAAAAGCTACCCTAACCGATATGTCGTAGGTCCGGTCCGCTTCTTTGATCCAGAGGAAAAGTACGGCATCCTTCACTATGAGAAAAACTGGCTACAGGTCTACGAAAGTAGAGCTATTGAATTCGAAGAAATGGCCAATGCCCGCGAATTAAGGCAAAAGCAGTTGCTTCAATCAGAGGCCGAGATCGCCTCGCAGAAAAAGGAATGGTATGGTCTTGCATGGCAGTTCAAGTTAGCTCTCATGCGCCTCCATAAGAGCGATATGCGGCTGCGCAAGGCTAATGTGAGCAATTGGGAGCGAGATCTTCGGATGATGGTGCGAAAAGAAGGCGCAGAGCTAAATGAACTTACATTAATCCTTAACTGGCTGATGGACAGTGGCCTCAAAAACGCACAATGGTGGCGGAGTGAATACAACATAGATGGTATCAAGTCCACTTCCAGTCTGCGGAAGAATTATCAGAAAATCCGCGAAGCATATCACCATGACCAGGCCTATGCTGAAAAGTCAGCAAAAACAAAGAGCATGATACCCGAAAACAGCCAACAGCCATCGAAAATACCTAAAGCAACGACAGGAGGTAATAAGCAAATCCCTGCCAAAAAGCGCGGACCTACCCAGATACCTTCTGCCCGGATCAAGAATTTCCGCCGATAGTCGGCATTTTGTTTCACCCTTTAAGCTACAACCCATGAATGTAGTCGAAGCTCAAAAAATCGTAAACCTCATGAATCGCTATGCCCTGGCCATGACTGGCCAGGAGGAACTGCCAAGCACTCCCCCACCCTCTTCGCTCCTTGATATGCTTGCAGCGCGAGGCGTTGTGAACCTAAACAACCTGGTGGCCAAGAAGAAACTGGCAGTGCCATCACAGGCATTTATTGCAGGCCTTTATCTCGCTTTTTATAGGGAAGCAGATTCCGAAGAGGATGCTGTACCTGTAATGTTCACCCCTACTGTATCTGTCTATGTGATACAAAAAAAAAGGAGGGCAATTCATGAGAACTAGCAGCTATATAACAGGTACCGATATGTTCTGCGGAGCAGGTGGCACCACTACTGGAGCCGTAGCGGCTGGCGTAGAAATGAAAATGGCAATGAACCATTGGGATTTGGCAATAGAGACGCATAACAAGAACCACCCTAACACAGATCATCATTGCGCAAATATCAGCGAGTCTGCTCCTCGATATTTCCCTAGAACTACGATCCTTTATTCTTCTCCCGAATGCACAAAGCACAGCAATGCAGCAGGAAAAAAGCGAAAAGGCCTTCATCAAATGGATTTATTCAATGCCAACATGTTTGATGCCCCAGCTGAGCGAAGCCGTGCGACGATGTGGGATGTGCCTCGATTTGCAGAAGTACACAAGTACGAAATCATCATTGTAGAGAATGTGGTCGAAGTACGAAGCTGGGCGATGTTTAATGCGTGGCTAATTGCGATGCAAGCATTAGGCTACAGACATCAGTGTAAATATCTTAATAGCCAGTTTTTTGGAGTTCCGCAGAGTCGAGATAGGATATTCATCGTCTTCTGGAAGAAAGGAAATAAAATGCCAGACTTGGAGCATAGACCGATTGCTCCCTGTACATCCTGTGGAGATAAGGAAAGCTACCAAAAATTTAAAAACCCAAACAAGAAATGGGGCAAATATGGCAAAAAGGGCCAATACGTCTACCGATGTAGCTCGTGTTACGAAGAAGTAGTGCCATACTACAATGCAGCTTACAATGTGATTGATTGGGATGTGCCTATCACGCGCATAGGCGACAGGAAAAACCCACTTGTACCCAATACGATCAAGCGTATCAAGCATGGTTTGAATAAGTTCCCCTACCCTATTCAGTTCCATTCCGAGGCATATCAGAATAATGTCCGGCCAGGAAATCAACCACTCTATACGCAGACAACGAGACAGGAGCAATATGTGATGATCCAATCAGCCATCATCAATCTCCGGAAAAATGGGGCATCAACCAGGATGGATAAGCCGATCAGTACGGTAAGTGCTGGCGGCATAAACCATGGGCTACTGGTAGGAAACTACACACCAGGATGGTGCAGACCTCTCAATCTGCCAGTGGGTTCAATTACCACATCTGCGCAGCAAGGGCTGGTAATCCCTGGATTTATGAGCTACTACTATGGAAGTGACACTTTCGGCGGATTTGACCAGCCTATCAATACCATACGCACCGTGGATTGTGCCGCCATCGTTCAGTCTGCCAGCAAGGTCGAGGATTGCTTCTATCGCGTCATAAAAGATCATGAAGTGAAAAAGGCAATGGCCTTTCCGGATGATTATGAGATTCTAGGGAGTAGAGTGAAGGACAGGGTTCGACAGTTGGGGAACGCTGTCACCCCTCCCGTCATGAAATGGTTGACAGAAAGAGCGGTAGCATCCTTAAAGTAAAAATCATGAGTTACTACCCTACAACAAAAATGTATGACAAGGAAAATCAGCAGAGGCCGCAGTTGAGACTCTGGGTGAAATTCCAATATGGCAAATCCAGAAGCGGAAAAGATGTCGCGATATTCAAAAACTACATCAAGAAGGGATGTAGTGCCGAGAGTATTGCGACAAAACTGATCAATCTGACATTTAAGACATTCATTTTAAAGGATTTGATCTGGCAGGCTAAAATATTCCAACATCCTGGGAATAAGGAAATTTGGCATTGGGATAATTATAATCAAAAAAAGGAGGATAGCGATGGATAAATAGGTCGTGCCGCAGGCTATTCAATAAACCACTTTGTAACCCCAACAGATAATGAATATACCGGAACCAATTACATATACTTTCCCTAGCGAAAATGCCTATATGGCCCTGAAAGAAGCCATTAGGCAGGCACTCCAACTGCCGGAGGCCTACTTTAGTAGTGTTCACGAATCACAGATGACAGCAAGCTTGCTGTTTGCAATTATTAACCGGTTGCATGTGCCAAAGCAGCGAATGAAGATTCAGTATCATGAACTGGCCGTGATTGTGATCGCACTTAGAAATTATGTAAAGACTATTGGCCAGCGTGAAGGGCTATTCTACAATAGTGTGATCGCTTCAAAACTACTGATGGACCTGGAACCCGAGTTAGCGAGTATGAAACAAATAGAAAAAAGCAAGGGCCATGCACTCCTGCATGACCCTCAAAGCTGATTTTCATCAGACTTATTAATGACCCTAAATAGCAAAGAATCATGCCAACAGCCAAAAAAGCGAATAAATTTTTATCAACTTATTAATAACTCAAAAAATGTCAAGTAATCTTCAAAAAGACGCAACTCAAGTAATTTCTGCACTCAAAACAACGCGAAATGCGGCTCAAATCGGGAGTGCTGTTACAAGTGTGATGATTATCTGGATCATCGCATTCAATAAGGCTCAGGAGTTCCTGCCTGCATGGGGTGCAGGGCTTTTGGCCTTATTTATTGTCGGACTGGCGCTCGGTGTAATGGAACTGGGCCTGCGGATCTTCCTGCCTTTCGCACTGGATGAAATCCTCGGAGGCCGTGCATGGAAAGAGAAAGGCGCGGTCAAAGCAGCCTATCGTGTTACCTTCTGGATATTTTGCCTTGCCCTTTGCGCTGCGCTGGCGCTGGGTACGGGCGGAACCAGCTGGATAGGCAGGATAGACATGGTCGAAGCGGCCACTCCCCCACCCCAGGTGGCTGACCTTAATCAGGTCCGACAGGATCAGGATGCAGAACGCACTCGGATACACAGTAGCTACCAAGCACAGATAGATGCTGCTGCCAGCAGCCACATCGAGCGTACAAAAGAGGCGAAAAAAGCCGCAAAACAACTACTTGAAGATGCCAAGCGCAGCAAAGGAGCTAGGATGTACCAGCTCTACGTCTCCGGAAATGGATGGGCTGAAAAACAATTAGAGCCTGCGATCAGGAAAGCAGAATCAGCCGGAAATGCGCTCATACAATCTGAGGTCAACAAAGTCAAAGAGCTGACCGCTATGCAAGCCACTACCCTATCCGCACTGAGCGCTGGCCAGCAGGAAGTATTTGGTAAAATATCTCATCAGGCAGAGACTACGATCAGCCGATTTGACAGCAAATTTGAGCGGAATACTTTTATGCTGGGCGTATTTGGTGTGGGATGCCTGGGCCTGTTTATACTGACCAATATCCTGCTTTCTTTATATCGGGTATTGTCAGGAGAGCCAACCTTTGCTGAAAAAACAGAAAGAAGGAACCTCAAAATCAATACAAACTGGCTTCCAAAATTCGATCTGGGTAAGTTCTCTCGCACCCCATCCCCTACTGCTCAAACCCAGATCGGATTTGGTAACATTGGTGGCCAGAAACAAACGGTCGAAGCAGCCGATCACAGCAATAAACGGCCTCAAAAAAACCGTTTTCCGGAAAGCGAAAGTGGTAACTTTTCAAAACCGCCCGCTGGTGAAAGTGGTAACTTTTCAAAACCGTCCACTGGTGAAAGTGGTAACTTTTCGCCAAAAACTACCACTGGAAGTGGTAACTTTTCGCCAAAAGCTACCACTGGAAGTGGTAGCTTTTCAGAAGTCCACGACGGCAAAGAGGAAGATGGTAGGAGCACATTTATTCCCGACAACAGTGGCAGGACATATAAAAAGCGGAGAGATGTAAAAGACAGAGAGAAACTAATAGCTAGTAGTTTCTTCGCCTATCAGGAGGAGAATGAAGGAGAAGCTCCAACCATGCAGACACTGTCCAGGATAACAGGCCTCGGATATAAAACAACAAGAAAAATAGCAGGCGAACTCGGCCTGAAATAATGCTCACCCCAGAGTAGGGGAGAGGCTATGGATAAGGAAGTAAGACGCCCGTTCTTTTGATAAGTTTTCTCAGAATGAAGTCCCTCGCAATGGGCGAGGGACAATTTTAAAGCAAACTGATATGATACAATCAGCCTATGACATTCCTACCGATCTCCTTCAGGAGTTTATTATTCAGGCCAGCCTGAATACTAATAAGAGATTGCAAAATCTCTGGCAGGAACTGCTTGAAAGATGGGACCCCCCGAAACCATTTGTTGTTGATTGCGGAAAGACTGAAGAAGCCGAGAAGCTACTGAAAATACTATTGAGTTTAGGCTTTGGATCATCCCCCGCCCAGCATCAGTTTGTTTTGATTACAAGGACTGGAGCGAAAAGCATCGAGTCAAATACCGAAAATTTAGAGGTTGTAACATTCAAAGATGCGGAAGCTTGGACGAACCGCATAGATAAAATAAGAAAATCATGTATCAACTAACATTGTGGGAGGATTTCCCAAAACATACAGATCAATCAGGGCCACTTACAGGCTTTGGACTTTCAATATCAGATAGAAAGAAACTCATCAGGCAGGGCTGGTTACTTGTACTTGCCGATGCGAATACTCAAACAATTGAAACGAGTAGGGGAGTGGATGAACGATTCACTTATAAAAGTAAAGCAGAAATGCATAGAAAGGCAGAGCCATACAAATCGCAGCCCAGAACCATTTTGTCTTTTTCTGGAAACATACACGCCTCAGAAATAGCAAAACTGATGGAAGAAGGCTATACGGTTATCAGGTTGGCGTCTAATGAAACCATAAAGGCAAAACAGAAGAATCTACAGGGATGGAAAAATATCTACAGAACAGGTGTAGATGGGAAAAAGAGCGCTCTGGCACAATTTGAAGAGATGTCTAAAGATGAATTCACAATTGTACACTAAAAAGGCCATCATGAAAACAGTAAATAGCATATCAGGAGGGCGGACCTCTGCCTATTTAGCCTCCAAATACCCCTCGGACATCAATATTTTTGCACTAGTAAAAATTGAAGATATCCGGTGCAGACCCAAGGACAAGAAGCTTGTTCAGGATGTGTCTGACAAAATAGGCCAGGATTTTATTGCAACGGCAGAGGATGATTTAACCCTTCGTACCATTTTTGAACTGGAACAATATCTTGGTAAAGAGATCCAATGGGTCGTTGGCGAATCATTCGATTGGGTAGTAGAAAATAAGGGGGGATGGCTTCCGAACAAACTACATCGTTACTGTACAGTAGAAATGAAGTTGAGGCCCATTTTCCGATACTTATACAAACTAGGAATATTACCCGTTGAGATGCGGATAGGCTTCCGATCGAATGAAGAAAAGAGGGCCATCAAGATGCTTGAAAGAACGAATGAGGCAGATGGCTTGATTTATTTTAAAGACATTGTGGGCAAATGGGAAAAAGGTCCGAATAAAGGCAAAAACAAATGGGAATCTATTCCTTACCATAGGCCTCGATTTCCACTTATTGAAGATGGTATAAACAAGAGCGATGTTCAAAATTACTGGCATGGTAAGCCAGTAAAATTCGCTCGGTTCAACAACTGTGTAGGCTGCTTTCACCGAAACCCTATCTTTCTTAAAAAAATGTTTGATGAGCATCCTGAAAAGATGAACTGGTTTGAATTGCAAGAGAAAAAGCCTAAAAAGGGAACATGGAGATCGGATGTAAGCTACGCTCAGGTGCGAAGATATCCTCTCCAACTTGAATTTGAAATGTTTGGAGAATGCGACAGCGGCCATTGTGGAATCTGATGGTCAATTATCAGCTATTTATATAAGATACAATGTTAAAAAAACTCCTTTTGAGCATAAAAAACAGAAAGACCAGGAGGATTGTGGCTATCGCCACATCTCCTCCTGGACTAATAATGAGTATTGTCATTATTGTGGCAATAATTGCCCTTTACAACTATTACTAACCCAAAACCAAAACCAGAGACAATGAAAGAAACATTAAAAACCCTCGTCCTCGTATTTACCTTGGCCTTTGCTCTTGGCCTATCCTCCTGTAATCCCTGTGAAGACGTTAGCTGCCAGCATGGAGGCAGTTGCGTCAAAGGGGATTGTGAATGCCCCCCAAATTACTGGGGGGCATTCTGTGGGGAGGAAAAAACCCCTACGAAAGTCCTTATTCAATCTGTCATCGTTGGTGGATTCAAATCAACAAATCAAAATGGATTGCCCTGGGACTTAACCAGTAATCCTGATGTGTATCTGGAATTTTACCAGGACAATGCCTTCTTAGGTGTATCAAACTCCCTGGAAAATGAAGATCCAGGTCGAACGAGGACCTTCTCCGGAGGGAACTTGCCAATCGAACTAAACCCACTGAAATTGGTACAAATTCGCGTGATGGATTATGATACACCAAATGACAGGGAGCTGATATTTTTCGAATATCTCTCTCCCTATACTCGGGGACGGGATTTCCCTACACAGATAGTAGGGGCAGGGATGAGTATAAACGTTACCTATGTACATGAATAATGCAACCTCCTATTCACCCCTCACCCCTGATATACTAAAGTCGCTTATCGGCTTTCAGGTAAAGAGTGAAATACCGGGCGAAACAATAACCTCATTCTGGGTAATAACAAAAATCCATCAAAATGGGGATATATATATGAAGGGAAGGGATTCAAATAGCTGGTCCTTCTCAATCCCCTATAAACGCCTGGGGAAAAATGGAGACAGCCTATACCTGTCCATATCAGAAATAAAACATTCCGGCCTGGACAAGGCCTGCGATCTGCTTGGATTGATAGAAAATGGGATACTAAAAATAAAATGGCCAGAATCATGATAGGTGCCATAAAACCAGAAGACCGATCCAGCTACATAGGCCAGGAGCTTGTCCAGGATGGGCAAGCATGGTATATCTTCAAAATAAGAGAGGATGTGGCGATATTGAAAAGGGCAGGGGCCCGGTTTCTTCTTTACGAATTGCCGATCGAGCATTTGACTTTAAAATGAGAACCCGACAGATCATATCTTTCCTTGTAGCGGCAATAGGCACTACAGCAGCAATCTTGTTGGAGAGTGTAGTGACACCAGGACGCTGGGAGGAAAAATGGCACCTTGTCACATCCATCGCCGCGCTCAATGTGATCAGGCTCTATGCTTTCTACGAGGCGAGTGTGATGAGAGAGCTGTCAGTAGAAAAGGCTAAGCGCGCGTTCAAGCTATCAATATCTTTGTCGATAGGATTTGCCTGTTATGGCATTTACCTAAAAGTAACAGAGGTAGAGTTTGGCTGGCATGCGCTTGGCCTTTTCTTGCTGTTACAGTTTGGTTTGGCAGTAGTGGAATGGATGTTCTCAGAGCGCATGGGAAACTATGTTGAGACTGAGTTTGGCAAACAGTTAGATGAGCAGAAGCAACTGTTTGAGGAACTGTTAGCTAAAAAAGACAAACAGTCAACAACAGTTAAGGAACTGTTTGAAAAACAGTTGTCAGATTTCAGTAAACAGTCTGCCGAAAAAGAGGAACTGTTAATAAAACAGTTCTCAGAGCTCCAGGGACAGTTTTCTGAACTGTCAGCAGAAAACGCCGAACTGTT
This sequence comes from Bacteroidia bacterium, assembly GCA_030430845.1. GTDB lineage: Bacteria > Bacteroidota > Bacteroidia > Chitinophagales > Saprospiraceae > JANQPA01. Next base: position 18,407 of record JAUIKE010000070.1, on the reverse strand, counting down.
AGTCAAAATAGAGCAACAGTCAAGTCAACTGTTAAGCCAAAATCATGAACAGTCACTCAACAGTCGGATCATACAGTTGGCCGGTCGACTGTTACCCGCAACTCAAAGCCACAAACTGGTACTGTGTACCAACTGTGCAGAGCCATGTCATATACACAACAGTAAACTGTCAAAACATACCGGAGCCGATGGTGATCCGGTCACCTGTAGTAATTGCGGAGCAGAATTTCAAGTAAGGAATTACCCAGCCCAAATGGCCTCCTAAAACTATGTAACAGAAAAAGAGTTTGGTTAATTATATCTATTTTTTCGTATTGGCCCATACGCCCTGTATGGGCCTTTCTTGTTTCCGGGAAGTACCTGGTACTTCCCGGAAATGCAGCTGCGATCGCAGCTGCCGGCGAATCAAAAACTATGTAACCTAAAGGCATGATTTTTGATTTTATATTGCATGGGGGCAAAAAAGCTAAATGTGTATGCATAAGAATCACTTGATGACACCCCAAAGCAAACCTGTATCTCCAAAAGACCTTTTTTTAATCCCTAACTTTAGTACCCTCTCGGTATCTGGCATCTATTATCAGTATCACAAAGTAAAGCGTCATGTCGGAAGGGCAAAGCACCTGAAGCTAACGATTGGTGATCTTGCCCTGTATCTTGAGCAGCCCGTTTCGGAAATCGAAAGTGTTATTTACCCACAAAAAATGGTTGGTTGATTGGTAACCAACTGGTAGAGACTGGTAAAGAAACTGGTTAGGGAACTGGTAGGTAAACTGGTAAAGAAACTGGTTAGGGAACTGGTTATGCTACCTTTTCGGTATGGCACACCTACAAGAGGTTAAGTGGCTTATTTCTATGTGTTATGCGTCCAATAAGCAAATCTGGTCAATAGAAGTGTGCCGATTGAAGATGGCCCTTATGGCAAAAGGCTAAAAGCCTGACTTTTTCCAAATATTCCAAATATTACCAAGATTCTAAAATGGACCGATAAAGGGCACCAAGATTGAATATCTGGAGATATACAACTAAGCCGCTGTTTTGATGTTTTGTTTCACCAGCCCCTATTACTATTCCCTACCGCCAAGGCTTCTCCCGAAGAAGTTCTTGGCGGCAGCGGCTTTTTAACTACCAAGCCACATGATGAGTGCAAGAATCGAAATCATTCCTACACAATACAGCCACCAACTAATCATACATAGTTCTGAAGGCATACTGATAGGAGATAGCATAGAAGCGCCAGTCGATTATTTAGAAGAGCAAATCGACAACATCAGGGGTGAATATCTACCTGTCCCATTCTATGAGCTTGAAGAAGAGCCAGAAAGCTTCCCCTGCTGGAAAAAATGCCATTACCTAATGTCTGGTATCAGGATGATATATTTTGACAACCACGGCGAAGAATGCATACATACAGACATCGTAGACAATGAAGATGAGGAGATCCTCAATAGGATAGTCTGGGTACTTCAGCATGAAATGTATAATGCAATAGTCGACTATGAATATGAATAATTGTATTCAGAAGCAACACCCTATCAGACAATTCCACTTAAATCAAGCCAAACTGTCTATTATGCCTGTCTATCCAATTTTGAGAGGTGAACCAAAAACTTATAGCGGAAAGGATACCCGGCCATTTCTTGTCTTGCTAATCCTCATAAATCATGCAGGAAAAATGCTTTCCCGGAAGCAGATAAGAGAGGTTGCTTCCAGGGAGTATCGGGAGCGATCAATGACAGATCATATTATCGAGCGAGCAGTAGTGACGGCGCGAGAAGCCGGATTCGAGCTGGAAACGTTCATGGCTTCGCCCAGCGGCGGGCCAAACAGTAAATATGTCAAATACTACAAATTCAAAACAAATGAGCAACCTAACTGAGGGCTTAATGAAGGGACTCCTGTCCATGGGCCTCGACAAATTAGTAGCATCGCAGCTAAAGAAATTTCAAGAGCAAGACAACTGCCCAAAAGCCTTAAAGAATATTAATGCAAAGGAACTGATTGGTGATGCAATGCATTTCACGAAGTTCAAAAAAGAAGAGACAAATGAGCGAAAGGCGTATGGAGCCAGTTTTCTGCAAAAGTACTTTACGCTTTTTGAGCCACTCATCATGCAAAACCTGTTGATGTATGAGCAGAAGGCAGGCGCAAAGTATGAGCTTCGCATGACGATTGATAATGACGCTATCTTTTTCGACATGCTACAGGAATTGATTGACAATCCAGAATATGGGTCTAAGATATACCCTCAATTAGAAGGACTTGTTAAGGAGTTTGACTCAGATATTGAGACAGTGATTTTCGGGATGATACGAACCCGGATGGAGGCACAAGGCATGCCACTCAGCCTCAAATGCGAAATTGTGAAGAGTGAAATGGATAGCGGAGAAGTTCTTTCCCGTGAAGAAAGGAGACTCAGTGAAGTTCGTTCATATTTCCAAAAACAATAACCAATAGCCCTATGTCATCAGAAAACGAGCAATTACACAATCCAGTGACGGAAGCCAGCGATCCATCGTTTGCGGGAGATACGCCCGCAGAAACCATGCACAAACATGACGAGGCAGGCAAGGACCTGTCAACGGATGACTGGCTTAGTCATTTAAAAACGCCAGCAAAAGGGAAAGGGGATCAGGGTCCCATCATTCGCGAGATGCCTGACTATGAAGAGTCAGGCGGGGTAGGGGAGGGGGGGCACAGCTCTGAGTCACCACCAAATCAAGAGGGGGAGCGGGAGCCAAAGTATGACCATAAAATCAAGCGCACCGACAATATCGGTGAAACCATGGAGGCCCAGGCCGAAATGGCCATGTATGCGATGACACTCCCTCCCAAATTCGGGGCATGGGCCATCACCAAAAATTGGGATGATCCTCGGACAAAGATGGATGACGAGTTGAAGGGTTTCCTTATGCAGGTGATGAAGCCTGTAATTGCAAAGAAAAGGAATATCTTCTCAGATGAATTATTCTTTTATGCTGGGGTACTGGTATATCTGGTTTGGTGTGTAAGTACACTCGCGATCATCTGGAAGGATAAAAAAGCCCAGGAAGCAAAAGAAAAAGAAATTAAGGCAAAGGAAAAAGAAATCGCTGCCCTAAAAGAAGAACTCGCATATAGAGAGGAAAGGTATCGGCCAGACATACCACAAGCTTATACACAACAAGCCCGATCAATGTCTCACCAGCGGCCTGCGCCACCACAACCCCAACATGGCGGTAACGGCCTATTAGTTAAGAAGCCAGGCGGGACACAACAATCTGCCCTGTATCAGCTAGGTGGCACTCCAGGCAAAAACCGGGCAGTCAATCGGGATAAATATCTGATTGACGAGGATGGGAAATACTGCTATCCTCCAATTGGATGGAAGGGAACAAAAGGACTCGCAGCCAATGGGATCATTAAAAAGGACAGCAGGGTAGGGGACCTCGTCTTCTTGGCAGATATAGACGATATGGACCTTATCGTTTATGAAAACAGGGTCATGAAGGGAGAGAACAAAGGCGAAGTAGCCTTTAGCCGGATTTACAAGGCTTTCCAAAACCGATACCCTTCTGACCAACTCGACAAACTCGAAAACCTGATCAGGTTCCATATCGAGATGCAGCAAAAACACCTTGACATGGGATGAGAAAGCAGCGAATTTTTACAGTCATAATTGGCCAACAACGCTGTGGGAAGTCTACCCTTGCCAAGAAACTGATATTTCAGAGTACGCAACCAGTGCTTGTATATGACAACCCTGATGACGCAACGCTTCGTGCATTGCCTGTCATTCGGGACTTGTCACAGTACAAGCCTGGCCTTGTGCTTCAACCCAGCCGGATACAAACGGGAGATTTTGTAAGCTTCCGCCGACACGATGGTATACTGATACAGGGTGTCGTACTCAAGAAGTCGGATGGAAATATCTGGATCGCAAATGTATTCTCAGAAGACAAAAGTGGAACGTTGAAAACAACGATAACCAGCAATAAAAATGGCCGTTATTATATCGACAAGTTTAGGGTATCCTACCAGGTTCCCTATCCGGATTTCCTTACTTTTCTGAAAGAAAATGTACGTAACAGCATGATTCTTGTAACAGACGCAACTTCTAAGGAGGTGAATCAACTTTCAAGAGAACTACGTGCGCTCATGTATGAATTGACCCATTACGGACTTGACCTGGTTATGTGTTTTCACAATAACTTTCGCATACCGATTGAGGTGATGGAAATGTGTCATTACATAATTAAGTTCAAAGAAGGCGGACCGCTTTCTCCGCGATTCAAAGACCGACTCAACCCAAAGTTGTTTGATAAGCTCAAAAAAACATGGGACAAAGTAGAAGGTCGACCTATCCGGGATACGACTGACAGTTATTACAATCTAACAATCGAAGTGCATACCCCACTCGATGCAATCTAACAAGAAACTATATATACTATGGCTGACTTTTATGATGCACTCGATCTCCTTCTGGAGAGCCAGGTAGAAAACTATGGACAGGAAGGAGAACGTCCCTTTTACCGCGATCCAAATAACCCCTCGCATTATGTCGATGGAATGCTAATCGGGAGCGCCTGGGGGATTCCTGCAAGTGAGTACTATCATGTAAAAAATAGTATCCCGACAAGAAACTATATATCGAGGCTTGATTTAGCCGATGCAGCAAATTTTTACAGGGAGACGTTGTGGAATCAGATTCTAGGGGATCAGATCAGGGATCAAGAAATAGCAAATTGTATAATGGATGGCTATCACCATATCGGATCATACGCTATCAATATCCTTCAATGCCTTTGCAGGCAGTATGGACATCAGGTAAAGATTTCCGGAAAAATGGATAGGAGGACGGTAATAGCACTCAATATGCTTACTGACAACTTCCCGTCAGCAATTTTCAACAGATTCAATGATGCGCGCCGGCAAATCTTGCTACATATCTACGGCAAGGAAATAGCTCCTTCGTGGAAAGCATGCTTTTTGAGCTGGCAGGTACCCGAGCTATATACTGATTTTAATAATCCTTTGGTGGATTTGGAAAGCCAGATTAAGAGAGTAGGCAGAGCAGGGCAAAAATTAGCTTCGAAAGACAAAAGGAAAGTACTTCCACCTCATATAGCACTGTCATATACAGGGTCATTGCGTACAATCCGAATGTGTATCCTTGTCTCAATAACTGCTGGATTGTTGTTGTATTGCATGTAGCTATTATCCGACACAATCCCATGCGAAAGCAAAAAAGCCGCCTCTGTGCGGCTTTTTTTATCTCAACTCCCACCAAATTTGTTAAGGCACATTTATATCTATCAACTTAGGATGTTGATGGAGCAGGGTTTGAACTTATATAGGGTCTAAACAAGCGATTAATGACATCGTGCCAAGTTTCACTAAAAATCTGAATTTTACTATGTCAACCCCCCAGCTCATGACACCCCAAGTTACGCCTGGAAATGCCAACAAGTCTGTTGGTACAGGCGGAAGTCTCAACGACTCCTTTTTAGCTCACGTAGACCCCTCTGCGGGCGAGAAGTTTCGCCTGCGCATCACAAATGGTGGTGCTGATGACTATGCAAACCTCCCGGTTATCCCTGGATTTATTGGGCTGAATGCCGACTTCGATCTCAATGCATTCTTTGACAGCATCGCGGTTTCATTGCCTGATGTCTCTATGAGTATTGATTTTGGTGGTGGAAACATCTACAGCCCGAAATCAAGCTCGGATGGCGCTTACTCTCAGATTGCAGCCCGCTTCTCTCATACTGCCACCCGTTTGGGGAGGTTGAGTGTCCGGACAAATGACGAGGATAATATGGTTGGAAATCGCCTCGTCCAGTACACGCAGAAGCCCAGCCTGGACATGCAGATCATCAAGCGTATCAACCTCGATGACGACTGGGAGCATCCAAATGGTTCTCCATCTACCTTCAATCATGTAATTGAAGATTCCGAACTGCTTTTTGTTGCAGAGCAGCAGGCTCTTATTCTGGAAAGCCTTAAGGCTGGAACGTATATCGAGTTTGAATTCTCTGTGCCATTCTTCGCCCAGTCGGCTTGGTACGACCCTAACAATCAGGGTTAATCCCTCTGTGCTACCAACACAAAGCAGGCAGCTTCTCGGTGAGAGCTGCTTGCTATTTTCAAACCCTTAATATCGAAAGCACATGGATCAAGCGAGTTCTCTTTTATCATTTATTGCAACATATGCAAGCAAGTGGACGGCAAGCTATATCCAGAATGGATATGCACAAGCGCGCCTAAAGGGTGCTATACTCTCTGATGTCCCACAGAACGCGGCAGCTATGCTCAAAGTCCTGGAGGAATCAGCAAGTCTCTGGCCGCAAGGTCGAATAGCTTATGCCCGAAGCCTTGCTGATTCAGCGGTACTTGACGGTAATATCAGCCTTAAGTCAACGAGCAGCAAAGAATTGCGTGATGCGGCATCTGCTGTAGGATCATCTCTGGGGAATTTGCCAGAAAGCCAGGTAAGTCGCCTCCTTGGATATGTTGAAGAGTCAAAAACACCCACTTCCAACTTGTCCAGACAGGGTTTTAACTTCGAAGGAGATGCGGGCGTAATTGTCAGCGACAACGGAAAAAGTTCGACCTCTCCTGGAGGTTTCTGGGATGGCGTGGATTTCAACACCGTCTCAGACCTCCTGTTGGCTTTAGGAGGTGTGGCCTCACAAATCCTCAATGGACAACCTCTCCCGAGCAATTCATCCCAGCCAAATGTCCAGAACCCAAATCCAAGCCAGTCTTCCAGCAAGTTTATCAGGACAGCACTGATCGTGGTTGGGACTATCGCGGTTGGCCTGATTGGATTAATCCTCTACAAACGCCTAAAATAACATGAAAAAGATATTTAATAACCGTATCTTCTGGATAGTCCTGGCGGTGTTGGCAATAGTCATCATCGCTTTCTTTGCTCTCCGTAAAAAAACAACCTCTTTTGGCCTGGTTGGAAAATCTCCGGAAGAACCCAGAGATCAATGGGCAGGACTCAGGGAATCCCTCGGCGACTGGTCACAAAAGGCCGATGACGACAAGGTGTGGACCGCAGCAGGTGATTTGTTTTTGTCTCATGTAGACAACCCAGCACAGCGGAACAGTCAAGTAGAACCATATTGGCGCGCGATGTACGCGTGGTTTAAAGGATACAATATCAGGCCCGATGGTTATCAGGCAATTGTAAATAAACCCCTGCGTGATGCAATTACCGCCTATGTGAATGCGAATCCTGGAATCTCCCAGGCAACAATTAGTGTAGGTCAATTCATCATCTGATCATGAACATACTACAAGACATTGTTAACAGTCTGGTTCCAAGCCAGGCCTTCAAGACAGAAGTTGACTTCCTGCTTGACAATCAGCAAATCGTCCTGATTGCTTCACTTGCAGGCTTGTTAATTCTCCTATACTTCACCCTAAAATCTATACTATAAATGAAACAGTGGATATGGATCATTTTGACCGTCTTTGTCCTTGCTATAGGGGCAGGATCGGTTATGTGGTACCGAAAAAAACGAAATGGATTATCTCCAGCCAATACCGCCAAGGGTGGCGGTACAACAACATCTGGGACCGCCGCTACTCTTCAAGTAGACATGGAGAAGAACCTGAAAGCCAGTTGTATAGGGACAATTTGCCCCTACAGCAACGAAAATGAGGCCTTGCAAAAGCGCCTGAATGAATACTTGCCCCGAATGAACAAAATACTCGGAGGGGACATCCAGCCTTCCACAGAGCGGGAGAAAGCGATACGCAGCCGATTTGACAAACTCTTTATAGATGGCAACATGGTTCTGAAATTCCAGACGGGAACAAATCAAATTGAAGCTCTCAAAGTAGACGGGAAATTTGGCAAGAAAACAGAACAAATGCTCTTCATCGCAACGGGGAAGAAAGAAACCTCTATGAATGCACTGAGCCTTACGCTTGATAAGGACACAAATCAGCAGACATTGTTCTCGCTTGTCTAAACCTTGTCACGATTCTCAAATAATTTTCAATCCTATCAAAAAAAATGAAAAAGCATCAAATTATTTCGCTCATTATCAGCTTGATTGGCCTGGTGATTAGCTCTTTTGTCTTGTATAGAAAAAAAGCTTCGAAACTCGCCTATGGAGCAGCCCTGGCTGGTTCTGTCTTGCTCTTCTTCGCGATCAACTATGTTCTCATGAGTACGGCTCCTGAGAAAAAGGAAATCGACAAAGATGCAGCCGCACAGATACCTGCGACATCCGGTTCCGGAACTGCAACCCAGGCACCGTCTACAGGTACCCAAAGCACCGTCCCCATTGATCGCGATAATGTTCAGCAATCTATTTACCACCCCTCTAAAACGGCAGACGGGAAAAATGTCACAGGTTTAGATTCTGACCTTGTAACGCCAGTTATGCGGCTATCAAGAAATGCCTAAAAGAAATGCCTAATAAGCATGTAATAATATATGTGGGAGGAATTCTTTTTCTTATGGGAGTAATTGCCCTTGCGCATAAGCTCTGGCAATTATTCCAGAAAGAGGGATCCTCTCGCATTTATGTATATGATTACGACCTGGAGCTGAAGTAGAAGCTGTCAGTATTCCAGTATTCCCCTGATTCCCAGCATATAATAGCCCCACATTCATTACCAGCAAATGATTCTTTCAACGAACAATTCTCCATCTTGTAAATATATGTCGCATGGGAATCTTTTCGCCCGTGTGACAGGATTTGTTTTAGGCACATCGAATATAAATACAGCTGGTACAGGGGGGCAGGTAGCTGCTGGTGTAGACACAAATCAGGACGGTGGACCAGATTCCCTGTCATTACCAGAGGAAAATACAGCTGCCAATATCATTGACTCGGGCCTTGTGGTTGCGAATGGGCATTACCTTATTGCCTACGCCTTCGCAGATGCCCTTGACTATCCAGCAAGCCCATCATCTTTTGACATAAAGAGAGTGCCAAGCCCCTCTCTTTCCCTTGTTCCGCCAGCCTCTCCATCAGACAGTATTCGCATCAACTATTCAAACGCAACTCCCGATGAAATTCCCGGGAGCAATGGCCAAATCTACATTGTGGGTAAGGACCAATTCCAGTTGAGTATTGATGTGAATGATGGCGTGTTAACTAATTACACAATTAGTTGGATTGAGGGTCAAATACCAGATGTCTCGGCCCTGCCTTTCATAGATGCAGATGGATCAGGCCTGGATGTCGAGAGTAATGAAGACTTGCTAATAAGAGGCATTACACAGCTAGATTTTTCCTTGCAGGTGATTCATACCTATAAGGATTCGGTAAGCATTCCCGCTGCTACCCCATCCACGATCGCATTCATCCCCAACACAACCGATGCTGTTGATGACGATTTTTCTGCTGTCGCAATATATGCAGGCAGTCCATCTGGATCAGAGTTGGACGTGCTGGCAAATGACATAGATACAGACAACTTGCAAGTTATATCGGTAGATGGGCAGCCTATCCTGGGAGATGGGATTATAAATGCAATTACGACTGCTGACGGAATTGCAGTTTGGCGGAATGTATCAGGAACATTACAAGTGTCAGCTCCTATAGAACAATTGCCTGGAATATATTCGTTTGACTACACAATAGAAGACGACGGCGTACCTGCCGCTCAGGATACAGCAAATGTCGGCATCGAGGTAATCGCCGCAGAAGCCTTTATCGCATCTGCGATTCATACAGGATCAGCCTTTCGAATTGACCACACAGGCTCGGTTGGTCCCTATGTACAACTTGCAATTGATACAGATGGCGATTCCACCTATGATATTTTTTCGGCAGTGGTTCCATCCTCATCACCCTGGGTGGAAGCAACGGCACCGCTTCTGGCAGGGAGCGTTGCCAAATTGAGCGTATTTGGAGACGCCGGCGGAACGATCCTCCTGGCCGAAACGGTAAAGGCCTACCCTGAGAACACGGTAATAATAAACGATGGCGGAGCAAACGATCCCGTGTCGTGGACATTTTCAGACGAGTCTGATCCAGAGACTTATGATCCCGGCTATTTACCAGGAAGTGATGAGTATGTACTGAATATGCATGTGGTTGGGGGCGCTTATGCTGCTACCTACAACTTGTATATTGACCCAGGCTTTGCAGCTATAGATGTTGCGATTCTTCCTGCTGCCCTTCAGGCAATATTTAGCAATGTAGGAGATACAATTACGGCAAGTAGCCTGATTGATATACTTCAGGCTGAGATCACCGAGATTCGGATGCAGGTGAATATCATTCACCATTATGCCGACGGCTCTACAGTCGATATTGAAACGAATGACAGCTATTTTCCTGATCCGGAAAAGCTGTATAGCGATGCTGGTGTAAGCATTTTCGATATCGTAGAAGGTGTGGCTTCAGGCTCTTTAACAGAGATGAAGCTGAGTTGGGATAATTTTGGGATTTATCCTTTCAATGGGGCAAGCATGTTCGCTGCCGCACCGAAAGTTGATATACTTGAAAGACCATCGAATGGAGATCCAGACATACTGCTTGTGTCCAACTTTCCTTTCAGCATTTCAAGTGACCCTGGAAACGGCACGGTCACGTTGAGCAAGGCTTCTCCTACAATTTTCCACACGGCATCGGCAGGGAATGAATTGATTTACAGAGTAAGGGAGTTATCCCTTGCAAAAAGTGTTGGTGGTCCCTATGTGGTTACAACGGCACTTGATTTCAGGGTAAATCAATATATCGTGTTGCAAACCAAGCTACAGGGCTTAATAGACAACAAAATCAGGATGGCCCGAGGCAGCCAGAGCTTTTACCTGATAGACCACCCTGCCACAAATGTTTATGCCGACATCAACCTATACAAAGGCGATGAGACAGGCACCCTGCTTTACAACAGCCCTTCGACCCTTCCCCCAGACACAGTATACCCCACACCCTACAATAATATTTGCCGTGGAGACATGGAATTGGCCTTCAGGAGCCTTCGTGCATGGAGGCATGGATTCAAGGAAAACCTACAGATGGATGGGGTGTCGCTACAATTCAATCAGAGAGTAGGAAATGCATTCCAGGTAAATGTTCAGACATTCAACCTGATGGGAGCGCTGAACATAGTTGGCAATGTTGATTATTATGCCATAAATGAAGATACATTGGATGTCCTTGCCTCTGGCTTTTTTACAGCAGCAGATGTAAACACGCCAACGGGTAGTGTCCAGGATCGTACAGAATTGAATTTTTCCTTTACAGCACCCATTGGCGCAAAGGTGAAAGTAGGAATTACTTGTGTCCGCTCAGACTATGCTGGTGCAGAATCGGTCCACATGGGCGAGGAAATCCAACTTGTTGTCTTTTAAGTCAAACAGTATGACAATCGAAAAAACAATTGAAATAGTTCATCGAAAGGATCAAAATGACAACAAGCCCTTCCGCAGAATGGTGAGTCGGCAACTGGATAATAACAAGGTTGTCGCGATGTCTATCATAGATCAGGATGACCTGGGATACCGAAAGGCCCAAGACGCACTGGTGAGCCGAATGAAGGGTGATGTACTCATAATAGGTCCAATAGGCTTCGGTTATTTAGTACTGCGCGCATTAGAGAGCCTGTCTGTTAAGTCTGTATCTATCAACATGTCTCCCAATCATCCCGAAGAAGAGCAGATTCTCGCCATGATTTCTGAACACCCTAAATTCAAAGGACTGACAGGTGATACCGAAGGTCTGAACATCTATAGCCATAATTCTGTCCAAAAATTGTATTTAAAACAGCTTTATAATAGCCTTAAGCCCAAGAAAAGAATGGGCAAATTCATTTAACCAATCCCTAACGACATGAAACTTCCTAGATATTTCAGGCCACTTTCGCCATCATGTATCATGATGACCTTCCAGGGAACATCGGCCCGGCTACTGGTGACAGATGAAAGTGAAATTATACCAGGTATCTTTGGCCTATCCGCAGATGGTAGCTATGTGTCTGGTAAAAAAATTGACATAGCTACCACAGGAGCGGAAGCCCTACTTCGTTATACCTTTTTTTTGGGGAGCAGCTCCAGCGCACAAGGTACAGAATTGCTCTACACAGGAACAATTGCCCCAAATGCAGACCCAACAAATCCTGCAAACTGGACCATAACAGCAGGCACCCGGTCTGCCATTGATTTTGAGAATGAAATCGTTGCCGCAATCCTCGCAGGTGGAAAAGGCCTGTTTTTTGGTCTAAACAAGCGTGTTTGGGCAGGTGCCTCCGGCTATATTGACGATGGCCTCACAGGCTGTCAATCCAAACGACTTGACGTAGTCCTTACCGTAATAAATGCGGCCTTCCCGCTTATTAACGCAAGTACCTATTTCAATTACGCTCAACATAGGATGACAGAGATCAAGGAAGATGTCTCCTTTGCATCTTCCTTCTATCCCATTGTGCTCAACGATGGAACATACTTCATTGCTGATGCAAATGGACGTGTTACTACACACGTATTTCCACACCCTCGATCAGAATTTGGCTGGGTAGCCCGTGCTATCCAAGGCAGCAATTTCAACGCTTCTGTTTTCCCGGGAACACCTGCGGCAGGGCTTACTGTGACCGGAGATTTATCTGGCGGTACAGCTTACTCGGAAGGTAGGAGTACCGATCCGGCAGAGGCAAATATAAATGGCTATCCGCCGCTATGGGCTGTCCTGGATTCCTATTCTGACAACAACGTTTTCCGGATAACAAAAAATGGAGAGAACGCTGACTGTGACTACCGAAAAAGATGGGATGTGGAGTCTCTCGACATAGAACTGCCAAATATCGGCGGAGACGGGCAGGGCAGGTATTACTTCGACCATGTCCGGGATGGCTATAATGGAGAAAAGGTTATCTGGACGGTGGAAGAAGATTTTGACCTGGCCGTCAGATATGACAATGGAGGCGGGATCGTGCAAACAAAGGTGATTGATCGCTCCCTGGGGGGAGTGACGAACTATCCCTTCAGAGATTTGAAAATCACCAATGATGGCGACTTACTGACCTATATAGGCCAATTGGGAACCAACCACAAGGAAATTACCCTATTTCGCCATGATGGCGGAGCCTCCTTCTGGGCAGAAGCGGATTATACGCCATGGCAAATAGATCTATTTGACACAGAATCTGCTGGCAGCTTTGTCCGATTGATTTCCCTTGAAATAATCGGATATGACACCACCTACAACATGCCAATTGTAGCAACTGTCAGCGCCCAGGGGAAAGTCTACAAATACACCTACAATGGTGGTGTAACAGAGACATCCGCCGATTGGGACAAAAGCCTTTGGTTTACCATTCCGGATGTTGACTTCTCGGACATCAACCTCGGTGGTGGCTTTACTGGAATCACCATGGGCGTCAACCAAACCGCAAACGTGGCAATTGTGGCCACTCCCAGCACACACTTTCGCGTGAACCTCAGCACACTGGCCATTGAGCGGATAATTGGTGATTTGAGCCTGAATGCTATTTATCAAAACTCTATCATCTACTAAGTCAAAAAACATGAATCCCTATTTCCTATTATCTCAGACACAGCTCGATAACCTCCCGGAATTTGCCGCGAGGTGTCGGTACTGTATGCGCGGGATTGCTATAGTGAGCCAGGACGCTGAAGACGACTGGTTTGAAACAAAGCATAAACTACCCGCACTGGCAGCTCATGACCCTTTTGAAGGCATGACGGTGTGCTTTGTGGATGGAGAATTTGACATTCCTGAAATACAGGAAGAAGCCCCTGTCTCGGTAGATGCCGAAGGTATTACTCAGATAGAGGAAGCATTGTCGGCCTCTCCCTATTCCGACATGGACGAAGTGGCAGCCGGTGGCATGGTCCTTTTGCGCAAACTGTAATTCTGATCAATACCCACACCATCTAAAATCCTAAAATAAACCGAACATGCCCGCCTTTTTACTAAAACTAATCGCAAACCGAAAACTAATGATAGCCACAGGCATCATTATAGGGTTACTTATTCTATACTTTGTGCTTCGCAAGGTCTTCAAAAAGGACCCAGAAGAAGGAGCAAGAGAATCGCTTGAAAACAATGCTATTGAGTTAGGGATAGAGCCAGACGAATTGCTCGAAGATGCTAAATCCCTCTTTGTCGAAATGGGATACGATGGTCTTTTTGGTGTGCCATGGCCCTGGGAAAATGAGGGAGCTGTTATCAGAGTTGTCCGGAAATATGACAGGCTAAGTTATCCTCTGCTTTCAAAGATGTACAACCGACTGTATAAGCGAAACCTAAAGGATGACATTCGGGATGCCCTGACACCAGCCGACTTCGGGGATTTGGCACATATAATAGCCTAAACCTGATGTATTATACAACGATCAAAAAAGACAGCAAAAGGAAGCTCACAACCAACTTTTTGGAAAGTGAGTTTCACTCTTCCTCGCCAGATGCGCCCGCTTCACACAAGCTGGATGCCCGGCTGATTGATGTCGCTCAGCTCGTTCGGGATGTGGCAGGCGTTCCGGTATATGTCACATCTACCGCGCGTTTCCCGCGTGACAAAGATTACTCTCCGTCCTCTCAACATGCCTTTGAAATCGCTGCCGCAATTGATTTGGGTGCCGAGAAGGCAAATGGAGAGGGGGCAAGGGTAGCCCAAATCTTCCATCGCGAGATTCTCACCCATGGTCCGGTTTTCCGCCAGTTATGGGAGTTGGGTGTTCGGGGATTTGGGTTGTATGACACCTTTATGCACTTCGATGTCAGGGAAGACGGCTTGGGCAAAGAGCAGTACAAGGGACAGCCCTATGCTCTCTGGGACCACCGATCTACAAAGACAAGCTATTCCGGTAGTACAAGCCCTGCGGGAGATGTAGATTATGTCGCATCTGTCCAAAGTCGGGTGCTCAATTCTTTCAGGCGCTACGAGGATGAAGAAGATCGCAGCTTCTTTAGAGCTGTGCTGATTCCCGCCTTTATCGGGCTAGGCCTCTTTGTCCTTTTTTTCCAAATATTCCAACGATTTCAGCTCCGCCGCGCCGTTGGCTGAGAATATGCTCACATTATTAATCAATCATTTAAGCCAATTATAATATCATGAAACCAAAAATTCTTTTTCTTGCCCTTATGCTTTTTGGCCTTCTGTCATTCTCGCAAGGCTGGCAACACTACAATGCTTTTGCCCCAGGAGATACCGGGCCTATCGGATCACGGAATACCGCCTGCCTATCAAAAACGGGCAACCTGATCCTCGCCACAGAAGTGGCTATCCCAACCAATGATCCCGCACCTTTTCCTCTTGTGAACTACCTCCTGTTGCAGGAACTGGAAAAAACCAATGGTTCCCTCCTACAGGAGAAAGTGGCCTATGTTCCCTACTATCCCGGAATGGAAGCCAAGGGCATGATTCGGTATATGAATGAGTTTGGGGAGGATGAATACCATATCCTCACATCCACAGGAGCTGAAAACACAAATTATGCTGATTGTAGCGTGGTTGTATTTGATGAACAATTCCAGCTTAAATATGTAAAGCTATTGTCAGCCGCACTAAACCACAACCGTGTTCTTTTTAATACCGGAGAGGCCATTGAAAAAAACTATTCCTGCTTCTTTCGCAGGGAAGTCGTTTGTGTAATCGGAGAGTCAGGCATGGGGCAAAATGCACCCCAAAGGCAGGATATCGTTTACATGATCTATGACCCTGTTGATTTTACCATTCTGGCATCCAATAAATTATCCATTCTACCATACGATGCCGATGGTCAGAATGAAATCCATATATCGGCAATCAGCCCGACAGATGATGGCGCTTTTGTATTTTCTGGCAGTGTAACAGGACCAACAGACCAAATCCCTTTTGTAGGCAAGATAGGTCCAGATGGGTCGACAGAGTGGGTTAACCTGTACAAAACAGGGACATATACACTTGCTGTCTCCCAGGAAATACTCGCAACAAGGGACACCCTCTACCTACACACGGACCAGTGGATGGCCAGCCTTGATTATCAGGGCCTGGTCATTGCAGCCTACCGCATGGCGGACCCCATGGGCAATCCACCAGCGATCTATTCGATGGATTCTCATGGATCACAACTGATACTGGCAGGCTCATCAGCTATTGCTTTTAATCCCTTCAGCGCCCTGATCTCCTGGGCATACAACTACCCTTCACAAGATTTATGGGAGGCCATTTCACCTGATGGGAACATATCTTTTTTAACCGGTCAAGACACAGCACATACAACAGCGCAGGCAGTTGACTTTGCCTCTGGTGTGACCAATGGGTGTTTTGAGACAATTGACTATACCGTAAGCACAAAGTCGGTAATTCCCCGATCCTGGGAATTTCTCGATAGCAGTCTGCTGGTAACGGTATCTACCACCTATGGCGACTTCCCCTATGCCTGTACACAGGCCGATTGCTATGAAGCCTCAGCCCGAAAGGCTGACCATGGCACGGTCGAGACAATCCGCAGTGTGCTGGAACTTTCAGGCGAAAACTTTGAGCTAGTCAACATGGCTGGCCAGGTTCTTTTTTCTGTAAAAAGTTCCGGAAACAAAGAGTCGAGCCAGATGGACTTTCAGAAGGTTGTCAGTATGCTCCCATCAGGCCTTTATATCCTTCGCTATCCTTCCGAATCCCTATTAATCAGCCTGTAGGTTGATTTCTCCTCACCAAGCCCTCAGCCATGAAGACCAACCCCCACCAACTCAACCAGCAAGTTCTGGAACTGATTTCCTCCAAGCAAAACGGCTATACAGCCGATGATATCCGCTTGATGGCGCAGTACGAAGGAGGTGGGGGCATGGCTAAATACGGCGGCACCTTTGACCAATACGGCCAGGGCCTGCTGAATGAATTCTATACGCCCTTAGCTCTTGTCAAAAAGATGGTTGGCCTGGCCATCCATCATGGTTTTAATGATGGGCCAGTTTTGGAACCGAGTTGCGGCACAGGCCGCTTTTTGCGTTTTTTTTCTCCGCAAGTGGAGATAGATGCCTTCGAGATTGACAATACATCTTATCAGATAGCCAAGCATAGCTTTCCTCACGCCAACATCCAGCAGCGCTATTTCGAAAGCATCTTTACCGATCGCAGAAAGGCGTTGCCTTTTTCGCCTAAATACAGGCTGGTGATTGGCAATCCGCCCTACGGGCAGTTCAAAGGGCGCTATGCGCCATTAGAGAAGAAGGCCACCGGTGCCCAGAAAGTGGAAGAATACTTTATCACCCGAGGGCTGGATTTGTTGTTGCCCCAGGGCCTGCTGATCTATGTGATCGGCACAGAACCCAAAAATGGTGGCGTTCCCTTTTTACGCCAGGGAGGCTCAGCGGTCAAAAAGAGAATTGCCCGTCAGGCGGAGTTGATCGATGCGTATCGCCTTCCAGCCAAAATGTTCCCAAATACAGAAGTCCTTACCGAGATCGTGGTTTTCCGAAAAAAATAAGTAAGCCCTCATATCATGTCAGATCAAGAAAAGCTGTATACACTCATAGACAAGGAACTCAGCCATCCCTGTGAGGATAGCTACCCTTCCATTTGCGCGCACCTGGCCAGCCAGCAGGGCCGCAACTATATCCGCCAATCAGTCTTCCATATCGCTGCCAGCGAGGGACTGAGCGTGAACCAGGCCATGGCACAGCTGGAAAGTGATTTGCCAGCTTTTGAATAACCCCCAAGCCCGATATTTCCATGCTGAATGATGATCAATTTTTCACAGCCCATCCTGAAAAGATTTTGGGAGAAGAAACAAGCGTTTCCAACCGATTTGGAAAGGAGAGCTATACCGTGGAACTCCAGGGAGAGCGCCACCAATCGCTTGCGGGAATACAAGTCCCTACGCCAGTAGATCATTTTCAGAAGTCCTTCCCTTCAGATAAATCAAGCTCCAAGCCCCCCATGCCTAAAATGTCTCCCATACCACAACCTAAAAAGCTTAAAAAAGCCATAAGAGAAACCCAGATCGAACATTCCAACAAGGAACTGGGTGTACATGCCGGATGCGGAGATGATATGCTCTGCTTTGAGGATGTTTTCCGGAAATACAATTCGGGCATATCAGAGTCAGATGTCAAGGCATGGGTTTGGTACCAAACGAAGCCAGGCGGGATCATGGACCCTGCAATTGTTTCCCGTCCGAAAAATGGCTGGTCACGCTTCTATGAGAAAAATCCTAACCTTGAAGAACTGCTAAAGGCGGGTTCCCTTGTATTTGATGGAAAGGACTACATTCCCGCTTCGGTTTACTTCTCAGGGAATATGTACGAGAAGGTAAACCGCATAAGAGAGGCGAGAGCCTTGCTGGTGGAGAAGATAGGGGAGAAGGGGTATGAAGAATTGCTGAAAAGAGCAGATGCCGCAAAGCCGCGAACACTCTCCATCACCGGAGACGAATCCCGCAGGCTATACATTGACCCCAAGGGGGAGATGGCGACTTCTTTTATGATCGAAGGCCTGCGCGATGCCGCTCC
>JAUIKE010000305.1 GCA_030430845.1 Bacteroidia bacterium | reverse complement strand
CCAACTCCAATCCCGTTCGGGTTTTCCCCAATCCTGCACGGGAGCAGTTACATGTTAGTATGGACCGGTGGGCGGGCCCAGGTAGCCTGATGCTTTACAACAGCCTGGGGCAGCTGATGCGCACTTACGCGTGGGATGAATCATTCCCTACGGTATTAAGTCTTGAATTGAATGGTTTGGCGAATGGCCTATACTTTTTTCAGATGGTAGGAGCGCATCAAAAGTTCCATGGAGAATTTGTCAAAAGGTAATTATAAAAAGGGGCTTGCCCACTTCCATCAAAAATCCTTATCTTTGCGGCCGATAATTTCTGTACAGTTAGCAGCAAGCCTGCAACTTGCCGAAAAAGGTTTTTTAGAGTTTTTAATTTTTAAAAAATTAAAAACTCTTTCTGCCCAATTCGTTAACGTACAAACCTAAATGAATGAAACGATTGTACAACCGTGTCAATAACGACGAGTTGAAGCGTCAGTTATTGGACAGCGATGAGCAAAGAGTAACCCTTTCCTTTTATCAGTATCATCACATTGATGATCCACGTCAATTCCGTGACGAGCTTTACTCGCGTTGGGAGCGACTAGGTGTTTTTGGCCGTATTTATGTAGCAAAAGAAGGCATAAACGGACAAATCTCGGTGCCTGAAAAAAACATGGAAGCCTTCAAAGAGGATGCCTATAACGTTCCTTTCCTGAATGGCATCCGTTTGAATTTTGCCATCGAAGACGATGGAAAGTCTTTTTACAAGCTTAAGATCAAGGTTCGCCAAAAAATTGTGGCCGATGGTTTGGAAGATGCTTCCTTTGATGTCACCAAAAGAGGCCGTCCACTGAATGCAGAAGAGTATAATCAGCTTGCAGAGCAGGACAATACCATCATTGTGGATATGCGCAACCATTATGAGAGTGAAGTGGGTTATTTCGAAAATGCGTTGCGGCCCGATGTAGAAACCTTCCGGGAAGCCTTGCCGGTAGTGGAAAATATGCTGGAGAATAAAAAGGACCAGAACATTATTATGTATTGCACCGGAGGTATTCGCTGTGAAAAAGCCAGTGCTTACTACCTGCATAAAGGCTTCAAGAATGTATTTATGGTAGAGGGAGGCATTATTGAGTATTCCCGTCAATGTGAGGAAAAGGGTTTGCCTAATAAGTTTATCGGCAAAAACTTTGTATTTGATGAGCGTATGGGAGAGCGGATCTCAGAAGATGTGGTAGCTAAATGCCATCAGTGTGGAAAACCATGTGATGCACATAAGAACTGTTCGAATGATGCTTGCCATATACTATTCATTCAATGTGATGAATGTGCCGAGAAATATGATGACTGTTGCTCCCAGCTGTGTGCCGACTTTTTATTGCTGCCTGAAGAAGAGCAGGAGAAATTGAAAGGGAAAATCGAATTCAACGGCACCAAGTTTGGGAAGGGCAGATATAAGGCCTTTCATAAGGATGAAGGGCTAAATGTAGATTAAAAAAAATCAGCCCGGCCCCGAGGTCGGGCTGATTTTTAGGCCTTCACTCCAGCATGATCATAGAATACCTCGCTTGAGATGATTTTGTCCATAAGAACACCTATATTGGTTTTGTAGATGTATTGTTAAGAAAACCAAATGAAAAGTGATGGACAAAAAAACGATGATGCCGCCTGCCAAGACCAGGCTGGAATTGGCTGAAGAAATGGGGGTCAGTTACACGACCCTGTACAGATGGTTAAAGAAAAACGAGATCATCCTTTCCTCCGGATTGGTGCCTCCGCAGAAGATTGTAGAAATTTATGAGACGCTGGGATTCCCGGTACCAAAAGAATACGAATAAAAAGAGAGGGCGGCCGACAGGCCGCCCTCTCTTTTTATTAGAGTAAATTTCCTCCTCTAATTTTATCCTACCATTTGCAATCATATGCAAGAAAATGCAAGGGTTTGGCAGGTGAATTTCTCTTAGATTGGGTTCAGATGATTGGCCAATACGTCTGAGGGATTGCTGAAAACCTTTAAAAGAGTAGGCATCAACAAAAAGAAGAACCGAATGAAAAAAATTATGATGTGGTGCCTGGTATTGCTGGGCCTAAGCCTGGGCAATGAATTAAAAGCACAGGCCAACTGTGATGAAAGCTGTATAGACTGGTTCCTGGTATTAACGGATGATTACGGACGAGTGCTTAGCGAAACTTTTATGTATACAACTTGCGATGGCAATCAGACCATTTCTGCCTGCGAGCAGTCTGGTAGCCAGGCCAGGATCATCCTGACCCAGGACCAGGGGTCTTGTGAGGAAACCTGGCAGTTAATGGTCGTGATGTCACATGAACAAAATGCGATGTGTGGTGCCTATGTGAAGGCAATGGGCAGAGTGACTTCTAAAGGCGGCGGCGGCTGGTCAGCCAAGGCCTACCTGGATAAATATATTGGAAGCCATATCATCGCGGGATTATGCGAAACAGCATTCTACGCTATTGAGGATCGCTCCTACATTTCGAGAAAAGACGACCCTAATGTGGTCGCAAATTTTATTGCTGAAGTTGGCTTCGGCATCAACATTAAAATTAGTGGTGGAGATATCATTGAAGGAGAAGGCCTCGTATGGTTTGATGCTGCGTACATAAACACTTTTAAGAATGGCCGGTTTGAAAACCCGCTTTGCTGGTAAAGCCGTAAGGAATTCGATTAACAACAAAAAAAAATTAAATGAAAATACTAACTTTTTTATGCGTTGCCTTACTAGGCCTGTCTGTGGTTGCCTGTCATGAGACAAAGCAAGTTGATCAAGATCCCGGAGACCGACAGTTGGGAGTAAGTGTACAAACTATTCTGGAAGAGGAGAATGTAGAAGAAGCCATTTGGAATCCGGAGGGAATGGATATTTCCCAATTTCCTGTTATTGAGGTGCAGAGTGAAGAGGAGCTAAGGGAAGTGATTAAAAGTTTGCATCAGGATGCACAGCAAATGAAAAAAACGTTTGATCAGATAAACGAGGTAAGTAAAAAGAGGTTTGACTCCTACCATGAGCAACTTTCCAATTGCACCAGCCGGAGAGACTCCTTGCAAGTGGCACTGAAATACCCGGATGTTACCTATTTAAGGGATACGTCTGAGTTGGTCTTCTATGGCTTGATCGATAAATAGCTATTTGAACGGTAAAAGTGAGTTTTTGCTGCCGGAAGGCAGCAAAAACTCGTTTAGAATTATTTTCGCAGTCCAATTTTTTTTGGACGTCTAAGAGAGAAAGTGTTATCTTTTAGCTTTTAAGTTTAAAAGCTATGGCAAAGAAGCAATTTTCGGACGAGCAGAGTAAAAAGCAGGCGTTTAGAGCCTGGCAGGGGCCTGCCTGGCTATATAAGCAATCCTGGCATGTCGGGATATTATTGGCCCTCAGTTTTTTGCTGTATGCCAATACGCTGACTCACAATTATACTCAGGATGATGCCATTGTAATTACAGAGAACATGTTCACGAAAGAAGGCCTCAGTGGGATTTCGGGCATTCTTTCAAATGATACTTTCTACGGATTTTTTCAGGTAGAAGGAAAAGCCAAGCTTGTATCAGGGGGGAGGTACCGTCCTTTAACACTGATCATTTTTGCTATTGAGTACGAGTTGTTTGGAGCCAATCCTTTTGTCGGCCATTTAATTAATCTCGTTTTTTTTGCGTTAACGGTTCTCGTTTTGTATTGGTTATTGCTATATGCCTTTAATCATTTGAAACCGGAACGACGGACCGTAGCCTATACTGTAGCTTTTTTGGCTAGTTTAGTTTTTGCTGCGCATCCCATTCATACGGAAGTGGTGGCAAATATAAAAGGCAGAGATGAGATCATTGCATTGCTGGGAGCGCTTTCTGCACTATATCTTTCTCTAAAAGCGTATCGGTTAAAAAAAGCTTTGTTATGGCATGTTTTAGCCGGCTTCTTATTTTTTTTAGGCTTGATGTCAAAGGAGAATGCCATTACGTTTTTGGCGGTGGTGCCCTTGTGTTTTTACTTTTTTACCAAGGCGAAATGGCAAAGGATTTTATTACACAGCCTGCCCTTTCTGTTGGCAACGATCGTGTTTTTGATCATTCGGACAAGTATTTTAGGTTTTGACTTTGGAGAGCCATCCAGAGAGTTGATGAACAACCCTTTTTTGAAATGGAGCAACGGGCAATACATTCCACTTGCTTTTCAAGAACGAATGGCAACAGTGATGTATACGCTGGGGAAATATGTTCAATTGCTGATTTTTCCGAACCCGCTGACGCATGATTATTACCCAAGGCACATCGATATTATGTCCTTTGGGGATTGGGAAGTGTTGCTTAGTTTGATTACTTATGTAGGAATAGGTTTATACGGCCTTTGGGGGATTAGAAAAAAGGATCCGATAAGTTTTGGGATCCTTTACTTTCTGGCAACACTATCTATTGTTTCAAACCTGTTTTTCCCGGTTGGAACGAATATGGCCGAACGCCTGGCCTTTATGCCTTCAGTAGGTTATTGTTTAATAATAAGTGTGTTGGCCTACCGCCTAAGTGCAAGGAAGAATCAACCGTATTCCCTTTGGCCACTATATACCATCTTCTTAATTACGGTATTACTTGGAATAAAAACAGTTAGTCGAAATAGTGTTTGGAAAGATAATTTTACTTTATTTACCACAGATGTCAAAACGTCTGGAAACAGCGCCAAGCTGAGAAATGCCGCAGGAGGAGAGTTGGTTTTTCAGTCAACCAAAACAGAGAATGAAGCCCAAAAACAGCAGATGCTAATAGAAGCAGAGGGGCACCTCAAGAAAGCCGTTCAGATACATCCTCTGTATAAAGAGGCTTATTTGATTTTGGGGAATTGCTATAACTATCTGAAGCGATACGACGAATCCATTCAGGCATATACGAAAGCCTTACAAATTGATCCATCTTACGAGGAAGCCAACAATAATCTGGCGATTACGTATCAACAAGGAGGGCGTTATTTCGGTGAGCAGCAGGGAAACTTGCAAAAAGCCATACAGTATCTGGAACAAGCCAGGGCCATGCGACCCAATAATTTTGAAACGAACCGCTTGCTGGGAGTTGCCTACGGACTACTCGGAAATGTTTCTCAGGCTATAACCTACTTTTCAAAAGCTACTGAAGTAGAACCGAATAATGCCGATGCCTGGTTCATGCTTGGAACGGCCTACTACAATGCCGGACAAGCAGACATAGGACAACAATATCACCAGAAAGCCATAGCTATGGACCCCGAAGTGACGACCAGAATGGGGCCGGGAAATAATTAAATACGACCAACAAATCGATCTTATGAGAGGGAAGACGTTTACTACACTACTGCTGTTTTTTTTGACGACTCAGATATACATTCAGGCTCAGACCAGCTACCAGCGGGCAACTGCCTGGGCTGACTCCATGTACCAGTCTATGAGCTTGGAAGAAAAGTTAGGACAACTTTTTATTATTCGCGCTCACTCTAATCTGGGAGCCAGTCATGAGGCAACCGTCGAGCAGCTCATCCAGAAATATAAAGTTGGAGGCTTGTGCTTCTTTCAAGGCACGCCCGAACGTCAGGTTCAACTGATCAACCGGTTTCAGTCTGTCAGCCCAAGTGTTCCTTTGCTCATTACGATGGATGCCGAGTGGGGCCTGGGTATGCGCATGGCGCAAAGCACCATCAGTTTTCCGAAGCAATTAATGCTCGGAGCAATTCAAAATAACCGCCTGATCTACGAAATGGGTAAGGAGGTAGCCCGTGAGCTAAAGCGCACTGGGGTACATGTAAATTTTGCTCCAGTGGCGGATATTAATAATAACCCCAACAATCCGGTTATTAATGACCGATCATTTGGAGAAGATCGTTACAATGTCACCGTAAAGAGCTACATGTACATGAAAGGGATGCAAGAACAGGGCGTGATGGCCTGTGCAAAACATTTTCCCGGGCATGGCGATACGAATGTCGATTCTCATTATGACTTACCGGTTATTAATTATCAAAAAGACAGGCTAGACAGCCTGGAGCTATTCCCTTTTCGGCACCTTTCCGCTTACGGGATCGGAAGCATGATGGTCGCACACCTCAATGTGCCGACTCTGGATAGTCGTACTAACCGAACTACCACGCTTTCTCAAAACACTGTAACCAACCTTCTGAAAGGAGAATTGAACTTCAAGGGACTGATCTTTACGGATGCACTGGAAATGAAAGCAGTCAGTAAAAACTTCAAGAACGGAGAAGTTGAGGCAGAGGCACTTTTAGCAGGCAATGATATGCTTTGCCTGCCCAATGATATGGGGGCGGCTATCAGCAGTATCAAAAAGTATTTAGAAGAGGGGAAAATCTCCATGGATAGAGTAGAGGAAAGCGTGAAAAAAATTCTGATCTCCAAATATCAATTAGGGCTCAAACGGTTTCGACCCATTTCTGAAAAAGGAGTGCGAGAATACGTCAACAGTCTGGAAGCAAAATCCTTAAAAAGAAAATTATGTCAGGAGGCTCTTACTCTGGTGAGGAATCCTGACAACTTAATCCCTATTTCGGACAAATTATCTGATG
>JAUIKE010000304.1 GCA_030430845.1 Bacteroidia bacterium | reverse complement strand
CAAAGACGAAAAAGGGCAATTGGGAGCAGTAATTGCAGCTGTACCATTTTTAAGAGATCGAGATCTGAGTTACGGTGTGGCGGGAGAAGGTGGCCTTGATCGATTGGAACGGATTCGGGCCGGACTGGCGAATCATTATGAGGAGCTGGCCGAGCTGATCAAAGAAAAATATCCGGCGGATATTCCTGTCATTGCGACTGGGCACCTGTATGCCGGCGGAGCGGATGCCAGCGATAAGCAGGATAACATTTATATTGGTGATAAGGAAAACATTAAAGCCGAGCAATTTTCAGCTGTTTTCGATTATGTAGCTCTCGGCCATATCCACCGGGCTCAGGAAATCGGAGGCCAGGCCAGGATCCGCTATAGCGGTAGCCTGATTCCACTGAGTTTCAGCGAAACGAAGGATGATAAGGGCGTTTATATCATTGACTTTAAGGGGAAAAAACTGGAAAATATTCGCTTTGAGCCTCTACCCGTTTTCAGAAGGTTAAAAACCATACAGGGTACGTTGGAAGAAGTAGAAGAAAAATTACAAAAATTCGAGGCGAAGGAAAGAAGTCTCACCCCCTGGTTAGAGGTGATCGTCGAGACAGAACAGCTCATTCCTCGTCTGGACCTCCATCTTCGGGACTTTGTCAAAGATATGGACCTTGAACTGCTGAAAATCAGGGTGCAGCACGGCTACCAAAGCTTGTCGGAACAAATGAAAATGACAGATCTTGATACCTTAGAAGTGATGGATGTTTTTAAGAAAAAATGTGAATCCTTCGGTACTTCTCCGGAAGATATGAAGGAGTTGGAAAAAACCTTTCATGAACTGATGAATTGGTTGGAGGAACAGGAGCTTTAAGTACATTGTATTATTGTAGCGATTCGGAGCCTAATTCCTCGCAAATGCTCAATACCGTATTCAATGAAAATCAGGAAAATAGCAATAAAGAATCTCAATTCCCTTAAAGGAGACAGCCAACTGGATTTTTCCGGTCGTCCGCTGGCCCACACGGGCTTATTTGCCATAATTGGAGAGACGGGGGCGGGCAAGTCTACTATTCTGGATGCTATTACGCTCGCACTTTATGGGAAAATGCCCCGGAATAAGAATGTGAAAGAAGTACTGTCCTATGGTGCAGTTGAAGCTCTTGCTGAAGTAGAGTTTGAGCATAATTCGACTGTGTTTATGGCTAAGTGGTCATTATGGAGGTCCAGGGGCAACCTGGATGGACGGGTACAAGAGCCCAAAAGGGAACTTAGTAAGTGGAATCCAAGTCTGGGTACTTTTGAGATCATTGCAGAAAAAGTAAGAGAAGTAGACGAAAAAATAGAGGAACATACCGGCCTGGATTACGACCGTTTCAGAAGGTCAGTATTATTGGCACAGGGAGATTTTGCTGCTTTTCTGGATGCCGATGAAAAAGAACGAAGCGAGTTGCTGGAAAAAATAACCGGAACGGAGATCTATTCCCAACTTTCCAAGGCTGCTTATGAGCGGCACAAGCTGGAGCGAGATAATCTGGACAGGCTAAAAATAGAAATGGATGCCCTGAAAGTATTATCGGAAGAGGATCTTAAGGAATTGCATGCCCAATTAAAAGATACCCGCCAGGAAGTGACCGGCCTCAAAAAAGAGAGAACCGAACTGAGCTCCAGGATCAATACCTGGGAACAACTCATCCATCAAAGGAAAAAGCAGACCGAATTATTGGTCACCATTGACCAATTAAGTCAGGAGGCGGAAAAATTGCAGGAGGATTTTACCATGCTCCAACATTATGAGAAGGCGAAGGTTTTTTTGCAGGAACTTAATATTCTGGATGAGCGAGTTCAAAATGTAGAAGAAACACAGGCCGAACTGGACAGGCTGGATCAACTTTTAGAAGAGCTACACGAACAACAGGAACAGACCGCCAAAGAAAGTATCGAGGCAAGACAAGAATGGACCCATCAAAAGGAAGTCTATCGCAAAGAAGAAATCAAATGGAGAGAAACCCGTGACCTTGATAAAAAACTCGAACGGCAGAATAGTCTCGTGAATGGACTAGAAGAGGAGAGGCTAAGTTTACATACTGAACTAGGGCAAACGACTCAGCGATTACAACAAACAAAACAGCAACAACAAACGATCAAGGTAGCACTGGAGAATCTCCAGGCTTGGCTCCAGGAACATCACCACCTGGAACGTCTGCAGTCCAATCTTTCCGGTTTGACCAGAGAAATGAATGACTGGAGAAAAGATAGCCTGGATCTCCGGCATATGGAACAGGCCCAGGAAAAGATGCAGGCCCGACTCAAAAAACTGGAAACGGAAGCTCAGAAACTTCAAAAAGAACAAGAACAGGAGCAAGCCGGTCTTGATCAATTAAAGGAAGAGCTCAAGGTAATGATGCCTCAGCAGCTTGCTCTAAAAGAAAGTCAACTTGTAGAGCTGGTTCACCAAAACCTGGATCAGTTAATCGCCCAACAAAATGAATTAGTAAAACTGCAGCAAAAAAATCAGGAATACCAATCTTTATTAGAAGCAGAGGAGGAATGTCTGGAAGAAGTGGATCATCTTAGAACAGAAGAATCCTATTTGTTGAAAGATCTTATGAACGTCCTCCAGCAGTATGACGACCGTAAACAACAACTCGAGTTTAAAACTTCCGTATACGAACAACAACAGCTTGTTGCTAATTATGAAAAGGACCGGGCTTCCTTAAAAGAAGGCGACCCCTGCCCCTTGTGTTTTTCTAAAGAACATCCGTTTAGAACGGCCGAATACAAACCTTTCGTGGATGAAGCCCGTAAAGAATATGAGAAAGTGAAAGGGCAGTTTGAAGAGGCCGATCAACAATATCGGCAGTTGCAAACGCAGCACCAAAGTCTGGTGCTGGCGCTGGACCAAAATTTGCAGCGAGCTGAAAAATACCGTCGTAAAGTTCTGGATTGGGAAGCCGATTTCCAGCGTGCTTTGGAACAGTCACCCACGCATGATATCCAATTGGTTAACCTGACTTCTCTGAATCAAAAGATTTCTGATAATCGGAACCAGATTGACCTGCTCAAAAAACAGAAAATCGAACTGGGGACGCTGTTAAAATCCCTGGAAGCCAAAAAAGAGGCCTTTTCAAAAAAAGAAGAGCTACTCAGAGAAGTAAAAAGTGATTACCGGGTTTTGTCAGGAGAATTTCAGACTCGACAAAAGCAGGTAGAGGGCCAGCAAAAGCGGGTGAATAATCTTAAAGACCGAATCGATAAGGAGTTGCAGCATTTTCAGATTACAGTGAGCGAGAAAATAATTGATAAGGTCCTGAACCAGTTGAACACCTGGAAAGAAGAATTTGTAGAAAAAGAAAAGGGCAAAGTCGATGCAGATCGCCGACTCGGTATTTTAAATAAAGAATTGGAGCAACTTCAGCGGGAAGAAACCAAAAACAAGCTTAGTCTGGAGAAGAAAGAAGGCGTACTGAAAAAGGAGCAGCAGTTGCTGACAGACGAAAAAAAACGGCGCTTTAATCTACTGGCCGATAGGGATCCGGATCAGGAAAAGGCTGCTTTTGAACAAATGCTTGACCGCCTGGAGGAAAGAAGAGAGCAAACCCGTACAGCTTTAGAGAGCATAAAGCGACAAATGGATACGGCCTCTGCTGCGCATAAAAAGGATACCCAGCAACTGAAAAGACTGCAGGAGCTAAAAAAAGAGCAGGAAGTATCCTTGTTAAACGGATTGAAAAAGGCCGGAATCGGTTCTATTGAAGCCTTGCGAGCCATAAATTTAACGGAAGAACAGGTAGAGCAAATACGGCAGCGCAAAGAAAGTCTCAAAGAACAGCAAATTGAGAACCGCCGTGTTTTGAAAGACTGCCAGAAAGAAATTAAGGCCTTAGAAAAGCAGGTTGTTAACTGGCCCGACTCTGTTGTTTTAAGGGAACAATTCAGTGAGTTGGACGAGCAATATTCTACTCAGCTAAAAAGAGAAGGCGCATTGCAAGATCAGATTAAGCAGGCCGATCAGCAAAAAGAGGAGGCTTCGGAATTGCGAGCCAGGCTCAAAGACCGGCAGAAAGAGTTTGATCGCTGGGCTAAGCTGAATGAGGTGATCGGGATGGCAGATGGCAAAAAGTTCCGCATTTTTGCTCAGGCACTGACACTCGAAAAATTGATTTACCTGGCTAATCAGCACCTTTCTCAGCTGAACGGCCGGTATGTGATCGAAAAGTTGAAAGGAGACGACCTGGCCCTGGAGATTATTGATACCTACCAGGCTAATCATCGCCGTTCGATGAATACCTTGTCCGGAGGTGAGCGTTTTTTGGTAAGTTTATCCCTGGCACTGGGGCTTTCTGACCTGGCGGGGCGGCATAGCCAGATCCAGTCCTTGTTCATTGACGAAGGCTTCGGAACCCTCGACGATAACAGCCTGGACATGGTACTGTCTACATTGGAAAACCTGCAATCCAGTGGAAAGACGATCGGTGTGATCTCACATGTAAAGGAACTAAAGGAGCGTATTGCCACGCAGATTCAACTCATAAAACAGGAGAATGGCTTTAGTAAATTGAAGATTGTAGGATAATCAGGGTGGAAAATCGATTTTCCGTCCTATTAAATCGAAAATCCGCACCTTTTTTTTTCCAATTTGTGTTAATTTGCAGGACGCCGGATAAAAATTACAATTAAATCAACGACAAGCATGCAAAATAAATTGAAAGCGATTTTCGGAAGCCACCACGGCCTTGACGAAAAAAGTATTGAGTATTTGACAAAAGCCCTGGAAAAAAAGAACCTTCCCGGGCTCGACTACCTGGAGTTTAAGCAGTCTCTCGGCGCCCTGCTTGAGATGGATATGGACGAACCATTAGCCTTCAAATCCGCCTTTGCCACTGCTTCTACCATGGGCCTGACTAAGGACAAACTCAAAAAAACTGCCGAGCATTATAAGAACGTACTCACCGAAGAAAAACAACAATTTGACGCCGCCCTGGAAAAGCAGGTGAAACTGAAAATTGATTCCAAAAAAGAGGAAGTAGCCAAGCTTCGCAAGCAGGTAGAGGACTGGCAATCGAAAATCAAGCAGTTGGAAGAAAAAATAGCCAAGGCGGAGGGAACCATCGCCAATGCCGACAGCCACATCCAGGCGCACAAAGAAAAAATCGATGCTACCAGGGAAAGTTTCGAATTTACCTGGCAAAGTATCCTAAATCAAATCAATATTGATATAGAAAATATTGATAATTACTTATCTTAGTAAGGAATTGAGTTATTTAGGGTAGAAAGTAACCGCCTGAGGCAATCAGGGAAAGTAGAAATAATGATGTTAACTATGATAAGCCTATTTATAGAAGGTAAGTCCATCTACCAGATACATTCTACCTGCTACTAATTACAAAATAAACAAATTAAAAATACGAAGCATGTCTGATTCCGTAAGCTTTAATAATCCCGATTCAAAACCTAAATCATTCTGGAAACGCCCGGAAGGTACCACTGGAGCTATTTTTATGATTGGTATTCTGGCTGGTTTAGGCTACCTCGTTTTTGCCAATATTGGCTGGATCATTGCGGCTCTGTCCAATGTACTCTACATGACGGGCCTTTTGCTGGCCCTGGGAGCGGTTCTTTATGTGGTGTTAGATCCGAGAGCCAGAAACCTGGTCTGGTATATGTATAAAAGCGTTATGCGCTGGGTAACCGGCTTGTTTGTCAATATTGACCCAATAGGAATTCTGAAATCTTATGTGGAAGATTTGGAAAGTAACCTGGTCAAAATGCGTAAGCAAATCGGCGCCATTAGAGGGCAAATGCGAAAGCTGAAAAACCTGATGGAGAAAAACGCTAAGGATATTGAACAGAACCTTCAGCTGGCTGCCGCCGCCAGAGATGCTAATAAGGAAAAACAATTGCTCCTGTCCACCAGAAAAGCAGCCCGACTAAAAGAAACGAATCAGAAGTATGCGCAGCTCCATCAGAAAATGGAGATCCTGTACCGTATCCTGAATAAGATGCATTCCAATTCCGAAATCCTTCTGGAGGATACCAAGGACCAGGTACAGCTCAAAGAGCAGGAGCGTAAGGCCATCCGCGCATCTCACTCCGCCATGAAATCAGCTATGAGCGTGATCAGCGGAGATCCCGATAAAAGAGCTATGTTCGACGCAGCGATGGAAGCCATCGCCGATGACGTGGCGAATAAGGTAGGGGAGATGGAGCAATTCATGGAAATGTCAGCCGACTTCATGGAGTCCGTAGACCTTCAAAACGGTATTTTTGAAGAAAAAGGCCTGCAAATGCTGGAAGAGTGGGAGAAAAAATCTACCCTGCTACTCCTGAATTCAGGCAAGCAAGAACTGGACGACATGCTCGACCTGGACAGCCCGATCGCTGAGCGCGAAGAACAAAAACGCGGAGATTCTAAATACGATAATCTGTTTGAATAAAACCGTTGGTGGGGTTGTGTAAAAACTCGTTCCTCGTTTTTACCCACCCCATTAAATTTTATTTGGGAGGTCGTTTTAAGAAAAAAACAAAGTTTTTTTCTTAAAACGACCTCCCAAAAGAATATTATTGGTTGTG
>JAUIKE010000069.1 GCA_030430845.1 Bacteroidia bacterium | reverse complement strand
CGAAGGACTTTTTACACAACCCCATTGGTATGAAAGTAGCCCTGGAGGGGCGTAATATGGGTAAACTAAAATCTTAAAAAAACAACAATGAATCGCTATACCATCTTTTCAATATTTCTATTAATCGGGCTGAGTGCCTGTAACGATGATTTCCTCGAGCGGTACCCGCTGGATGAGATCTCTCCGCAGACGTTTTTCCAAACCGAGGCGGAACTCAACACCTACATCAACAGCTTGTACGCCTATCTGCCGGGCACGAACATTTACAGCAAGGACTTTTCGAGCGACAATGTTGAGAAAAAATCCTATGATCAGATCGTGGCCGGGCAGCATACCGTAGAGACCGATGCGGGCTCCGCAGGTTGGACCTGGGGATATCTTCGCAATGTAAATTTCTTCCTGGCCAATTACAATAAAAACGAAGAGCTGGATGTGGAAGTAAAAAACCACTATGCCGGTATCGCCCGTTTTTTCAGAGCCTGGTTCTATTTCGACAAAGTGAAGCGCTTCGGCGATGTACCCTGGTACGATCAGCCCTTGGAAGCTGGCGATGAAGAGCTGTTTAAGGCTAGAGATTCACGTGATTTTGTGATCGGAAAAGTACTGGAAGACCTGGACTTTGCCATCGCCAACATAAGAGAACTTACGCCTTCAATGACCATCAACAAGTGGGTAGCCCTGGCCTTAAAAGCCCGGGTTACCCTTCATGAAGGGACCTTTTGCAAATACCACGGCCTGCCGAATGCAGAGGCTTACTTAGGCAAAGCCAGAGAGGCGGCCAAACAATTAATGGATGCTGACGTATACTCTCTTTACAGCACCGGCAATCCGGATAAGGATTATCAGGAGCTGTTTTTGAAAGAAGATGCCGACCCCAATGAGGTGATCCTGGCTCGCGTATTCGAAGCCGGCCTGGAAACTTTCCATACCGGAACGAACCAATTCATCTCCTCCACTTTGTCGGCTCCGGGCCTGACCAAGTCGATGGTGAATACCTATTTGATGGCGGACGGTACGCCTTTTACGGCACAGCAGGGAGTGGATACCATGCAGTTTTACTTTGAAACACAAAACCGCGACCCTCGGCTGGCCCAAACCATCCGTACGCCGGGCTACACGAGAATTGGCGGAGCGGAGACTTTAGTGCCCGACTTCAATAATGCCCGTACCGGCTACCAGATCATCAAATATGTACTGGATGATTATTATGACATCAACTACAATATCAGTACCAATGATCTGCCTATTTTCCGATATGCGGAGATCCTGTTGATCTATGCAGAAGCAAAGGCAGAACTGGGCGAATTGAATCAGGGTGATTTGGATGCCTCCGTTAATCTGATCCGCCGGCGGGTGGGGATGCCGGACATGGTGCTGGCGGAATTGAGTGTAGATCCTGTTTTGAAGGCACAATATCCCAATGTATCGGGTGCCCAGGAAGCCGCTATCCTGGAAATTCGTCGCGAAAGGAGAGTAGAACTTATCCTGGAAGGCTTCCGCTATGACGACCTGATGCGCTGGAAAGTAGGGGAGTTGATGGCTGAAATGTTCATGGGCATGTATTTCCCTTCCGACGGAGCACACGACCTCGACCAGGATGGCAAGATCGATGTGGTGATCCTGGAAGAACTGCCTGAAGACCGCTTGCCGGATGTGCAATACTGGAAGCTGGGTGAGGCGTTTGTGCTGTCGGAAGGCGACAAGGGTAACCTGATCGTACATCCGACGATTGCCAAGGTGTTCAATGAGAGTCAGCATTACTTCTTCCCCTTACCGAGAACGGAGTTGTTGCTGAATCCTAACTTGTCGCAGAATCCAGGTTGGTAAGGTTTGGTGTGTTGGAAGAAGGAAAAAATTATTAATTTTTTCCTTCTTCCATTTATTAAATGAAAAACAAATATCATTGTAAAATGCTGAAATATTTTATCCTTCTACTTTCTACCCTCTACTTTCTACCCCTCCAATCCCAATCCTTCCAATTCGCCTTTCTTTCCGACACCCACGTCGGCTCCTCTACTGCCGCTGAGGATCTGATGCGTAGCATGCAGGACATCAATAAAATGAAAGATCAAATCTCATTTGTTATCGTATCCGGCGACATTACCGAACTAGGCTCGGATGCGGAATTGCAGGAGGCTAAGGATTTGTTTGATCATCTGGAGGTGCCCTGGTACGTGGTGCCCGGCAATCACGATACCAAATGGTCGGAAAGTGGCTGCAACAGCTTCCGGCAGATATTCGGATATGAGCGGGTAGACTTTGAGGTGGGCGGCATCAAGTTTGTCGGCTGTAGCAGCGGGCCTAATATGCGCATGGCGCCGGGCCTGGTGCCGAGAGAAGACCTCGTCTGGCTGGATTCCATCGTAACTGAACTGGAAAAAACACAGCAGCCCCTCGTTTTTATCAACCATTACCCACTGGACGAAGGCCTGGCCAACTGGTACGAGCTCATCGATCTTTTAAAAAGAGCGAATACTCAGGCAATGCTTTGCGGGCACGGGCATCGCAATAAAACCTATGATTTCGAAGGCATTCCCGGTACTATGGGACGATCCAACCTCCGCGCTAAGTATCGAATAGGGGGGTATAACCTGGTCACGGTAAAAAACGACAGTATGTTTTTCCAGGAAAGAACTCCCGGCTACGAAACAGGGGACGTATGGCGGAAATTTGCCTTGGAAAAGCATCCTTTTCAAGCTGACCAGACGGACTACCTGCGGCCTTCTTATGAAATTAATCAACAATACCCCCATGTGAAAAAAGTTTGGTCGGTTCAGGATGATGCCGACATCGCTGCCGAGATCATGCTGGTTGACAATATGGCCGTTTATCCCAATGCGAACGGCTGTGTGCGCGCACTGGATGTGGACACGGGTAAGGAGATCTGGGCTTTCCAAACCGGCGGTCGTATTTTCTCCTCTCCGGTAGAAAAGGATGGCAAAATCGTGATTGCTTCTACTGATTCGGTTATTTATTGTATAGAAAAAACAGTGGGTAAGCTGGTATGGAAGAAAAAGACACAAAAGGCGATTGTGGCCCACCCGGTGATTGATGAAGACCGGGTGTACATCGGCAGTTCGGAAGGTAAGTTTCGGTGCCTGGAACTTAATACTGGAAAGGAGATCTGGACGTTTAAGGAGGTCAGCTTTTTTGTCGAAACCAAAGCAGCCTTTGATGAAGAGCGAGTATACTTCGGCTCTTGGGGAACTTACTTCTATGCTTTAGACAAAAAAACTGGAAAACTAGTGTGGAAATGGAATAACGGCAGGAGTAGCCGTCTGTACTCACCAGCCGCCTGCCATCCGGTAGTGACGAACGATCGGGTGTTCATTGTCGCGCCTGATCGATATGTGACGGCCCTGGATGCTAAAACAGGTAAGGAGATTTGGCGTTCGAATGAGCAAAAGGGTAGGGAATCCATCTGCCTGTCAGAAGATAGATCTGTGATTTACATCAAAAGTATGAACGATAAGGTCTATGCCTTGTCGACGACTTCCGATCAATTAAAAACCGAGTGGGTGGTGGATTGTCAGTTTGGCTATGATATCAGTCCGACGCCTTGTGTAGAGAAAAACGGGATGTTATATGTGCCCACTGATAAGGGGGTTGTGTATGCAGTGGATACGGAGAAAAAAGAGGTCGTATGGGCGCAGAAATTGTCGAATGCTTTGATCAATAATATTTATCCATTAGAAAATGGAGATGTAGTTACGACCACTATGGATGGGGGCATTTATAGGTTAAGTAGAAAGTGAGGGCGATCGCCCTCACTTTCTACTCTTTAGGCTAATTTATTCCAGGGGCCTGTAATCGCCAATGTCTCCCCATTATCCTGAATATTCACGAACAAAGTTTTTCCGGAGGGAGAAAAAACAAGCCCTGCAAATTCAGAAGTGGAGCTTTTATTGATCCCGAAAGTATAGATCTGTCCATTTTTATTGATCCCTCTGATGTGATTGACTTCCCCATTATCCTCACAGATAATAACATCTCCCCAAGGGGCTATGGTCAGGTTGTCACAGCAGTGAAGGATGGATTTTGTTTCAGATTCTGCAAATAGTTGTAATTTCCCAGCTTGTTGAATTTCTTCTTCTTTTCCTTCATCAGGAGAGGGAATATAGCGGAACACCTGCCCATTCTGCTTAGGTCCGCCAATTGTACAGGCAAAATACAGCTCTGCATTCCCGAACCACATACCTTCTCCGCGGGCGAAGGCAGCTGCTCCCTTATCGAAGCCCTCATATCGTAATTTATCCTCAGCGGAAAGAATATCTTCCAGGTCTATCCAATAGACCTCTACACTTTGACGCAGCTCAAGCGTTCTATCCTTCCAATTGCTGGTGTCCAGTGAGGGCCGGTCTTTGACGGCCAGGGCCTGCAATCGCCCTCCTTCTGCTAACTGACCTGGTACTTTGGGAATGTACCGATAGATCAGGCCGTCCGGCCGATCTTCAGTTTGGTAAACAATGCCCGTTTTGGGGTCGATGCAAACGGCTTCGTGATTAAAGCGGCCCATGGCTTTGATGGGGGTAGGCTCTACAAGGCCTATCTCTTCAGTGGCCGGTACTTCGAAGACAAAGCCGTGATCTTTTTCTGTCAATCCGGCTTGTATTGTGACATCTTCTTCGCAAGTCAGCCAGCTGTTCCAGGGCGTGACACCGCCGGCGCAGTTGCGGTAAGTACCGGCCAGGCTGAGGAAATGCTTTTCCACTTCCTGGGTTTCTTCGTTGTATACCAGAGTGGTGGTACCTCCGAGTCCGGGACGTTTACCTTTGCCGGCATCATAGATCTGACTCTGATCTAATTTGGAAAGAAGTTCGTTATTTTTTCCGAAGGGCGAATTGTAGAGCGGGGTAGGGCTGTTTTCGTGATTGATTACCAAAATCACCTTTCCATCGGGGCCTGAAAAGGCGCCCATCCCGTCGGCCCTTCCCGGAACCAGAAAACCATCGTCCATTTTATTGCCGATTTTAGCGATGATCTTGTACCGGAAACCTTCCGGCAAGTCCATATAACCCAGTGGATCTTTTTTGGTGAGCAGGTTTTCTTTAAGAGCAGGAGCTGCACCTAAGGCCATAGAACTACATTTGGATAAAAACAGGAAGCCCAGGCTGACCATGCCGGTTTGTTTAAGAAATTGCCGGCGGGAGTCTTTTATAGTTTTCATGCTTGATAAGAATTGCTAATGATAAATCATGATCCTAAAACTGCGATTCCAAATTAGTAAGAAAAAGGTGGTTTGCCTAATTTGAAACTAATCAAGGATAGAAGGTAATATTCAAGAGGTTTTTCCTGTTTTTTATTGTACTCAGATAGGGTTTTCTTGATAAGAATGTCAATTAAAATTATTAGGGGTAAAATAATTATTGAAGCCCCCTGCGGGGCAGTAAAATGGTTTACCGGTACGATGCCTTCAATTCAATGACATGTTCATATTTTCGCTTTACGAGCTTCACCAACTTCCCCTTTTTATCGGTTTTGGGAAAAACGTGATATGGGGTCATCCTAATGTTCCATCCCTGACCTTTTGGCTCCACATCCACCTTTAGATAGCCATAATGTTTTCCTCCTTTTTTTAAGCGATGGCCTTTCCAGTATTCCGGTGCATTCCGATGGGCCACAAACTTCCGGTAGGGGTTATGCCTCCGGGGATCAATATCATCGATGGAATAACCAAAGCCGTCCCCGGCTATACCGACATCCCAAAAGTGAATGCCATCTACGATAGAGTGTTCTAAAGATTCATTATGTCCACAAAAAACAGCGATGACGCCGTACTTTTTGAATTCAGGAGTGTACACTCGCATGGGAATGCCCGCCTGCCCGCTACTTTTTTCAGCTGTTAAGGGCAAGCTGTGACCGCCACTGGAGTAGGGGATGTGATGGAATTGTACAAAAATAATCTGTCCCTTTTCGCGGGCATCTTTCAACTGGGCGATGGTCCAGTTCCACTGATCGGAGCCGGGGTTGATGTCGGGCAGGTCCGTACCGGGATAAGTTGACAGGTTGATGTTGATATTCGTATCGGCATCGGTGCTGTCGGGCAGGCCGTTGGAGGAATCGAGGGTCAGGATGGTGACCGGTCCGTAATCGACGCGGTAATAGTAATTTTGATAATTGGGATTGTTATTGGCCGGGGCATCAAAGTAGGCCTGGTATTTGGCTCTGGAGGCAGCGATGGCCCAGGGCTCGTACCCTCCATTTCGGGCGCCGAAATTTTCCCAATTGCCTATAGCAGGGAGGAATGGAATACTGCTGAGTGGCTGATCAAATTGTCCGGCATTGTGAAAGAAAAACTCGTCCCAGGCTCGTTGGTAACCTCCTCCCTGAACGATGTCGCCGGATAGTAGGAGAAAATCGGGTTTTTCTTTTTCGATAAAACGAAGGTTGGCCTTATAGCCTTCCGTTTCGGTCAGCAAATAGTTTTTAACCTCCTCAGGCCTTCCGGTACTTTTCGGATGCTGGGTACCGGTGGACCAGCTGCGGTAGATCTCGCGGCCGGCGGGGTCCGTCTCGGAATCGGCATAGGTGATGAAATGGATGGCCTGCCTTTGACCGGTAGGAGGAGCCGTGGTGAACTCGGATGAAAAGCTTTCATCGCCTAGCTGAACCCTATAATAATATGCTGTTTTAGCCTTTAACTCCCGGAGGTGTATGGAATATTTGTAATTTTTGTTTTGGAACATGTCGGGGAAGTCTTTTCTTTCTGATTCCTCCAGGTCTGAATAGGATAGGGATACCAATAATTCACCTTGCGCATTAAAGCTTAAAGTGTCTTTATTACCTTTTTTTACCACTTTTATCTGGGAAGCCAAATCCTGATCAGCCAACCAATTGATCCGGATCCCATCTGAAGCAGGGGACAACAAATAGGGGTACACTCTGAATTGAGCTTCTGCAGGCGTTATCGCACTCATCAGGAATAAAAGAAAAAGAAGGTATTTCATCACTTTGTTTTTTAATGGATAGGGCGGAAAATTAAGGGGTAATTTGGGCAGTATAAAATCTAAAGGTTTAAAAGATTATCAATTTTAGGTAAACTTACTGAGTAGGTATTTTTTTGTACTTTTCGGCCAAAATAGTGCCTTGAAAAAAATGCTCCGGGAGCTGGAGTAGAATAGGTTGTAAAAAAACTACCGATGAAAGCTTTATCCATAATAATTCTAAGCTTCCTCCATTTTCTCAGTCTGCCCAGCAGCTTAGCTGGCGAGGCTTCCCAAGTGCCCAATTTGTCTGACAGCCTGATCCGGATGAATTATCAAAGGATCCAGATACCCTGCTTTGAAGTCCCGGAAGATACCTATGTTATTAATAGTCAGGAAGAACTGGCGAAAGTGTTCCACAAGCGGACTTGGGAAGCGGAATGCAAAGAAGCTCCGCTTCCTGAGATCGATTTTGAGTTTTACACCCTCCTTGGCTTTGTAAGAGGCAGTTCCGGCTGTTATGAATCTAAATTACGTATGGCTATTCGAAAAAACGAGGCTGAAAAGAGCATCCTGTTGAGTGCCCGAATCAATTATACGGGCGATTGTATGATGTACACCTATTATATACGCTGGTGCCTCGTGAAGAAGGTGCCGGAGGATTATGAAGTGAATTTTTATTTGTTTTGATTATTTGCATACCTTTAATTTTTCAGGTGCCACCAAGAGGTTTTAGCTGGAAGCTTTTTCGGACATAGTTTGTCAAGGGTCGAAGGATCATAAAATACCCCGTTTTTCATGACTCTAAATATGGAAGTACTATTATTGATATCTTCCAATGGATCCTGATCGAGAATAATAAGATCCGCCAACTTACCTTTTTCTATACTACCGAGGTCCTGTTCCAGGCCTAGCGTTTTAGCGCTATTCATCGTCATCGCAAGTAAGGAACTCGCACTGGCATTTACCTTCAGGTCCTTTAATGGCTGTGTTAGATTGGCTAGTATTCTGACTTGTTTTTCTTTATTAAAAAAGCCAAGACCTTGTTGTGTAGAGGTAGCGAAAAAGCCGCTTCCTCCGGCATTATACTGTGGATGTTTAAAACCGTTTGAAGGCGCGATTACCTGAAAGTTTCCACTTTTTACATCGATTTCTACAAAATCAGATTCTGAGGGAATAACGATATACTGACTAGCTCGCTTAATACCAACGGAGGACCGGAGGGCTAATATTTTCTGTTTCCCCTGGTGTAATACAGGCTCTGCATAAAAACCGCTCAGCTTGCTTACTTGTCTGGGTAAAGCAGAGGCTTCCTTTATCCAGATATGGCCACCCTCTTCATTCCAGGTCATATAAACAAAGTCTTGGCTATCTGAAGATCAGGAAGGATAAAAGGATCGATTTTGCTCTGTTGAAGGAATAATTTCAGCTTTGTTTTTCTCCAGTGGAGTTTGATACAAATGAGTATGAAGGGATACCAGTATTTTACCGTTAGCAGATAAGGCGGGTTGCTGAATAAACCTGGCTTTTAAGGCTCCCATCAGGGGAATATTTGGGCTGACTATGGAAAGCGTTTCCGCCGATTAGCAGCTTGGCCTTTCCACCTGAAATGGGGATGGTATAAATATCTCCCAATAATTCAAAAATAATTCTTTGATCGTCTGGAGAAATATCCAGCGAAATCCAGGTCCCTTCATCTGTATTAAATTTGATTTCTTTTTTGGGTGTTATTTGAGCTTGGGTGAATGGGCATCCGGTAAAAAGCAGGATGATCGGGATAAGGTAGATTCTTAATAGGTTAGAAAAAAACTTGAACATGTTGAAGATTTTAGTTGAGAGAGCCTTTCCATTTCAGGCCCATTAAATTAGTATACTCCTTTATTGAAATCCAAGCATTAGGGCCGGTATTTTAAAAAGTAGCCTTCTTTTTATGAGACCTTATCAGGAGGAATCAGTTAATGGTGAGCTCAGGCTCGTGGGTCCCAGACTGCCATCAACAAACAAGTAAAAGGTACTAAAAAACACGAGTAGGTGCGTTTGCTAAGGCTCTCAAATAGTTGTATTTTAATCCGGTGAATGAAATCAGGAGCCAGAAAGCTGTAAAATGGAGCAATAGGTCAATAAAGTGGATTGATACTTTGCCCATAAATGCTTCAATGGGCGGGCGGCTCCGTACAAGATTCAGGTAACCGCAACGAGCCGGTGGTCTTGCCTGCGCTTACCTGACTTAACGTTGCACGCAACCCGCAAAGCAAAAACCTCACCTGTATTGATGTTTTTTATCAATTATTTCTGTATTTTTATAACATGAAGATTTTACACAAAAAAAGTAAAAGATTACATGAAGCTGTTATCGAATTGGTGCAAAATGAAGATTGGGAGATTATCGAAAAATCAGGCCAATTTGAGTTCAATTGGAGAAAGGAAAAGAAGTATTTAGTGCACAAAATCAGGATAAAACTAGAAGATGAAATATTGGGGCTGATTGCATTAGAAGATATTCCAAAAGAATACAGAATTCATATTCGATTGATAGAAAATAGCAATAAAAATAAGGGAACAAATAAGGAATATGATTTTGTAGCTGGATGTTTGATTGCTAGATCATGTCAAATAGCTTTCGAAAAAGAATATGATGGATTTGTTTCATTAAAACCTAAATCAGAACTCAGAGGATTGTATAAAAAAAAATATGGTTTTCAGTACATGGGTAACCTTTTATATACAGAATTGAGTAATTCAGAGGAGCTAATTAAAAAGTATTTGAATGATGGAAAATAATCAAGAAATATATAAAAAGCTTAGAGAACAATATTCAGACGAAGAATTGGCAGATTCTTTAATGATTCCTGAAGAGTTATCTGAAGAGGAAGAAAAACAAGCTAGGGAAGAATTTGTCAAATGGAGATTGAAAAAACGTCAGGAGATGTCCGATCAAGATAAGATCTTGTCTGGATTATTGAGTATCAAGTACCAAATTAAATCCTATGTCGACAGTAGAGAATTCATTAAAGAGAAAAGCTTAAGTAGTTTCTTGAAAAGGTACTTAGAAGTGGTAAATAGGAATCAAAAAACATTAGCTGAAGAAATAGATATTCATCCTTCAAGATTGAATAGGATAATTAAGGGTAAAGAGAAAATTGGAAAGTCAATTGCTTATAGATTAGAAACTCATTCTGGTGAATTAATCCCTGCAATTTACTGGTGGAGATTAATGCAAAAAGAAGTTGAGCAAGAGATTTTAACTGAGAAAAAAGAAAGGGAGATTGAGAAAAAACATGTAAAAGAAATAGTCTATAGAGCTTAAATATGAATAACCCATGGAAGGCTGCGTGCAACTTGGCATATGCGTCTAGCCTCTATGCCTATGGCAGGTTTGGCCAGTCGCATATGCGACCGTTATACGAGCCGTCAGCGCTCATTAACCTAAAATCATGAGTAATCAAAAAGATATTGACAGAAGGACATTCCTGGAATTAGGTGTTCAGGGAACAATAGGGCTAGGCCTATCTGCCATTCCCCTGATTTCAATAAGTGGCTGTGCCGGTAACAATACTCAAACGGTTCATGGGGCCTGTTATCATGACTGCCCGGACAGATGTAGCTGGAAAGTTACGACCCTCAATAATGAAATACAGGAATTTCAGGCCAGCTCAGATAATCCTTTCACTGCCGGTAAACTTTGCACTAAAATGGTCAATTTTCCGAATGATGTGACCTTTCATCCTGATCGGGTTTTGACTCCTTTAAAGAGAGTCGGCAAAAAAGGGGAAGGAAAGTTTGAACCGCTCAGTTGGGAAACAGCGCTGTCAGAGGTTTCTTCTAAACTTAGCTCCATTATTTCCAGGAAAGGAGGAGAAGCGATTCTTCCTTATAGCTTTGGCGGCAATCAAGGCTTAGTCCAGGGTAAAGCTTTCCCAAACCGATTTTTTGCTCATATCGGCGCCTCTCAGTTGGAAAGAACGATTTGCGGTGACACAGCGGTGGCAGGTGTGATGGCTACCAATGGACAAACGACGGGTGTGCTTCCCGAAGATATTATTTATAGCCAATACATCATCCTCTGGGGCACTAATCCGGTTTTATCCAATCAACATTTATGGCCATTTATCCAGCAAGCGAAAAGCAAGGGTGCCAAGATAGTCGTCATAGATCCTTTTCAGTCTCAAACAGCTGTGGAAGCAGATTGGCACATACAACCACTGCCTGGAACAGACACTGCACTTGCTTTGGGGATGATGAATGTAATACTGTCTGAAAACCTACAGGATCAGGATTATATAGATCAATACACCCTGGGAATTCAGGAACTCACCGAACACGTCCAAAAATATTCGCCGAAGGAGGTCGCCAAAATCACGGGCCTTAAAGAACAAACGATTTTTACCTTAGCACGAGAATACGCCAAAGCTGCTCCCACCTTAATTCGTGTTTTGATTGGGATGGAGCACCAGGCCAATGGCGGGAGTGCTTTCCGGGCTATAGCGATGTTACCTGCCTTAACAGGGGCCTGGAGAGAATTAGGAGGAGGCTTAATGCACATGACGTATGAACTATTTGGCCAGGCATTAAACTGGGACAAAATTAACTTACCGGCTCCAATAGCAAAGCCTTCCACTCGATCGATTAACATGATTCAATTGGGGCAGGCACTAACAGATACTGTGCTGGAACCACCTATTGAAGCGCTTTTTGTCTTTAACTCCAATCCAGTTGTAACGACTCCCAATCAAAATTTGATCATTCAGGGCCTGGAAAGAGAGGATCTATTAACGGTCGTATTGGAGCATTTTGTGACCGATACAGCTCGATATGCGGATTATGTATTTCCCGCCACCTCCGTTCTTGAAAACTGGG
The DNA here is from genome assembly GCA_030430845.1 of Bacteroidia bacterium. Classification (GTDB taxonomy): domain Bacteria; phylum Bacteroidota; class Bacteroidia; order Chitinophagales; family Saprospiraceae; genus JANQPA01. Next base: position 27,042 of record JAUIKE010000069.1, on the reverse strand, counting down.
ATATATTGACTTCCTGGGGAACGCCTTATTTAAACATCAATCAACCAGCCATTAAGCCGATTGGAGAGGCAAAGCCTAATACCGAATTCTTCAGACTTTTGGCACAAGAAATGGGCTTCAAAGAAGAGTACCTGTATGAACCTGATATTGATATTGTAAAAAGCGTTCTGGATAGTGAGCATGAATATTTGCAAGGAATCACTTTTGAATCACTCAAAAAGACAGGATGGGCACGCTTAAATATTCCGGCAAAGTGGATCCCACATGCAGAGGGGAATTTTAATACCCCATCAGGAAAATGTCAACTATACAACCCTGATATCGAACCCGCTTTACCAGGGTACACTCCAGTAAAATACAGTGCTGAGGAACTGGCGACTTACCCCTTTCATCTTTTAACCATAAAATCCACCAGAAATTTTTTGAATAGCAGCCATGCCAATTTGGATTACCTAATTGAAAAAGAGGGAAATCCTGTGGTAGATATTAGCGAACAGGATGCAGAGATCAAAGGCATTAAAGATGGAGACCAAGTGAAGGTATTCAATCAAAGAGGAGAAGTTATTTTGAAAGCAAGGATTAGAAAAAAAGTTAGACAAGGGGTGGTTTGTTTGCCTCAGGGATTCTGGCCTTCCCTTACTAAAGGGGGAAGTTCTGCGAATGCCCTTACTGATGATATGCTTACAGATATGGGAGGAGGAGCAGCCATTCAGGAAGCCAGAGTTGATATATTGAAAATCTGAATGGTGAAAAGGGCCCCCAACTAAGCTTGAAATATTCATGCTTCCCATTCGGTCAGCATACCATTTTTGAATACGGTTATGCTTCATTAAGACAATACAACCAATGTTCAAATTCTTTAGAAAAATTAGACAAAGTTTATTCTCTGAAAACAAGTTCAGCAAGCATCTCCCATACACTATTGGCGAAATTCTACTTCTCGTATACCTTGCCATGCTCACTAGCTGTGTGACGAATCGTCTCGACGGGCCGCTTCGGACAGAATCTCTAACGAAAGCTGAGTCGGAGCAAATAAATATCCGGCTCAAAGACCTTTATCAGTCTTTCTGTTATGGTGCTGGAGAGGAACCTGATTGGGAGTTAATGCGCTCTGTTTTTTTTGCAGGCGCTCAGTTCGTAGGGGAAGCGCCAGCCGGAGAAGCACCTCGCCCACAGACTGTGGATGAGTTTATTTCAAGCTGGCAGAATGTAATTCGTGGGAGCAGTCCTCCAACAGTCGAAACTTCCGAACGGATAATCTCTACGAAAGCTGACAAAGTGGGTAAGTTGATCCGTGTGGATGTCCTGTTTCAGGCAATGAAAGCAAATGACCCTTCTCCCAGGAAACCGGGCTTGGATAGCCTGGTATTTGCAAATGTCGGAGGAGTTTGGAAAATTCTATCTTTTGTGGTTCATTATGAATCAAAGATATAGGGGGCGAGTGAAGAATATTGAGCAGTGCTTAATACCTTTTTAAAGAAAATAAATGGAGAGGTGGTTGAGGAGGCAAGCAATAATAATTTGTTAATTTAAAACGAAATATTCCTCAAGCTTCTCAACCTCAATAAAATGTAGGCTATGCAAGATTCAATTCGGACGGTAATCATTGGGACGGGCTCCTATCTTCCAGAACGTATCATCAAGAATGAAGCGTTTTTGAGTCATCGTTTTTTGGATAAAAACGGCCAGCCTATTCCAAAGACCAATGAGGCGATTGTAGAGAAGCTTGGTCAGATTTCAGGGATTATGGAACGCCGATATATTGGCAGCGAGGATACGGCGGAGGTTGCTTTTAGAGCGGCAGAAAAAGCCATTGCGGATGCAGGGATAGATAAGGAATCATTGGATAGTGTGATCGTTACCCATAATTTTGGCCAGATTAATAATCAATGTAACCTCACTAGCCTTATTCCGAATGTGGCTTCTCTGGTGAAAAATCGCTTGCAAATTAAAAATCATAGGTGTGTTGCCATTGACCTGCTTTTTGGTTGTCCGGGCTGGGTAGAATCATTGATCCATGCACATCGCATGATCTTGTGTGGCGATGCCAGGCAGGTATTGGTTGTTGGTGTGGAGGTTATTTCGCCGATCCTGGATGAGCACAATATGGATTCGATGCTTTTTGGGGATGGAGCAGGAGCCGTAGTTGTAAAAGGGATTGAATCTGATGAGCCGATTGGGATTTTGGGGTATACGACTTATTCACACAGCGGAGAGGAAGTCGACTATCTGAAAATGGATAGTTCCGTAAACGAAGAAGAAAAAGCGGTCATTTACCCCACAATGAACGGCCGCCAGGTGTATAGATATGCGGTCCGGAAAGTGCCTGAAGCTGTGAACGAATGCCTGGATAAGTGTCAGGTAAAATTGGAAGATGTATCCAAAGCTTTATTGCACCAGGCGAATGAAAAGATGATTCGAGCCATTCTGGAGAAACTGTATCAACAAAGAGGGCATGATACCTTCCCGGAGAGCGCTTTGCCGCTCACGGTCAATAGGTTGGGTAATTCTTCAGTTGCCACGATTCCCACTTTATTGGATATGATTTTGCATGGTCAGCTTCCTCCACATGAGATTAACAGCGGAGATCATTTAATTTTTGCTTCGGTGGGTGCGGGTATGCATGCCAATTGTTTGCTTTATCGAATGGCTTAAGAGGTTGGGGAAAAACTCGTTCCTCGTTTTTCCCACCTCTTAAAAGAATATTATTGGTTGTGTGAAAAGGCCGAAGGACTTTTCACACAACCAATTAATAAAAAGACCGATCCCCCCTTGCAGCGGACCGGCCTGTCATGAAAAGGTCTCCAGCGACCTGTTTCATCGAAAATTGAGCGTTTCGTTATGTTTTGACCCTACCAAATTAAGTCGGGAAAAGCGGACAATTCCGGACAAAAGCGGACAAAACAGGACATTCTCCTCTTCCGGTGAAAGAAAAACAAGTATTTTCAGGAAAGAATCTATCATTTTCACAGTCTAAAAAGGTATACACACCATTTTATGAAACACTCCATACCTTTAACTTTGATTGGCTTCTTTCTGGTCTATCTCAGCCCGGCACTGGCTCAGACGAATGAAGGCACCGAGTTCTGGTTTGCCTTTATGGAACATCGGGACATCGGCCTGAATTCCAAAGTTGCCATGATCACGGCCAAACAAAACACGAGCGGCCGGATCAGTATTCCCGGGCAGGGGTGGAGTGAATTCTTCACCGTCCAGGCCAATGAAGTGACGCTGATTAACTTACCGACCGCTGCCGAAACGCTCGGCTCTGAGAAAATTACCCAAACCGGCGTCCAGGTAACAACTAATGATCCCGTTTCTGTATACATCCATCAGTATTACAACCGACGAGCGGAGGCTGCAGTAGTGTTGCCGAGAGAAACTTTGGGAAGGGCCTATTACGTGATGTCTTATTATGGCATATTCCGAGATGCAGAAGAATACCCGTCCCAGTTCATTGTGGTAGCAAGAGAGGATGATACCCAGATCAGTATTCGATTGGCAGATGATAGTAAGGGAGGGCGATCTAAGGGGACGACTTTCTCCATTAGCCTGGATGCGGGCGAATCCTACCAGGTACAAACGCGGCTTGGCAGTGGAGATCTGACCGGAAGCCTGGTTACGGCCAATAAAAACTTTGCCATTTTTGGCGGCGCGCGGTGGACTGTTGTGCCGGCCAATTGCGGTGGAGCCTGGGATAATCTGCTGGAACAAATGTATCCCATCGATTCCTGGGGAAAGCAATTTGTCACTGTACCGAATGCCAGTGTTAATTTTGACGTTTTTCGGATTCTGGCATCTGAGAATAATACCCGCGTTGAAGTTCACGGAGTCGGCACCGATGTATATGAGTTGGATGCGGGAGAATTTATAGAGTATCAGAGTTCCGTATCGACCTATATCGTTGGAAACAAACCCATACTGGCCGCTCAATACAATGTCGGCTCCTTTTGCAGCGGGCATAACGTCGGCGACCCTTCTATGGTTCTTTTGAATAGCATTGAACAAACCCGGGATACGGTTACCTTGTATAATTCTACCTTTCAGAATATTGTAGAGAACTACATCAATGTGATCGCCCGGACGGTGGATATTGATTTTGTACTGTTTGACGGACAGACCTTCGCAGAGCAAAATGTGGACGTTTTTCCGGTACAAGGAAATAATGATTTTTCTTTTGCGCGCGTTCGTGTTTCACGCGGATCCCATACCATCATTGCAGAAGGTTGTGGGGTGATTGCCACAGCTTATGGGTATGGAGACGTGGAGTCGTATGCCTACAGTGGAGGCGCGAGTTTTAGTAAAATTAACGCCAATCCGATCCCGGAAGGGGGCTGTTTGAACGACACCATTTTTTTTAATACCGGACTATCCCCACTTCGTTACTCCGTTTCCTGGGATCTTGGTGACGGGACAAGAACGACGGAATCGAAGTTCGGACATATTTACAACCAACTGGGGGATTACGAAGTACAACTGATCATCAGTGATGACTGCCTGATGACGATAGATACCTTCTACCGGGATCTTAAAGTAACCCTGCGCAAAGCTGTAGAGGCAGAGCCCGATGTCCAGGTCTGTGAAGGCGAGGCCGTCCAGTTGGGGGCGACTGACCTGGCTGGAGCCCGATACGAATGGAAGGGGCCGGCCGGCTTTTTCTCTGGTGAACAATTTCCTCTGATCAGAAATGCCGACCCTGGGCAGTCCGGGAGGTATGAAGTAGTTGGAATCATTTCGGGTTGTGCGACCTTTCCGGAATTCCTGGACGTCCATATAAATCCAACTCCCCAGCCCGAATTAGGACCTGACACCATCATTTGCATCAAAAACAGTGATCTGGAATATGTTTTAGAACCGGGTAATTTCAGCAGGTTTGAATGGAGTACCGGACAGTTGTCAGCGTCCATTGTTGTCCGAGAGGAAGGGATGATCAATGTAAAAGTTTACGATGAATTAGGTTGTGCGGGCACCGATGAGGTTATGATCACGGAACAATGCCCCACCAAAATTTACATTCCCAATGCCTTTAGTCCCAACTATGACGGCACTAATGATACCTTTACCGTATTGGGTACAGACATTGCCGGATTGCACTTACAGATCTTTGATCGTTGGGGAACCTTAATGTTTGAAAGCACGGATTTTACCCCTTGGGACGGCCGGTATCGAGGCAAATGGGTAGGGCCGGGCGTATACGTTTGGGTAGCGGTTATTGATGGATTTGATGAAAACGCCCAGCCTTTTACGGAACGAAGATCGGGTAGTGTTACCTTGATGAAATGAACTAAAAAAAACGACAATTTAGTCAGGTATTTTGGCAGACTGGAGGCTCACTGAAAGAATATTGGCAAATTAACACCGTATGAAAAGCAGAAAACTACTCGCATACTTAAGGATTGTTTTTTTCTTTCCCCTCCCACTTTTTTCCCAAACGAATGAAGGAACGGACTTTTGGTGTGCCTTTATGGAGCATCGCGACATCAATCAGAACACCATGGTCGCTATGATCACCTCTAAGCGCAATACCTTCGGTCAGATCAGTATGCCGGGACAAAGTTGGAGTGAAAACTTTTCCGTGCAGGCCAACCAGGTGACTTTGATCCAGTTACCGCAGTCGGCCGAAACCCGGGGGTCCGAAACGACCACCCAAACCGGTATTCACCTTACCTCTCAAGAGCCGGTATCCGTTTACATTCATCAATATTTCCGTATGCGCTCAGAAGCGGCCGTGGTATTACCTGTAGAAACCCTGGGGAAAGCTTACTACGTCATGTCCTATTACGGGGTGGACAGGCAGGAAGGGATTTTTCCCTCCGAATTCATAGTGGTGGCCAAGGAGGATGACACCCTGATCAACATCGAGTTGGCCGACGATACTCAAAAAGGAAAATCAAGAGGCAGCAGTTTTACGATTCGACTGAATGCCGGTGAAACCTACCAGGTACAGGCTCGCCTGGGCTCGGATGACCTGACCGGAACTCTGGTGACCGGCGACAAAGACTTTGCTTTGTTCGGCGGAGCTCGCTGGACGCAGGTGCCCAGCAATTGCGAATTCAGAGATAACCTGCTGGAACAAATGTACCCGATTGATGCATACGGCCGGCAGTTTGTAACCGTTCCGAATGCTTCCGTTACTTTTGATGTGTTCCGAATCCTGGCTTCTGAAGACAACACGCAGGTAGAAGTTCGGGGTGTCGGTACTTCTACCTATAATCTGGATGCCGGAGAGTTCATAGAATACCAGAGCTCGATTTCTAGTTATATCGTCGGCAACAAACCCATTTTGGTCGCTCAATACAATGTAGGCTCCAATTGCAACGGCCACAGCTTAGGCGACCCCTCCATGGTTTTATTAAACAGTATCGAACAAACCCGGGATACGGTGACTTTATACAACTCTTCCTTTCAGAACATTGAAGAAAACTACATCAATGTAATTTCTCAAACGGCGGAGATCGATTTTGTCCGATTTGATGGAACCACACTTGCCGAAAGAGGAGAAACCATCCGGCCGGTTTCCGGGAACGAAGATTTTTCCTATGTAAGAATCCGGGTTCCTCCGGGCGCTCATACGATCATTTCTGAGGGATGCGGAGTAATTGCCACCGCTTATGGATACGGCAATTTGGAATCCTATGCTTACAGTGGAGGAGCCAGTTTCAGCAAGATCAACGCCAACCCGATCCCCGAGGGTGGTTGTTTGAGTGATACCATTACTTTTGATGCGGGCTTGTCGCCCTTGCGTTATACTTTTTTCTGGGATCTGGGAGACGGAACCACGTCCAGAGAAGCCAAGTTCGGGCATATTTATGATGCTTTGGGAGACTATCCGGTTAGTGTGATCATACATGACCAATGCTTGCTGACGACGGATACGATATACAGGGATTTAAAAGTAACGCTCCGCCAGGCAGTGGAGGCCGAGCCGGACATACTCGTTTGCGAGGGCGAACTTGTTCGCCTGGGAGCTACGGATCTGGCCGGTGCCCGTTATGAATGGAAAGGACCTCGCAACTTCATTTCGGAAGAACAGTTTCCGGTATTGAGGGATGCTACCCCTGACCGAAGCGGCACTTATGAGGTAGTGGGGGTGATTTCGGGTTGTGCGACTTTTCCCTCTTTTATCGACTTGGAGGTGGTACCTACTCCGGCACCCGATTTGGGGCCCGACACGATTATCTGCATTCGAAATAGACAGTTGGATTACGAGCTGTATCCCGGAGACTTTTTCAGGTATGTATGGAGCAATGGGCAACTCAATGAGCGTATTTCGGTGAAAACCGAGGGAGCGTACGAAGTCAGGGTTTTTGATCAACATGGGTGTATAGGGGTGGATTCGGTCAATATAGTGGAACAATGCCCGACAAAGATCTATGTACCCAATGCCTTTAGTCCTAATTATGATGGCACGAATGATACGTTTACCGTTTTGGGTACAGATATTGAAAGTTTGCACCTCCAGATCTTCGATCGCTGGGGAACTTTGATGTTTGAAAGTACAGACTTTACGCCCTGGGACGGCCGTTTCCGCGGCAAATGGGTAGGAGCGGGGGTATACGTCTGGGTAGCTGTGATCGAAGGCTTTGATGAGGAAGCCAAGCCCTATACGGAACGCCTGTCGGGATCGGTTACGGTGATAAAGCAGTAGTCGGATAAGGCGCAGACGCCTTATCCGACTACTGCTTTATCTTCTACTTTCTCCTCTTCCTCCACATATCGATTAATTGTCTTTCTAATCTCACGCTGTACATACCAATAAGTAATACTAGCGGCCATAATATCAGCAACAGGGAAGGAGTACCAAACCCCGTCCAGATTAAAGATGGGCGGCAGGATCAGAATGAGCGGGATGAGGAAAAATCCTTGTTTGGTTAAGGTTAAGAGGAGTGCAGGTAAGGCTTTGCCAATAGCCTGGAAATAAGCTGAGCCCACCAGTTGAATCGTAATCAGGGGCGTGGCCAGGAACACTTTTCGCAGCGCCGGCGCTGTTTTTTCGATCAGTTCGGGGTCATCGGAGAAGACCCAGACGATCTGATCTGCAAAAAGCATGATACAGGCAAAAATACCCAGTGCGATCAGGGTGCCGGATTTCATGGCTGTGTTGATCACTTTTTTGACCCGTCCCCACTGCTGAGAGCCGTAATTGTATCCGGCAATCGGCATAAATCCTTGAGTAACCCCTAATACGGGAAAGTTGGCGAACATCATGACCCGGTTGATGATGCCGTATACCGAAATGCTGATTTCTCCGCCGTAAATAAATAAAGTGTTATTAAGAATAATGGCTAAAACACTGATTGTACCCTGCCGGGCGAGGGTTACGCCGCCGATCGATCCGATTTCTTTAACAATGTTCAACTTGAGTCGGAAGTTGGATAAATGTAGCTTTAGTTCGGAACGGCCGCTCATAAAGAACCACAAAGTGAAAATGGCACTGCCCACGTAGGAAATAGTGGTGGCCCAGGCTGCTCCCGCAATGCCCCATTTAAAGCCGATAATAAAAATGGGGTCCAGGATCATGTTGACTACGGCCGGTACGATCAGGGTGAACATGGCCACTTTTGAAGCGCCCTCAGATCGGATGACGTTATTCGACATCATGGCCCATGCCAGGAAGGGTACACCATAAAGGATAATGGTGAAATATTCCTGGGCCGGGGGCAGAATGTCTCCACGTCCGCCGAAGAGTAAGAGAATGTCATCCCTGAAAAAAGAGCCCAGGATGACAATGCCGGTGGCCAGCAACAAGGTCAGTGCTGCCTGATTGCCAAAGGTCAGAAAGGCCTTGCCGCGCTGGTCGGAGCCTAGGGCCCTTGAAATAACGGACGCACCTCCAATACCGATTGCCATTCCTATGGAGGAGATCAGGAAAGTAATGGGCATGACCACAGCGATGGCCGCAATTCCCATAGATCCCACATACCTACCTACAAATATGGTATCGACAATACCGTAAATGGACATGATCAGGAAACCCACAGAGGCCGGCGCTGCTTGCTGGAACAGTAAGCGAGGGATGGGTTCTTTTCCTAATTGTTCGGATTTTCGCATATTACAAGATTACCAAAATTTTTAGGGCCGCCGATGTCGGCCCTAAAAATTTCACCCTATGTTCACTCCTTTCATGACAAGTGGTCGGTATTCAGGGTGCCGTTTAATATAGCCTGCAATATATGGACAAAGCGGCATGACTTCAAACTCTTTTTCACGGGCATATTCCAGGGCGTGCCTCGCTAATTGGGAAGCAATGCCCTGGCCTTCAAGTGCCGGGTCTACCTCTGTATGAGTGAAAATGATGCGTTTGCCTACCTGAAGGTATTCAACAAAACCTTTTTTTTCCTCGATCTCGGTTTGAAATTTACGTTGGTCTTCCAGGTGTTTGATTTGGATAGCGTCCATACTTATTGGCTGGTCATATTATGTGAAAAGATATTATCTTTAGTGCAACACCTGAGTGGGGTTTTGGTTGTAGCTTTTTGGTTTCAAAGTTATGAAGTTCCAAGGTTCCAGGGTTATGAAGTTCCAAGGTTCCAGGGGCTATATAAAAGGGGACTACCCAATATCAATACTAATACCAATTTTACAATTTCTTCAAAAGATGTACAGAATACTTTCTACCCTGTTTTTTTGGGGCTTTTTGCCGGTTGCGGCTTATTTACAGATTACAGACCCTTATCCGCCTAGTCCGGTTCCGGATAGAGTTATCCTGACTTGGAGTGGGGATCCCGCCACTACACAATCTGTTACCTGGCGTACGGATGTGTCAGTTAATGAATCCTGGGCGGAAATAGCGCCGGCAAGTGCTGATCCCTATTTCAGGGTCAAGTGTGATACCATTAAGGCAAAAGATGAGATACTGACCACCAATAGGAATGTAGCCAAATTTCATTCCGTTACGTTTACAAAATTGAAGCCTGGTACTCAATATGCCTATCGGGTAGGAGATGGGACGAATTATAGCGAGTGGTTTCATTTTAAAACGGCTAAGTCTCATAAAGCTCCTTTTTCTTTCATTTATTTTGGAGATGCCCAGAATGACGTCAAATCTTTATGGGCTCGCTGCATTCGGGAAGCTATTCTAACTATGCCGGATGCCGATTTCCTATTGCATGCAGGCGATCTGATCAATATCCCCAGAGAGGACAAAGAGTGGGGAGAATGGTTTTATGCCGGTGGTTGGATTAATGGAATGAAATCCGTTATTGCCACGCCGGGAAATCATGAGTATTATCGAAATGGTTCAGACCGGGTTTTGACAGAACACTGGAAACCCTCATTTACCTTCCCTGAAAACGGGCCGGAAGGCTTAAAAGAAACGGTGTTTTATATCGATTATCAGGGAGTGAGGATCATTAGCCTCAATACCCAGTCTATGCTTGCTGATCCTGAAAGTTTGATCAAACAAAAGGAATGGCTCCAATCCGTATTGGAAAAAAATAACCAAAGATGGACCATCGTCACGCAACACCATCCCATTTATTCGACAGCCTCTGGTCGAAATAATAAGGTGCTCCGGCAAAACTTTCAGCCTCTTTTCGAAGAATATGAGGTTGACCTGGTACTGCAAGGACACGATCATGCCTACGGAAGGGGATACAACATGGCCTTCGGAAGAAAGCACCGGCATCGCGGACCAATGTACGTGGTTTCCGTGAGTGGCCCCAAAATGTATAATCTAAACTTCGAAGATTGGTTGGAGCGAGTGGCTTCTAATACGCAACTATATCAGCTTATTCATATTGATGGGAATACATTAAAATATGAGGCATATACCGCTATAGGAGAGCAATATGATGCTTTTGAACTCAAAAAACGGAAAAACGGAACAAATCGTTTCAGGGATTTGACCCCTCCTGGTGTATTAGAGCAAATCGAAATCGCCAGAGGTTTTGTAGATCGTATGAGTAATGAAGAGATTGAACGGTATCTAGAGCGCTTTAGAGCCTATAAAGCAAGGAAAGAGAGTAAAAAACAGTATTGAAGGACAGCATATGAGCCCGGACGGGCTCATATGCTGTCCTTCAATAAAACCATCTTATCCGTTTTTTGCATTAAATAAAGAAAGGCCAGTATGCTGAATGCTGAGAAGGCAGAAGCCAGCGGGATAAACCAAAAGGGCAAGGCCGCTACGCCATAGCTTGTTATCGCCCATAAGCCGGCTGGGATGACTAAAAGGCGAAGCACTTCCAAACCGATGAGCCAGCGTTTGCTCGATTCAAACAGAAAGCCGAACATTAAAGTGCTTATGATGATCCAAATGGCAAACAATACCTTGGTAGGGTCGGAAAAATCCTCATTTTTGAAAAAGTAAAAGGCACTTAGTCCAAGCGCTCCCATAAATTGGACGAACACGTATAAATTCATTTGCAGGATGGTACGTGTATTGTATTTATGGTAATCGACCGGAACGTCGGTAGGGGCCTGGGGCCCTCCCAGATAGTCAGGCCGCCAGCCAGGAGGATAGAATAAAACTTTCAGGGCATCTGTAGCGGATCTGGTTTTTTTGACATCGTGATACAGGTCGATGTAATGGGCAAAGTTAGCGTAGACGGGGTTCCAACTGTTCAGTGGCTTGGTAATCCCGTAATGAGGCCGTTCTTCCTCCTTTTGAAAAGTGCCGAACAGGCGGTCCCAGATGATGAATACACCTGCATAGTTTTTGTCGATGTATTTGGGGTCGCGACCGTGATGCACCCGGTGGTGGGAGGGCGTATTGAAGAACCACTCGAACCAAGGAGGGAGCTTATTGATATGTTCGGTATGAATCCAGAATTGATACAGCAGATTGAAGCCACCAACTACGGCAAACTGAACAGGATCAAAGCCTATCAGGGCCAGCGGTAGGTAAAAAGGCATGCCCCAGATCATGGCCGTAGAGCTTTGGCGCAATGCTACGGAGAGGTTGTAATCTTCACTTTGATGATGCACGGAGTGGCCACCCCAGAATAAGCTGATGCGATGGGCCATTCGGTGATCCCAATAATAACAGAGGTCGAAGAGGAAAAACAGTATGATGAAGCTCGTCCAGTCAGGGGGAATCTCAAAAAAAGCAAAGTGCTGAAAAATAAAGGCGTACACTCCAATTTTGAAGATCTTCAAAAAGGTGCCGGTCAGCTGTTGCAAAGTGCCGGTGCTGATATTTGTAATGGCATCATTCAGCCGATAGGTCTTCTTTCGGCTGATCGATTCGTACACCAGTTCGATGCCCATCAGGGCAAAGTACATCGGGATAGCTAGAATGACTGGATTGAGATCCATGGTATTTATTTTTTTGAAGATTCAAATTTAGCGAATTTTCGCCAAATTGAAAATGATTCTTTTTCAATCAAACTTAGCATTGCGACTTGAATTATATGATGTTGATAAATTTTAATTACCTCAAACTTTTTCCTCAGTTCTATTCATAAAAACTGGCATTGTAAATAATAAAACATTAAATTATGAGTAATTGGATAAATAATCGGTATTTTTTTTAGTATTTGAAATGAAAAATTAAGTGTATTTTTAACGTTTTTTCATAAAAAAATGTTAAAAACTTTTTTTTTATAGATCCGTTTCCATCATTTTAAATTATATATTTGTAAGGACGACCTGTTAAATAAGTAAGCTTATAAGAAGAATGGATTTTTGGGAGCGGTAGCCGTTTCCTTCAATAATCCATTCATGAAGGTTTTACACTTATTTTCTTTTAATTCATGAAGATTAAATCCCCTGTGATGACTAAACTATCATATTCGGACCCTAACCCAAACTCTGCACTTCCAGGTGGCAGTTTTTCTAAGCGCGGAAGAAAAAACGACATTGTTTTTATTCATATCTTACCCAACAACCACCCTAAATTAAAAAAGGATTTCCCCATTTCGGTAGCCGTTAGCTTTGACATAAAAGACGAAAAGCTTCATAAACAACTTCAGAAGTTTTTAAAGGAAGCGCACTTAGGTGGAAAATTATATGTGGATAGTATAAATAAAGGCCCTTTAAAAATCAGCTACGGGATAGACTTCAAAGATGTACAATCCGTCCAACAAATTTTCAACCAATTTTTTAATGACAAGAAATTAACTTCCTATTCTGGGGACGAAAAAAAATCAGATGTTACCATCAATGATTTTATCCTCAGAAAAGCTAAAGAAGTAAACTTCTAACAATAAAAATACAGCCTCCTTTATTAAATACTTTTTTCATTTCTGGAAGGTCCGTACATACTGTCCCTTATTTGAAAGAGGGTGTCTCCAAGCATAGCTAAGTTTCTGTCAGTGTTTTTGATTTTTTCTATTTCGCTCTTTTTGATCGTTTTCAATGGGAAGCCGTCATTTTCTTCTTTCATCATAGCCAATGCCTTCCCGGATGGAAATCCTTCCTGATAATTAGTCAGGGTCAGTACTCCGCCGGTAATTAATTCTTCCCTCTCAGGTATTTTAACAACGATGGTAGAAACGATCTCCGTACTTCCGATTGGATAGCTTGTAATGCACAGGGTACTGTTACCCAACAGGTGTTTGGTAATGCTAAGGGAGCAGTATTGTTTTTTGTAAGCCTCTAGGTGCTGCCGTCCATTGTAATGGTCTGTCAGACAGACGGTTCTGTAATACTCATTGATAACCAATTTCGACTGTACGATATCAAAATTTTCATCAAAGCGCCATACCCTGAAAGTGCCGATCAATTCATCCAATTCTCTTACATCAACGTTGCGAACTGTCAGCCTGCGCAGATTTAATGGTGGCGACTGTAGCCGGAAAGCATTGCGGTGAAGGATGAGGAATTTTTTAACATCTGTGACTAATGAGTTGTTAGCTTCAGCATATTGCTTTTTTACCAACACACTTTCCATATCAATGACTTGACCAAATGGGGAAACCGCCTGAATACAGGATATAAAGGTTGGTTGGGATTCCGGAGCACTTCCGGTCACCAAAGTCATGCGGAGCTTGCTTCCTGTATTCTGTTCAACAAGATTCAAGTATATTTTTCGCTCTCCATTTTGGAATATTCCCAAACCAGTATAAGTTTCAATGGTGTAGTGGTTATCGAACTTAGTCAGCGTAACCGTTAATTGAGGTCGGTTGCAGAACTCAATATCCAAGTCATATTCCTTCACATCAAAGTGGGGGAAGCTGTAAAAATACCCTTTGTAGTTAATTTTATTGCTTGGACGCCTGACCAGTTTGATCTTGTCTAGTTCCTCCTTATGGGCTTCCTCTAACTCATCCTGAGAATGAAAGCCGCCATAAATTAAAAATACCTGTCCGTATAAAGAGGAACTTCCTTTTTCTTTATCCGGCCCCTGGCCGAAAAGCTCTGAATAAAGATCATATAACCGCTTGCCGTGAAATTTGTGTTTGGTATAAACTTTATTAGCGGGATCCTTCCTTCTCTGAGCAAATTTTTCCTTTAAATAGGCTTTGACAGCCTCGTCTTCCAGGATTTTGGTTTTAAGGTTGTCTAGCAAAGGGGGGGTATCTATATCATCCTCAAATATCCCGTTCTTCTCCAAAGGAATAGGGTAGGATTCATCTTCACCTGTAATGGGGCTGATGTTCCCAAAATAATTCCCAAGGCCTTTTTTTTCAATATACTGCCTGATTTCCTCTTCGCTAAGCTCACCCTCTATATTTTCTGCCTTTTTAAAAATCCTTTTAAATAAATAGGTAAATGTCTGTCCGTCAAAACTAACTCTTGACATGGGGTTCTTGCGTTTATGAATAAGTGGATTAAGTGATTTCCAGAAAAATTCTGGTAAAATTCTGGAAAAATTAGTAATTGTTAAGTTGTTATCCAAAAATAAAATACCAGAACACAGCTTTCTTTCCGTATATTCTTCTCATACGCTTCCGGAATTAAGCAGCTATTTTACAGCTCACCCACATTTTTCTCCGTTTCTTTTCACTACAATTACCAGGATTTTTTTCTCATTTTCCCGATTAGCTCTTCCGACTCAATCCTCCGAACTTGCAAGTGTTACCTGGAAAAAACAAACAGGAAACACTTGAAAAAAATTGACGAAACAAGTGATTTAACAATACACTTGCAAGTCAATACAATGCCCTTTACAGAATTAAATTAATAAAGTGCCGGCCGGCAACTATTTCTAATTCAACGGATTAGGGGCGAGTTCTTTTTTTGAAACTTTAAAACTTAGGGTAATGAAAACATTATTTTTGGCTACACTCGTAGCCCTGATGACTGCTGCCTATCCGACAGAGCAGCCTGCGGCCGGTACTTACGGAGGATCCATTATTATTCAGGATGACATCACTCTGATAGTGGACACAGAAGATCCAAATGTGGATGTGGTAGATATTCAGATTTATGGAGAAACGGCACCTAGTGCCTGTGGGCAACCGGTTTGTAACGCCAACATTTCTTACCTCGATCCGGGCTTTTACCTGGTCGTGGTGGAAACCAGCGAAGGATGGTTCTTTTCCGACGATATTTTAGTTGTTAACTAAAGGTATATCCATACTGAAATAAAAATCAGGCTTCCTCATTTTGAGGAGGCCTTTTTTCGTTTACATTTTTGATCCAGATCCGGTCTGGGATGGGGAGGCTTTCAAAGCCTTTAGAAATAGTTATAGATTGAATAGTGGCATTCTTTTTGAAATATTTCAGGGCTCCCAGCTGTGCATCTTTATACCTGTTTGTGAGGGATTTTTTTCTTCTAATATAGGTTTCAAGAGAGGCGATCCCATTTTCAAAAGACCTGAATTGTTTCTTTTGAAAGAAGAATTTGATCATAAGTTTATCGACTGAAACCTTGTGAATGGGGTTTTTACGGTAGTGTTTAGAATTTTTAAAAACATTGAGGGCGGTCATACCTTTGTTAATGTTACCGTTTGTGCGGTGAAGCTCATAAGTGGCTATTAAGAAGGACAGCAAAGGATTTTCTTTTTCATCTGATAATTCTTCATGTATATTTTTGCCGTATTTTTTTCTCATCCTATGGAACCATCCATAGTCTTGGGCGACCAGACTTACCACCAGCCCGTTTTTTAGGCGCTGAAAGCCTATTTTCCCGTTGACTTCCAGAATTTGGCCCATCCTTTCCATTTCGTTAAAATGATGAATGTAATGTTTGGCGTATTCTTCCTCACCGCTATTTGTTTTTCTAATGCAATGGTTCATTAAAATTTCGGTGATTTCTTTTTTGAAGCTATCAGAAAATTTAGGGTCGTTTTTGACCAATTCCTCAAATACCTCACGAGCATGCCAGTAGGAAGGGTCATCTGCAATCAACAGCATATTAAGCAAATCACCGGAAAGTCGTATGATACGGCTGCTGGAAGGTTGATTGATTATTTCAGCTGATTTCTCCAGGAAGCCTACCAGGTCTTCCTTTTTTAACCCCAGACGCTGACTGTTGTCTACTTTTGCCAATAAAATGCGCATTTGGTTGACCTGGTAGAAGTGCTCTAACTTGTTTTCCAACTGCGATATTAAATGTGGAATGGTTTCATCATTCTTATACAGATGAATTTTTAAGTGAAAAAACCAATAATAGAGTACCTCCAATTCCGAGGACCAATACGCTCCTTGTTCGAGGTTCTTTTCCATTCGCCGTAAGATGGCCCTGGCATGCTTTTCATTGTTATTTTCACTATAATGCCTGGCTATTAAATAATCCGAAATCGGCCGGACCGCCTCAAATTCTTTAAAGGCCAGATATCTTTCAATAGCCTTTAAAAGCCGGTTCCTTCTTTTTTTTAGTACGTCCTCAGGTTCTTGAGTTGGGTTGGGGACTTCCTGTGAAAGGATGGAAGCCCAAAAGGCTTCCTCATCGAAGTCGGTTGCCGGATCGCTTGCCTCAAAGAGTTGGTCTAAAACCTCCAGGTCCCGAACACTTAGCTTATTGCTGGACATATGGGCAAAACCGAGGATTTCATCTCCATATTTATCCTTAATATACTGGACGGTCGAGGTAAGCTTGTAAGGTGCCATTGACTTTTGGTTAGGTTGTTTTGTTAACTAATTGAAAATCAATATAAATGTAGTATTAAATTTTCGAAAATTAGTTGACTGATGCCTTGTTTTGTCTTTTGGACCCTCTGTTTTTTATCCTTTTTCTATCCTACCTTTGACCTATATAAAAAGTTAAACTCCAACACTGATCTTTACAAAATTAAAAAATAGAATACCCTAGTTTTAAATAAAAACCTTTTTGAGCTCAAGCTATTTCCGTGTATTCAGAATAGGTGTACGCTCATTTTAAAGGTTCTAAACCCTTGTTTTTTCCCAGTTATTAACTTCCCAGTTATTGTCACCTTCATATCAAACTATCCCCTTTTTTGCTCACAGCTAAACCCTCAGTTATTTTTTTAGCGCTGCATGCAGGACCTCCACGGGGTGGAGGGCCTCTCGGCCGGTGCCGTCCAGTATCTGAGCTCTACAACTGGTGCCGGGTGCTGCGATCATGCTTTGCTGACCAGCTTTGCGCACTGTCGGGAAAAGTACCATTTCTCCGATTTTCATGCTGACTTCATAATGCTCAGCTTCATATCCAAAGGAGCCGGCCATGCCACAGCAACCTGACGGAATGACATCCACCGAATAATTTTTGGGCAAACTTAGTAACCAGGCCGTGTGGGCAACCGAAGACAAGGCTTTTTGATGACAATGGCCATGCAAATGGATCTGTAGGGCTTCCTCGGTGAAGTTATGGGTAGTAATATGTCCCTTGCGGGCTTCTTGTTCCAGGAATTCGTCGATCAGACAGACGTGTTGCTTGAGTTGCTCAGCTTTTTCCACCAGTTCTTCTTTAACCAACCTTGGATACTCATCTCTGAAACCCAGTATGGCTGATGGTTCTATCCCTATTAAGGGTTGTTCTTCGGATACCAGTTCATGAAAAAACTCCACATTGGCCTCGGCCAGGGCCTTGGCTTCCTCCAAGAAACCTTTTGAGATGTGTGAGCGGCCACTTTCGGGATGCTTGAGAAGCTGGACTTCATAGCCCAGCCGGCACAACAATTCAATACTGCGTATACCGATATGAGATTCCAGTAAAAGCGTGAATTCATCGGCAAAAAGAATGACCCTGCCTTTGATGTCGTCAGTGGGCCTGATCTTTGGATAGTTTTTCCGGTACCAGCGATACAGGTTCCCTTTGGATAGGGTGGGGATGCTCCTTTTGGGGTGGATACCCATATAATTTTTCATCAAGCGGCTGCTGAAGTTGTTGGTGAACATCCAATTGCTGATCGGGCGGAAGCGGGCTGCCAGTTTATTATACTTGGCATTGTCAGCAAATAAGCGGGAGCGTCGACTAAAGCCGTTGGCCTTTTGGTACTGAAAAGAAAACTCAGATTTGATAGAGGCCATATCAACATTGGAGGGGCATTCGGAAGTGCAGCCTTTGCAGCCGATGCAAAGGTCCATCACCTCTTTCAATTCCGGATGAGCAAAAGGTGAATTGGATGTATCCTGGCGAGTGAGAAATTCTCTGAGGGCGTTGGCTCGCCCCCTGGTCGTATCTTTTTCGTCGCGGGTTGCCTGATAGGAGGGGCACATGGTACCACCCGCCGTCGGCAATTTCCTGCAATCGCCTGAACCATTACATTTTTCGACTGCTCTAAGGATGCCTCCTTCTTTGTCGAATGAAAAAGCGGTTTCTATGGGCTTGTCTTGCTGATCTTGCTCATAGCGCAAGGATTCATTCATAGGAGGCGCCTCGACAATTTTTCCTGGATTGAAGATGTTGAGTGGGTCCCAAACCGATTTAAGGCGAAGGAAAAGGTCGTAGTTGTCTTGCCCTACCATCATTGGGATGAATTCGGCACGGACACGCCCGTCTCCGTGTTCGCCGCTTAGCGAACCCTGATATTTTTTTACCAGGGCGGCTGTATCTTTGGTAATATCGTGGAATAGCTGCCGGTCTTTTTCTTTTTTCAGGTCGAGTATCGGACGTAGGTGAAGTTCTCCGGCACCGGCATGTGCATAGAAAACGGACCTTTGGCCATATTGCGCCATTAATTGTTCGAATTCTTCAATGTAGGCAGGCAGGTCAGGTAAGTCCACGGCAGTGTCTTCAATACAAGCTACTGGTTTGGCATCCCCTGGAATATTGGATAACAATCCCAGGCCTGCTTTACGTAAGTCCCAAACGCTTTTTGTTTGGGCTGCTTCCACCATTGGATAGGCATAGCCCAGCCCGGCTTGTTTTGTTTCTTCGATCAAAGCGAGGGCTTTATTTCGAGCCAATTGTATATCATCGGCTCTGAATTCCACACAAAGGATGGCTGCCGGGTCACCTTCTACAAAAAAGCGATTTTTCTCCTGTTCAATATTGCCCTTAGTACAATCCAGAATGATCTTATCGACTAATTCGCAGGCGGAGGGCTGATGTCGCATAGCAATTAAGGTGGCCTTCATCGAATCAGCAATGGAAGGAAAATGGATAGCAGCCACCACGACTTCTTGCGGAGGAAGCGGATCCAGGTGCAGCTTGATCTCGGTCGTGAAAGCCAGGGTCCCTTCCGAACCGCTGAGCAGTTGACAAAAATTAAAAGGAGCGCCTTTTTCTTCGAAGGGCTGGAGTTTGAGCAATTCGTCCACTGCATAGCCGGTATTCCGTCGATGAATGGACGCTTTGGGGAATTCCTGGCGGATATTTTCCTGTATGTCTGCTTGGCCTAATTCTTCCAGCATGTGCAGATATATTTTGCTTTCCAGGCTTACGTTATCCTTGCATTTTTCCTCCAGTTCTTCTTTACTGAGGGCTTTAAATACCGCCTTTGATCCATCGCTTAGTACAGTATGCAACTCCAGAACGTGATCACGGGTAGAGCCGTACACAATAGAAGTGGTGCCGCAGGAATTGTTTCCCACCATTCCGCCTATCATGCATCGGTTGGAGGTAGAGGTGTTGGGACCGAAAAACAAGCCGTAAGATTGTAAATACCGGTTCAGTTCATCCCGAATGACGCCAGGCTGTACACGAACCCATTTTTCCTCTTGATTGACTTCCAGGATTTCGGTCATGTATTTGGATACATCTACTACGATGCCATCTCCAACGCACTGTCCTGCAAGGGAAGTGCCTGCACTACGCGGGATCAGAGAGGTTTTGTATTGATGGGCAAAGTTGATCAGCAATTGAATGTCTTCTGTGTTTTTGGGCAGGGCTACTGCCAAAGGCAGTTCTCTGTAAACAGATGCATCAGTGGCATAGAGTACCCTCATCAGGTGGTCGTAGTGAAGATCGCCTGATAGGCCCTGAGCCAGTTTTTGGAGTGCCTCAGCTGGAATTTTTTGGTCCATTACAGTTTGTCTTTCGTTTCTGTGTTAAGTAGCTTGAAAGCTGTCTTCGCCTATTACCTAAGAAGGTTGAAAAATAATCATTCAAAAGGCAAAACTTTTTGGCGGAGCTGATTGGCGTTTAAAAAATAAGCGCCTAATCGGACAGCAAGCTTCAGCTTGCCAGGAAAGCGAGCTTTAGCTTGCTTCAATTCGGCGGTTAAAAATTAAACTCCAATGAGCTCCACCTTCCTTTGAGGCGTAAAATAATCATTCAGCAGGAAAAAACGAGAGTGCTTTAGGAATAATAACTTTTTGCCTTTTCCAAATTTTTTTCATAATTGCCCGAACCACTTAATTTTTGTACATTCAGAAGTTGTTTAAAGTTATCTACTGTAAGCGAGCGTGAAGGCTTATGGCTACTGACAAAACTCATTTTGAGTTGTGTAGCCAAAGTTACAGAACGAAAAATAGCTGCCGTTCAGTAGCCATAATGCTTTACGTGCAGGTAAGTACGATAACTTTAAACAACTTCTCCATCTAAACACGTTCTAAGGAGTAAGTGCGATACAAAAGTTTATCTATGAGATTTTTTCTATTTCTGATTTTTATAAGCAGCAGCATTTATTTGAATGCCCAGGCCAATTGGTATAAAAAAAGTATGAAGGGGCAAAAAACAGAAAGCTTCATCATTACCCTCGAAGGTGACACCATTTCGGGAATGCTAGAATTTGATATGCCTCATAAAATGGCCAAAAGAATCACTTTTTACCCGGAAGGAAAAGAAGAGGAAGAAAAATACGAGGCCGATGAAATAAAAGGCTTCGCTATATACGGTAAGGTCTGGGAGCCCAAAAAAATAAAAATCCCATATGTGGATGTATTCGGAGGCACCAGCCGCAGGGTTGATCTATTCCTTTTACCGGTGGTGGAAGATGGTCCTGTCAAGGTTTATCTTCACTATATCAATGACTCATTTATGGATCTGGACGGTAACTGGATGCCGGCCTACAGCTACGTTTTGTTTAAGGGGAAAGATGAGTATGCCTACCTTCGGGGCGACGATGACTGGCTCTACGACAACAAGGTCTGGTATCTTCTCAATGATAGCAAAGATATAGTCGCCGGCATTCAGTCGGAAGAGTATGCCTGGGATGATTTGATTACACTGGTAAAAAGATATAATTATTTTAAATCTCAGGAGGAAGACAAATGACCGAACATATGGGCCGTAATTGTTGTCCTATTATTAAACGATTCAAGTAGTGATGTACACAAGATAAATTTCATTTGAGTACTTGAGATGGTTGCCTGCACAGGCCAACCATCTCAAGTACTCAAATGAAAAAATCACTCCGTTGTGAGCCAAATTACCATTTGAATTAAACAGTTAAATATTCATCCTTGAAAAACAAAAAAGCTGCCAATCGGCGTCGCAAAAAAATGGAACGAAATAATATTTCCCAGCGGCGCACCAAATTAAAAGCCATGTATCGTTTTATCACTCGGAAACTGGCTCGTCCTAAAAAGTTTCAGAAATAGGCAATGGTTTTGTTTTTCATCAAAACAAACAGCCATCGATATGCATCCCAATGTTGTATTCGACAACATCCATTCTTCTTTTATAAAACAGTGTTTTTTAACAGCTCATGAGGGTTTTCCAGACTTACACGAGAATAAAGTGATCCTTTCCAGAAAACCCTTGGGCAAAACCAATATGCAGGCCCAGCCGGTACGCAATATCCATTTTTTTAATAAGAAAAAAAGAGCTTATCAGGTTACTTTGAGCAATGATATAGAATTGGAAAAGTATTTTAAACCGGAAGATCTGCCGGAGGAGGTCCTGGTCGGGTGGTTCGCCCATGAATTAGGTCATGTTATGGACTATTTCGACCGATCGGGCTGGAATTTGATCCGCTTTGCAGTGGGATACCTGCTATTTGAAAACCATCGAATCGGAACAGAGCGCCGGGCGGATGTTTTTGCCATCAAAAAAGGCTTTGCAGATTACCTGGTGGCGACTAAGCAATTCATTTTAGATCATTCCAAACTGCCCGAGGAGTACAAACAAAGAATCAAAAAGTACTACATGACCGTTGAAGAGGTAGAAGAACTTAGATTGGATAAGGTAATATAAAAGCCGGGTGTAATAGCCTCTTACGGTAACTTAGTAATCGGCGCTTCCAGCTTTAATTGACCTCTTTCTTTATTTCTAACAGTAAGTTTTCAATATTCATCAGTATCTGATTTTCATAAAGGCTCTTCATGTTTTCATGTGAAAACTTCAACTTATTGATTAGATAGGTAAGCTGTTTGAGTTGGATAATATTGGATTCCGAAATCAGGTATTCATTCCCTGGGAAACTAATGAAATCACCGATTTTACTTTCAAATTCGTAACAAATTCGTTTATGATTGTTTTCAAATTCTATGATTTGTTTGTAATCAACATTGTATAGTTTGGTAAGATCTCGTCGTATTTTGTCATTTTTAATAAGTTGTATACCAATAGATTTTAGCGATTCATAGCTGGATAAATCAGCAATAAGGAAGGACCAACTCATAGCTGACGCAAAATCTGAAGCTCGAATAAGTTCCTGATTTAAGGTAAGTAATCGTTCGCACGACTCAATTCCTTTTGCATGGGTTTCAATATTTGAAATAATATCTTCTCTGTCTGACTTTAAGGAGATAATAAATTCACCAAGGATTTTGGTTTCTAATTTTTTCTCTTTTCTCAGGTCGTTCAAGTTATTAAACCATAGGCCGACATTTATCGCTATGACTATTAATAAAATCTCAGATATTAAATACTTCCATTTTATATTCTTAATTTGTTTATCTATTCTAAATCTCATCTCATTTTTGCATTTCACTGGTTACAACTCTGCTTGTCTGTCTTTAAGTTGCGTATACATTGCTATACCATCAAAAGCATTATTTATACGTTTAAGAAGAAACAGAAGAAGCCTTAACGTCTACTTGCTGGATTCGCTTATCAAACCCAAATATGATGACCTCTTCGGTCTTTCCACGTAAAGGCACTACTCCCACTTTCTCAAACTCCTTTCGACGGCTCAAATGGACTTCGGACATCAAGAATTCGGACACTAATAAATCATAACCGACCTCGTTACATTTTGACTGAATCCTGGAAGCCGTATTTAAAACATCTCCGTGATATACATGGGCTCGCTGTAAGGTGCCTATCTCGGTAATGATAACCAAACCGCCGTGCACACCGGCTTTGAACTCAGGAACCAGGCCGTAACGCTTTTGATAAACTGGGCTCCTTTTTTCCAAGGCCACTCGCATGGCTTCATAGCAGGTCAACCAATTTGAATATCTTCCTGCCTTATCCTCCGGCCAAACAATAATAACCTCGTCACCAACATATTGGTACACCTCACCTTTAGCGGTGCGAATCTATTAATCATAAGTCTTTGAACTGATTTAAACTATTCAAAGCTTACAAGCCTTCTTGAATCCTTAATTGATTTTCATTGAAACATTTTTGGAATCTTGAAGCCATCCGTCAGTCCCTCTAATCGTTTAGCAACTTGTAACAGCTCAAAATCGTGCCACCTTTTACCATGTATTTGTATTCCGACCGGCAATCCACTTTTGGTCATACCAATTGGGATTACTACAATCGGGTGGCCCGGAAGTGTTGTAGGAAAATTAAATGGAATAAAAGCAGAGGCATATGGAAGTTTCGTTCCATTGTGGTCAAATGGTTTACCCGGTTTTTGGTGCCTAAAGGCCGGAGCAGCCGAAACGGGTGTGATCCATGCATCGTATCGCTCAAAGAAGCTGTAGAATTCGTTTCCAATTTTATCCTTCTCAAGAAGACTTTTGGTGTATGCATGTGCATTCAATGCTGCTCCCTGAGCCATACCTTTAGCCCATTTTTTGTCTTTGTACTTTTGATGGATGAAGAAATAGGTGATCCATTTTTTGAATGGAATTTTTTTCAGCGCAGCGGCCAAATCAAAGCCTGCAATTTTACCCCACAATAAAGTCAATTCCGTTTCATCATATTTGGGACGATCGTTCGTCAAAGAGAATGCTTGATGGCCCAGCTTATGAATAAATTGGTCGTACACCACTTTATATTCATGATCTAGTTGGACATTACCCAGTGTATTGGAATAAGCTAATTTCAGTGGATGATTTTCTTTCAGGGAAAATTGCTTCAGCGATACAGGAGGGTTTTCTACAAACCTTTCTTTATCGTCCCATAACACCTCTAACATCAACAACAAATCATCTACATTTCTGGCCAAGGGACCATTTGATGTCAAATATCTACCTGTTTTTATCACTCCGGGAGTCTCCATGTTACCCTGTATGCTTAGTGCTGATTCTGTGGTGCGTAATCCGCATACACCACAAAAATGGGCTGGAACCCGGATAGATCCTCCTGAATCGGTTCCGAGTTCTAGAGGTGTAAATCCAGCAGCTAATGCTGCAGCTGAGCCTCCAGAGCTTCCACCAACAACCCGATCCAAATCATAAGGGTTATTCGATTGACCGAACCACTTATTAGTAGACTGCCAATCTAAGGCGAATAAAGCCAGGTTGGTCTTACCCATAATTATTGCGCCGGCTGCTTTTAACCGCTTAACTAGTTCAGCATCATTTTTAGCCCTATTGTTTTTTAGCTGGGAGTTGCCATTCGATGTAATTAAACCTTTCACATTATAAGTATCCTTAACAGTCAGGGGTACTCCGTGCAAAGGGCCTAAAACGATTCCTTGCTCAAGTAATTTATCTTTTTCACGGGCCTCATTGAGTATGGAGGCTTCGGTTCGTAAATCACTTATTGCATTAATTTTTGGTTGGAATACTTTTATTTGAGATAGAAATTGTTTGGCGATGTCCAAACAGCTTATTTCTCTGCTTTTTATTTTTTGTGCAATTACAGTTGCACTTGAGAAAACCAATTGATCTGTCATGATTAATTTTGAATTACAATTTTTTCTTTAGATGATAATATCCCGTAATGTGACTCTTTACAAGTCTTTACAAGACTTGAATTTTAGCTTTTGCCCACCAAGTGCAGCTTCATACATCAATCCAGCCTTTGTGATCGAAAAAACAGCGACTCCTTCGTGATAGGCTATATTTGCAGAGGCACCTTGCTTTACCAATACAACCGAAGCTCCACCGGCAAATTTGAGTTTGTTTTTCTTGAATCGTTGAAGATCATCCTTTGTTTCAAAGAAAATGACTTTACGGTAAGCTTGTCCACCCAATTGGAAGCCCATGGTAAGCTGACTTAATTTGGCTTTCCCGATAGGACGACCTTGTTCAAAAACAGTTCCAGATCCAAAAGCACCTCCAATTCCGGCGCCGCCTTTACTTACAGAGGGGAACACCGCATAGGCATAAGCCTCCTTAAAAAAAGTCTCAAACTTTGTATTTCTTGCTTTAAAGGCAGCAATGGTTGCTTCTGCTTTTTCAAGCGCACTCGGACCGTATTGGGCGTAGATTAAGAAAGGGGCGAATCCGAATACTAAAGAAAAAATTAATTGGGTTTTCATAATAACATATTTTGGGTGAATGAATATCAAATTGTTAACCCGACACAACGGTAAGTACACCCACAATTAGTGGTATGCCCTCGATTCCATGTAAAATGATTGCGAACCAAATACTGTGGAAGTACCTGGATGGAAGGCTCCATGCCAATCCGCCAATTATAAATCCCAACATTTGTAGTGGCCGGTGCAGGTGGTAGAGTCCAAAAAGTACAGAATTAGCAACCCAATCCCATCGACCAAACACACCGCGCATTTTGGGCAGTAAAATCCCACGAAACAACAACTCTTCTCCAAGA
Source organism: Bacteroidia bacterium (assembly GCA_030430845.1). Taxonomy (GTDB): domain Bacteria; phylum Bacteroidota; class Bacteroidia; order Chitinophagales; family Saprospiraceae; genus JANQPA01. The sequence goes on along the minus strand of JAUIKE010000069.1, from coordinate 968 downwards.
AAATAGTTAAAGACGCAACTCACTAGCGTGATAACCATCAACCACCAATCACCCACGAACTGCTCGGCGGGAAGATCTGCAAGATTTAGTTCGGGTAAAGATTCTAATATCGGAAATGGGATGAGTATGAGCCGTCCGATGATATCGATGATCGGAGTTTGTTCGATTACAAGGTAGAACGCAAAAGCTGGGATTAACCACCAGAAGTACTTTATACTGGTCGTCTCTGTTTTTGGGTCACGTGGTTTCTTTAGCCAAATACGATCACAAATTGCAGCCCAGGTAAACGTATCCAATTCAAAATATAGCAGCCACACTGACAAAATGAATTGCCAAATCATCCCTCCTATCATGAATAACCAAACTATTACCAGTGGGTGCAACTTAGATCCGATGGCAACACTTGGTGCAATCCCAAAGGCCATGATCGGCATCGGAGCCGCAACCAAAGCCCAGATCGTTAAGATTTTGAGAAGGCTGTATTGATCGTTGGTTTGTGTGCTAGTCATAGTATTTTGATCTTTTAATCAATTGAAAAACCTATAATCTTTGTTTACCAAACAGGAGTCACGCGAATTTGGGGTTAAGATGAGGTATTAAAAAACCTATGGATCCGCCTGACTCTTGTTTGGCTATTCTAAACTAGCGAGAACTATAAGGCTTGAATTTTAGCTTCTGCCCACCAAGTGCAGCTTCATACATCAACCCGGCCTTTGTGATATTGAAAACGGCTACTCCCTCGTGATAATCTATGTTGGTGGAGGCGCCTTCCTTTACCAAGACAGCCGAAGCTCCAGCGGCAAATTCGAATTTGTTTTTCTTGAACCGTTGGAGGTCATCGTCCGTTTCGAAGAAAATTACTTGCCGGTAGGATTGTCCGCCAAACTGAAATCCAAGCGTAATCTGACTTAATTTAGCTTTTCCGATAGGACGGCCTTGTTCAAAGACGGTTCCGGCCCCAAAAGCAC
>JAUIKE010000303.1 GCA_030430845.1 Bacteroidia bacterium | reverse complement strand
AGAACTAGGTTCTTCTTTTTGAGTAAGTGCTAGCATATTTTGTTTTTTGGTTTAAACTAAAATACGCATACTTTACTCAATTGAAGAACCTTTTATTTTAAATGTCAACCGGCATGTGAAACATGCCCGTTTTAAGAAAAAAACAAAGTTTTTTTCTTAAAACGACCTCCCAAATAAAATTTAATGGGGTGGGTATAAACAAGGAATGAGTTTTCACACAACCCCTTAAAATTTAAAGAGGAATATTATTTTTAAAAAAAAATATATTCCGATGATATTAAGTCGCTCACATTATCTATTGAGTTTCTTCCTGATTTTTCCAGTAATTCTTTTTTCACAGTCCAATAAAGAAACCCTTCGCTGGACCCTTGAGAAAAGCGAAGGTATTCAATGGGATCTTAAAAGCAAACCTTACCTCCCTCATCAGGACCACATGGCCATGTCGGGCCTTCAGGTAGATATGATTCTGGAATGGCAAGTGGATGCCGAAGGGCATTTCAGCGCTGAGCGAGTCATTCGCTGGCCTATGCTGCGTACCCTGCCCGATGATACCCATGCGAGCCTCCAACGCAGGATCAATGATGACAACAATCCTTTGATTAGCGTAAATGGACAGGAGCAAGCCTTTTTAACAGCACAAAGCATCCGGATAAATGGCTACCTGTCTGTTCAGGGAAGCTGGGGGGAAAACCTGGAAGTCAATTTGAGCATTTTCCCCAGTCTTCATTCACCGGCGATCATTGATCAGTATGAGCTTACCAATCGAGGAAAAAAAGCACTTCAAATAGTGCTGCCGGCCTGGGGGAAACAGGAAAAAACCGAGGCTCAAAAGGGCCAATGGGGCGCCTACCTCATCGATGAATTTCTGATTGGAGAAGGCAGTTATCTTTTAGCGCCGGGAGAAAAACTAAGCTTTAGCCTGGTTCGTTCGGCTAGGAAGGAAAACGATGCGCCCTATTTTACCTATCCTTCGGTTGAGTTAAAGGGGCGTCAACAATTGGTACAGCAGTGTTTTGATGATCTGATCCTGGAGACGCCTGATCCATATCTCAACCAACTGTTCCGGTTTTCGAAGGTTCGCGCAACTGAAAGTATTTTTTCAACTCGTGGTGGCCTGATGCACGGCCCGGGAGGCTATAATAAATACCTAGCCGCCATCTGGGCCAATGACCAGGCCGAATATGTCAATCCCTTCTTCCCGTTTCTGGGAAATAAAGCCGGCAATGAAAGTGCCATGAACAGCTTTCGCCATTTTGCTCGCTATATTAATCCGGAATACCAACCTATTCCCAGCTCCATCATCGCTGAAGGCAGGAGCTTCTGGAACGGAGCCGGCGACCGCGGTGATATGGCCATGATCGCCTACGGAGCTGCCCGCTTTGCTATGGCTTCCGGCAATATGGAATGGAGTAAAGAGCTCTGGCCCTTGATCGAGTGGTGCCTGGAATACAGCAACCGCAAAAAAATGCCGAGTGGTGTGATTGCCTCCGACACCGATGAATTAGAAGGTCGTTTTCCCGCAGGAGATGCCAATTTGAGTACCTCCTCCTTGTACTATGATGCTTTGGTGTCCGCCGCTTATCTGGCGAAAGAATTGGGGAAGGACGACGCTTTAATTGAAACCTATCGGAAGCAGGCCCAGGATCTTCGCCAGGCAATCAAAGACTATTTTGAAGCGAATGTAGAAGGCTTTGAAACTTACCAATACTATGAAGGGAATGATGTGCTGCGCTCCTGGATCTGTATCCCCCTGACGGTGGGCATTTATGACCGGCTGGACGGAACTATCAGCGCTCTTTTCTCCAAGCGTTTGTGGACTCCAAGCGGCCTGTTGACCAAAGCCGGGACCACTACTGTATGGGACCGCTCGACCTTGTACGCCTTGCGAGGGGTCATGGCAGCAGGGGCAGTAGAACAGGGAATGGAGAAACTAGTCGATTTTTCCAAAAATCGCTTGCTTGGTGACCATGTTCCCTACGTCATTGAAGCTTATCCGGAATACAACCAAAGTCATTTGTCGGCGGAGAGCGGCTTGTACTGCCGGATTTTTATTGAGGGCTTGTTCGGTATCCGACCGACCGGATTGAATTCGTTTACTTGCATCCCTCGTTTGCCGGAGGATTGGGATAGGATGGCACTGAAGAACATCCATGCTTTTGGCAGGACCTGGAATTTGGAAGTAAGTAGAAAGAAAAATCGAATTAATTTAGCCATTTCGGATTTTTCCGGAAAGAAATTATATGAAAAAGCATTGCAGGAAGGGGAGGTGCATTTGGTTGATTTAGGATTCTAATCAGTTAAATAGGCATTTCACTCATCACAAGTTAGTATTCAATAAATGCCTTTGTGGGATCGCACATTAAATTGTATCTTCCACAAGACACTGCTTAATACAATGAAGCAAAGAATACTCGACAAAAAAAGCGAATGCTTTTTCTTTCTTTGGATCTTCGTGATCTTAACTGCTTACTCACAAGAAGGAGATTTTTTGTTTGAGTTTTCTACCATTTCACTCAAGGAGGATGTGGTGTTAAGGCAATCAAAGCAGGAGGGGTACGACGGCTTTGTGTGGATGGCGAGCAATAAAGGTTTATGTCGATTTGACGGCCAGCATTTTACTTTTTATCAGGATAGCCCAGAAAATCCTTGTTCCATTTTATCCGACGATGTTTTAGAAGTCTTGCCGTTGGAAAATGAAATCTGGGCCGGAACGGTAAAAGGCATTTCAGTTTTAAACCTGCACACCAACCAATTTCGCAACTATTCTCTCAATGATCATGGGCAGATAGAAAGAACCGAGCAGGGGGTAGAGTTCCAGATTTATGAATTATACAAAGACCGTCAGGGGTTTATTTGGGTTGGCACGAGGAATGATGGGCTATGGCAGTATTACCCGAAAGCCGATACTTTTAAGGCCGTCAGGCCGGCTTACATTCCTCCATTAACTCCACGAGTATATCCCAGCAACAGAGTTTTATCGATTACACAATCCAGGACGAACGATAGCATCATTTGGGCAGGTACTACCAGTGGTTTGATGGAGGTGAATAAGTATTCCGGACTAGTAGAGTTTTATAATTATTCCTTTGAGGATAAGTCATATCAGGCGGAGGCCAATATTTTTCGAAGATTATATCAGCATGATGATGGCTTGTTGTATGTCGGAAGCTGGCGAACCGGCGTGCATGTTTTTGACCCTGAAAAAAAATCTTTCACCCCAATCAAAGTAACAAATGATCCGGAGGGAATATTGCAAAAAGGGACTGCTTTCGCCTTTATGCCAAAATCAAAGGATTCGTTTTGGGTTTCCATGGGTTCAGGAGTGTATTTGTACTCGAGTACCTTAAAACGCATTCTTTTTGAAAAACCAAATAATTTCAGGAAAGACATTAATTACGGCATCCACATGATGGACCGCAGAGGCAGAGCCTGGTTTAGCCGGGATAATCAATTGTTTATTAGTGATCCGCACCTACAGCAGTTTAAGGTCCATTCTTTCGTAGAGGAAATGGGAAACGATATGACGGGGATGGTCTTTTTGCAGGTATATGATGCCGACAAAGATGTTATTTTCTTTTGCCCTCGCCGAGCTGATGGGATTTATGCTTTTAATAGGCAAGACTATAGCTATGAATTTTATCCTTATTCAAATGCTGATGCATTTGGACATGATGAGAAAATGATAAATGCTCACGGCTTTCAACGTGTCAGTGACAATGAGTTCGTAATATCAGCTGAACCTGGCTTGTATTTCTATAATATTCAGACTCAACGATTGCGGCCGGTTTTAGACGATCCGGTGTTACAGGAAATACGGTGGATGCAATTATTGATAGATAGTCAAGGAGCGCTTTGGGTAAGTTCGAGGGCTTCGGGCTTGTACAAATTTGACCTGGAGACAAAAGAGTATGAAGTTTTTCGTGAAGAGCTGATTTTATCAGACACCCTGCCATCCATTACTGAAAATATGTTCGAAGACAGCCGGGGCAATATCTGGCTAAAGAGGTCTCGTGGCCTAAGTGTGTTAGACAGAGACCAAGAGCTTTTTCACAACTTCCTTTTTTCGGTAAATGAAGAAAACAGCTTTTTTTCAGTGGACGAGTTTGCAGAGGATCAGAAAGGAAGAGTCTGGATAAGCAGCTATTCATCGATCGGTTATGGGCTGGTTGATCAGCCGGAAAAGGGGATCGTCAAAAAGTTCAATATTCTGGAAATGGGAGCAGAAAGTGGGGTGCGTTCACTTCGAACGGATTCAAAAGGCCGGATTTGGGGCTTTACGAATAGTGAAATCTTCCGTTTGGACGAAGAAGGCCAGATCGCCTATATGTTCAAACTGAAATTTAGTGGTCAGGCTATTTCTTTTTTTGGCATGGAATTCCTCCCTGATGACCAAATGGTTATTGGGGGCCGAAGGGAATTGACCTTGGTAAACCCCTATCAGTTATCCAAAAACAAGGAGCTACCTACCCCTTATTTGACGGAAGTAAGCATTAAGCAAGATCCCATAGAAAGTAGGGCTTATACATTTGGTAGCAATCCGCTCCATCTCAAGCATAACGAAAACTTTTTCTCCTTTGCTTATGCCGCTCAGGCCTTTACTTTGGGGGATCAGGTTACTTTTCGTTACCGTTTGAAAGGTTTTGAGGATTGGGTGGATGCGGAGGCCAGTACGATAGCCAAGTATACGAATGTGCCGGCTGGGGAGTACACTTTTCAGTTGATGGCCGCTAACAATGAAGGTATTTGGAATGAAAAAATACTGGAACTGCCGGTGATCATTGACCAGGCCTGGTATAAAAGCTGGGGGTTCTTTAGCCTGCTGGGACTGTTGGGGCTACTGCTAACCTATCTGTTCGTACAATATCGGATCGGCCTTGTAAGAAAGGAAGAAAAGCTTAAAGCTACTTATGAAAAAAAACTGGCAGGAGTGGAGATGAGCGCCTTGATCGCTCAGATGAATCCCCATTTTTTATTCAACAGCCTTAACTCTATCGACAGCTACATTATCAAGAATGAGTCGATCAAAGCTTCGGAGTATCTTAATAATTTTGCTCGACTAATGCGACTGACTTTGCAAAAGTCAAGAGCGAATTTTACAAGTTTGAAAGATGAGATCGAAGTATTAAGATTATACCTCCAAATGGAATCCATGCGGTTTGACGAACTATTTTCCTATGAAATCTGCGTGGCCCCGGAGATAAATGTCGATCAAATTGAAATTCCACCTATGCTGATCCAGCCTTTTTTAGAAAATGCCATTTGGCACGGATTGATGCATATGGAAAAAGAAGGGGGCAAGGAAGGGAAGGTTAAACTGCATTTTGAATTAATGGAGGAAAAACTAAAAGTAACTATTGAGGATAATGGAATAGGAAGGGTGGCTTCCGATGTCCTGAAAAAGAATAAAACGAATACGCACAAAGAGTCCATGGGCATGAAAATTACCGAGAATCGAATTGAAATGATCAATAAATTATACAATGCCGATGCTTCCCTGGTCATCAATGATTTATATGACCAGCAAGGCCAGGCAGCCGGCACCAAAGTAATATTAACCATCGCAATCTAAAATCTATGATCCAGGCAGTAATTATTGATGACGAACAGCACAGCATTGACACCCTTGAGTGGAAACTGCAGCACTATTGTCCGGAAGTGCAGGTACAAGCTAAATTCAAAGATCCCCTGCAGGGCATCGAATGGATTCAGAAGAATAAATTAGACCTCTTGTTTCTCGACATAGAAATGCCCAGAATGAGTGGCTTCGATGTATTGGAGGAGCTGGGAGCGCCGCTTGACTTTGACGTTATTTTTGTCACCGCCTACGACGCATTCGGCATAAAGGCCATCAAGTTCAGTGCACTGGATTACCTGCTGAAGCCGGTTCAAAACAAGGAACTCATCCAGGCCGTCAAAAAGCACCTGGAAAAAGGCGCCGCCTTCCAAACCGACCAACTGAGCCAGTTAATCAAAAATGTAAAAGCGGAACGCAGCGGGCTGCCCGGCAAGATCGGCCTGGTGTCCAAAGAGGCCATCGAGTACGTAGAGCCCGAGCAGATCATCCTGTGTGAGGCGAGTAGTAATTACACGGTCGTCTACCTGGAAGACGGCAGCAAGCGCCTGATCTCCAAAACCCTGAAAGAATTCGAGGAAATGTTAGCCCCTTTCGGCTTTTACCGACCCCACAACTCTTATGTGATCCAGCTTCGCCAGGTCAAGGAATACATCCGTACCGACGGAGGCTATCTGGTCATGAAGAGCCAGCAGAAGGTGCCTATTTCGAAGAACAAGAAGGAGCAGTTGCTGACGTTGTTGTCGGTGTGATCTCGTTAGTGGCTGTTGGTGGCCCGTACGGGCCCCTCGTTGGTGGGGTTGTGTAAAAACTCGTTCCTCGTTTTTACCCACCCCATTAAATTTTATTTGGGAGGTCGTTTTAAGAAAAAAACTTTGTTTTTTTCTTAAAACGGGCATGTTTCACATGCTGCCAAAAGTAGTTGACACTTTTTTTAACTCTCAAACACAAAAAGCCCATTTATCCCAAGGGATAAAACAAAGTTCTTTGACAGATCAAAAAAACGAGTGGCTCACCTCAA
>JAUIKE010000068.1 GCA_030430845.1 Bacteroidia bacterium | reverse complement strand
CTTGTGATTTACAGTAAGCTTTGTTACCGGCCTTGTCTTTAACGGTGAGGGTAACGGTGTGCATTTTATCAATATCGTCGCAGTCAAACTTGTCTTTGTCGATAGACAACCACACATCGCTGCAATCATCCTTGGAGCCGTTATCGATTTCAGAAGGCCAGATTTGCACCATACCGTTTTCTCCAATATGGACTTCGATCCATTCTTTACATTCTGCCCAAGGCTTGGTTTCATCAGGCTCACATGGGTCGTAGCACTTGTTGTATGGGTCGGTTACTTCCACTAAGGTCTTACAGGTTGCTTTATTGCCTGCTTTGTCTTTAACCGTAAGCATAACTTTGTGCATACCAATGTCATCACAGTCAAACTTATCTTTATCGATGGATAGCCATACGTCTCCGCAATCATCATAGGAGCCGTTATCGAGCTCAGAAGGCCAGATCTGTACCATACCTCCGTCGCCAAGATGAACTTTGATCCACTCTTTACACTCAGCCGTCGGCTTGGTATCGTCAGGTTCGCATGGATCGTAGCATTTGTCATCCGGATCGGTTACTTTGATCTTGGTTTTACAGGTAGCAGAGTTGCCCGCTTCGTCTTTGACGGTCAGGGTAACGTAATGGTACCCCAGGTCATCACAATCAAATTTACTCTTGTTGATGGATAGGGTAACGTCTCCACATTCATCAAAAGAGCCTTTGTCAATCTCTGATGGCCAGATTTCAACCATACCTCCATCTCCCAACTTGACGGTTAAATCATCTCTACACTCCGCAGTAGGAGGGGTGTCATCATTTTCGCAGGTGTTACAGTTGTTGATGATTTTTACATGATGACAAACTCCGTTATCATCCAGATAGTCTTCGGTTTCGGGGTCACCATCATCGCAAACGATTTTTTCGTTGACGCATTGGCCGTTTTCGTCCACATAATCCAGAGTGGTTGGATCACCATCATCACACCCCAGAGGGATATGATGGCATTCGCCGTTAATGTCAACAATGTCAACCGTTTTTGGGTCCCCGTCATCACAAGGAATGTCCTTACATTCGGGACCGGCAGGGATGGTCAGTGTAATGGTGGTTCCGTTGCCGTCATTACAGACCTTTGCAATGTGAATACAGTTACCCTCGCCATCCATCACATCGATGGTGTTCGGATCCCCGTCATCACAGGGATTGCTGTTTTGTGCCAGTCCCATGAACGGAAGGAACAGAGCTAGTAACAGCAGCTTGAAAATGTTAGTAGTAAATTCAGTTTTCATTGGAAATTAAACAATTTAAGCATACCATACCCACCTCTGAAAATGACTTCTCTTTCTCAGATAGCAAATCACTAACCAGTGGGAATTGGTCGACTGATTAAAAAATAATACCAAACTTGCCCTGATCAGACCGGTAGGGTCTATCAGGAAAGGGAGATGTACCTATCTTTTGTGTTCAAAATTGGGTCAGTAAGGCCTTTCTGTCATGTCACTCATAGTAATTTTGGGCCCACTATAAGTGGTAGGCATTCGTAGGATAGAAGCAATAAGAGTGTTGTATAAACATCTACATTTTAGTCATTTATAAATGTATCATTTAACTATGTGTAATTTACTAAATGTATTCATTCCTACAAAAAAAAAGAATGCCTGATTTTAGTATTGTTTTGTAAAATACTTATCAGTTAAAGTGGGGGGCACTTATCGGGGGGGGAGGAGTGGAAAGAGCAAGGCCCGGGGGCCTTGTCTTTCCCCAATGTTTATGGGATTACAATTGTTTGTTTATTCATGAGATTATAAAAAGCTGCCGGATTTTACCGGCAGCCGGGACATTAAAGTGTTTTGGGATAATTACCGCTTTAAAAATTTCTCATTTATCACGATGCCCTGAATTTTTAACCGGATGAGGTACATACCGGCGGCCAAATCAGCAACATTGATTTCATTAACTTCTTTATACGTTTGTAGCACCTGGCGACCCTGCAAGTCAAAGATCCTGACTTCATCAACAGGTACATCAAGGGCATTACTGAAATTGATTACATCTCCTGCCGGGATCGGGAACATATTAAAGGATTCCAGAATGGTATAAGGATCATCAAAGGTTTCCAGCTTGATTTCAGTTGTTTGAGTTCCCAATGGGATCTTACCGTCATTGATACTTAAACCGAATGGTTGTACGGTTTCCATTCTGGTGTCAACAATCCCTGCAATGTCTAAAATAATTCCTTTCAGATAGGCTACAGGACCATAACCTGAAACGTCGTTTTGATCGTTCCTGGTCATGGCGATTTCAATGCGCCCATCTTCCCGGTAGACTTTATCAAGAGTCAGCACATTCACTTCTTCCTGCCCAAACCAGCTGACCGGATAATGAACCTGAACCTTCTCCGGATCAATAAAATTAGGATCAAACGCTATACTGAAGGCAAAACCATAAATATCTTTTACAGGATTGTCCACGGTTCCAAGCACAATAGGAATGGTGAAACTGCTGCCTGGTAAGAGGTCTCCTTCTTCGGGCAGATCTACAAAAACAGGTGGCGCATAATCCGTGTTCGGTAGCGGGCCGGCATCCATAACATTTCCATGAGTTTGCCCATAATTTTTGGCAATGACGGCTTTATCTCGAATGTCTATAACGCCATCTCCGTTACAATCTGCATGTTTGAAGTTGATATCATCCTCAAATCGTTGGGCCCAGGGTGTAGAAGGTATTCCTTCCCAGTTAGAGGTCAAGCCCTCTCTTGAAGGCCCTTGCTGACCAAAAGCAACTCCCAAATAGATCAAGTCTCGATGGTTGGCAATGCGGTCTGCATTCGCGTCACCTGGCCAGACTTTTATATCGGGACAATCAGGAACTGAAACCCGGAAAGCATAGGAACATGCATCTGTTAACCCGCGGATTTCAAAAATAATACCTGACTGATCGATGGTATCCGGATCTAAGGGGATTGGCCCAACACTTATTGGAAGATCCTCTAAAGCAAACGGACCAAACAAAGAATCCAGGCCATATACATAGAAGCTGTCTTTTAACAGAGCTTCATCCTCTTTTGATTCAAAGTTTAATTTGAAAGAAAGCGATTTATTATCTTCTCCCAGGCAATCCTCTACGTCAGTTTCTAATTCAGATATGGGACATGCCTCCTGACAGGCCGGAAGTTCAAAGGTAGCCCTGGCACAACATTCCTGATTATCATTGATACAGGCTTCAAATGCATAGCTTTCGGCATTGTCCGGAATGAACACATCCACAAGGAGAGGGAGTTCTTTCAGCTTGAAATAACCGATGAAGCCCTGAGGGCCGTATAAGTCAAAGAATTCATTGTCTGCATCCTTGACTTCCAGGTCTATCTGGAAGGTATAACTACCATCCTCATTACAGTGCAAAGCAGTGGTACTGAAGGACGTTATATCACAAGTGTCTTCACAATAAGGCGGTTCAAACAACTTACGCATATAGCAATCACCTCCCCCTCGCTGTTCAATACTGATCGACAAATCTCCTGCATCCCTTTCAACGGGCCCTACTTCGACCGGGAATTTCTCCGCAGGAAATACGCCAAAGAATCGATCATAGATGTAAACGGCAAATAGATCGTCCTCACTGAGTGCATCTTCATTTAATACCGGGCTGATCCGCAAAAACAGGTCACCGTCCTCATTACAATCATAGACTACCATGCGGATGTCCTCGATAGGACAAGGAGGAGGGGGGCAATCGGGGATTTCCATTTCTACTCCTTTACAACAATCCGCTGAACTGCCCAAACAGATTTCAAATGCGAAAATGCCATCGGTGTTAGGAACAGCCTTAAAGTCAAGCGGCAGATCAGCCAGTGCGTATATACCTAAAAGACCACTTTTGTCAGATAGTGAGAACGAGTCGCTATCCGTATTTTTATATTCAAAATTCAGACTGAGGGTAAAGCTTCCGTCGGGATTACAGGATAGGTGGCTGAGTTGGATGTCGCCTATCGTGCATTCATCTCCAAAGCAATCCGAAAGTCTTACCTGGGTTGTTTTTCTACAGGATTGCGGGTTTGTTTGATCTGCTGAAAGGACCATTCTGACGACATATACTCCATTGCCGGGTCTTTTCTCGAAAGGACCTACAACAAGCGGGAAGTCGGCCTTAGGAAAAGTGCCAACCAACTCATCCTCAAGAAATACTTTAAATTCCTGGCTAGTTGGTGTGCCGGGGGTATAGCCTTCAAATTCCGGCATTACCCTAATAAAGAACTGGCCGTTCGGGCTGCAGTCCACTACCTCGGCTTGCAAATCGGTGAGGTCGCAATTTAATCCGACACAATCAGGCAGATCCGCTTCTACTCTCGCGCAGCAATCTGCTTGATCTACAACGCAAAAGTAGAAGATAGGATGCTGGCCATTTTCAGGGATTGAAATTTCGAATTCCACAGGGAAGCTGCCGGCTTCGACAACTCCCAGGGATTCGGTCTCTGTACTTACTTCTATAAGCTGATTTTCGGGACCGTCATAGCCTATATCAAGGACATAGACAAGTGTACCCTGGCTGGTGCAATCAATCGGTTTGGCTGCGACTTCACGCAGGCCACATTCGATCTGGCAGTCAACTTTACCCAGCTTTACAAAAGCATTACAGTTAATGGGATCTAATAAATCTATTAGTAGCAGGTCGTTTTCCATGCCGTCTTTGGCATCAAATGGACCTAATTTTAATTCATTTTCATCATAGGTGAAGGGCCCAAAGGCCTTATCATGAACAAAGGCAATATAACCTGGCGATCCGGTCGAGCCGAAGGCTTGGAACCTTACTTTTACATAATATTGCCCATCTTCATCACAGTCAGTGGTCCAGGCTTGCAGGCCCTGGAAGCTACAGTTAAAGCCACAGTCCGCTGGAATGATGAACCCTCTCTGGCCACATTCCTCACTTTCATCTTTTACCCCAATAGGGATTCTCTCATCAGAGTTGCCTTTAAAAGGACCGATCTTGGCCGGCAAATCCGCATAGGCTAATTTGTAGGTGGTATCTGGTAAGATTAGATAGAAAGAGTCGCTGACGTTCTGATATCTAAAGTTGAGATCCACAAAGAAACTACCATCGTCATTACAGGGGTAAGCTTCTGTGATTAGTTCCCCGATACGGCATTCGCCCGGAGGAAGGCATGCAACCTCGTATTGGATATCTGCGCAGCAATCATCGTACTGACTGTCGCAGACTTTCAGCCGGTAAGGAGTCGTGGCATCTGATTTGGGGAGTGTAAGAGAAACCGGTAGTTCTTCGTAGTTGAAATCGAATTCTTCCCCATTACTTGTAGCTACCTTAAAAGATCCACTTCCTCCATCATGTTTAAGGTCAAAAGTGATTTTGTACATTTCGACCATATTCGGCGAAACTTCCAGGCATTCAATTTCAAGAATTTCAATTTTTTCAATAACACAATCCTTCAAACAAGGAATCCGGTAAGCAGCCTCAACGCAGCAATCTGCTCTTTTTTCATCACAAATGATCAATTTTCCATATCCTTGCTCGTAATCAGCATCGAAAATCGGTAGTTTGATACGGATGGGAAGGTCGCCATATTGGAAGGTCTCCTGGTAATCATTTCCCTTGAGTGTGAATTTTTGCTCGTCCGGATAAGGATGGTCGAAATTGACTGATAGCCGTACATAAGTTTGATCTTCAATACATTCTACATCAAATACCTTGACTTCCTTGACGGCACATTCAGCTTCACAGTCTATTGCCCCCAGCCGGACTTTCCCTCCACAATCGGGATTGTTAACATCATACACTTCCCAATAAATCTCTTCATCCGTGTAGGCGCTGAAAGGGCCTAATTTTATGGGCAGCTCATCATAAGCAACTTTTTCAATTTCATTTCCATTCTGGCTTAATACAAAATAGTCGCCTGAACCCTGATAGGCAAAATTGAGAAATACATAAAAGTTGCCGTTTTCATCACAGGGTGTATTTTCTACTTTTAGATCAGAAATATTGCATGGAGGGTTGTTGCATGGAAGCTCGAACGTTTTTTCAATACAGCATCCGTCAATTAGATCATCACAAATTGTAATGGTGTATTCATAAGTCTGTGAAATCGGTTCCAGTGGAAGCTCAAACTCAAGACTGACGGGCAATTGCGAATACTTGAACTGATGCTGCTGTCCGTCTTCCATTGTGACCGTGAAGGAGCCTTCGTAGTTATCGTGTCTTTTAAGATCAAAAGTCATAACTGCCAGCTGAGTGCTCTTGCATTTTACCTCTAATATCTCCACTCCGGCAAGCGTACATTGGTTCGGACATTCGAGCGCCTCCTCTAATCGGGCAGTAGCCACACAAGCTTCCTCTCCGGCATTCTCGATCACCCAGTAGTTGGGATCATTTGGATCATTATTAGTGAACGGCCCCAATGTGATGGGCAAGGAGTTATAATTGAAACGACCGATGCTGTCTCCATTTTGATAAACATAAAAAGAGTCGGCTGATCCTTCATACTGAAAATCGAGTTCTACATAAAATTCCCCCTCGTTGTTGCAAGAAGTCGGTTTGACAACGACATCCCCTATATTGCATGGCTCTTGATCGTTGATGCAAAGGTTGTCGGCATACATGGATGTGCCGCCTAATAGAAGGCTTTTAATGTTCCCTTCAAAAATCAGCGTGCTTACTGTGGGATCATCCTCGTTTTCTTTTATTGTCAAGGTTACATCCGGGCCAATAGAGTACTTTTCAGGAGTTAAACTCAGAAGCAAAAGAGACTGTAATCCATTGGCGGAAACATTAAGTTGGCCTTCTAAAAGACGGACATCTATTGAAACGTTTTGCACCTGAACCGGGTATTTAGAAAAATCTATAGCCGTACTGATGCCTTGGTAGAACAAAAATGTCCCATTACCAAAAGAACTACTTGGAAAGTCGGATTCTACTACAGCTAAATCTCCAAATAGGGGCATCCAGATAAGTGTGGGTATTCCGATAAGATAGAAATCTACTTCACCTGTAGAAAAAGCAAGGTCATCAGGTGAAAATCCTGTGCTTTTGCCATATATACCCAACTCCACTTCCTCAAATCCGATACAATCGGGTGCCTCGATTGGGCAATTAGTTTTTTTAACAATCGTACGCTTACAACAATCTGGAGCCTTTTGATGGCAGGCTGCCACCTCAAAAGTGAGCGCATCTGTAAGGATCTGCACATCCTCGAAATGAAGCGGCAACTGGTTATACGCAAAAAAACCATAATCTTGCCCTTCGATAACAACTTGGAAAGAATCGGTCGCTTCTTCATTCTCTAATTGAAGATCGACTAATAACTCATAACCAGCATTGCTACAGCCGGTAATGATCGCTTTTATGTTTTCAATAGGGCAGAGGCCTTCTTCCTGCTTTTCTACCACATAGCAGATATTTTTGATGCCCATTTCCTGTCCGCCAATGATCAGGGATCGAATATCACCACTGATACAAAGTCTTCCGGAAGGGAAGTTCGCGTTGGGAATTTCTTCTACAGAAACAAGTAAGTCATCGCTGAATGGATTTTCGTCAAACTGATTGAGATCTGCCAGGTCTTCAAGGGAGAGTATGGGGGAGCCGTTAATGGAAATGTTGACCTGGCCGCCGCCGTCGAAAAAATCAAAGCAAAGATTGCTTAGTTTTTCTTCAGCTGAGGTAAAATTAAAAACAAGGTTGATGTTGCTTGGAAAAATTAAGACTTGCCGAGTGAGTATAGGACCAAAAAAATCTTTAGTGAGCCAAACGTTTTCATATCCTTTGGATCCGTCTAAGTAAAGAAAGGAATCCAGACTGAGGGAAAAAGTTTCTTGTTCGTAAATGATCTCGCCGGCCTCAGTACCACTTGCTTTCCCCACCATGACCGTCGAGTCGGGGTATAACTCTTCCAGGTCAAAGCACTGTTCGGCGCTTTGGGAAAAGCCGTATTGCCAAAGTAGAGCTATGAGGCTGACAAATGTTAAGATCGGTCTTCGATACGTGTTCATGGTCGGCTCCATTTGGTAATTTTGATTAAAAATTCCATTCACAGTACAAATATCATTGATATAATGCTGAATTTAAAGTATTTTATGGAGCGAAAATTGGAAAGAAAAAATGATGCTTTTATAATATTTTAATGTAAATACTTGAATGTCATTATTTTATAATATGAATACGGGTAGTAAAAATTGGGACGTATGTTAGGTAATAAAATAAAACAAATATTAAAAAGTTTTGATAAGAGAGAAATGACCCGATTTTGCGAATTTGTGCACTCTCCTTATTACAATAAACACGACAAAGTACAGGCTTTGATCAGCCTCTTCAATGAGCATTTTCCGGAGATCGATGGAGATGGATTTTCCCCCGAAAACTTATTCAAATACCTTTTTCCAGGTGAAGCTTTCGAGAAAAACAAATTGTCGGTGGTATTTACGTATTCCCAGCGTTTGATAGAAGATTTTCTGACAATAGAAAAGTTCCAAAGCAGGGAGCATTGGACTTCTATTTTACTTTTGGAAAACCTTCGCCAGCGGAAGATCTATTCTTTGTACGAAAAACGCCTGAAAAAAGTTTCAAAAAACATGGAACACCAAACATTAAGCAATCGGGTACTACTTTTTGATCACTACTTGTTGTCGGCCGAAAAATTTGATTATTACGACGGCATTGGAAAGCGGCAGGAAGACGATTCTTTTCAGGAAAAACAAAATGCCCTGGATTATTTCTATCTCGCTGAGAAGTTCAAGGATGCCTGCGAAAAACAGTTTCGGTCAAAAGCACTTAACGTAGATTATCGATCCCGGCTTTTGGAGTCCGCCGTTGCGGAAGTGGAGGCCCATCAGGAGGAATACAGCCAGGTTCCTAGTATTTATATGTACTACAAATTCTACTTGATGCTGAGTCGGGAAAGGGAGTTGCAATATTATTTTGACGCCTATGACTTCCTAACCACTCATGAGGAAAGCTTTTTGAGAGGCGAATTGATCCAGCTCTATAATTATCTCCAAAATTATTGTATTGAAAAGATCAATGAGGGGCAGTCGGATTTCCTCAAAGAGGTTTTCAAGCTTTATCAGTCACAGTTACAGAATGGTTTGTTGATCGAAGACGGCTACCTGTCGGAATGGCATTACAAGAATATTGTTACAACCGGTATCCGCCTCAACGA
Organism: Bacteroidia bacterium; assembly: GCA_030430845.1. GTDB lineage: Bacteria > Bacteroidota > Bacteroidia > Chitinophagales > Saprospiraceae > JANQPA01. The sequence continues at coordinate 30,183 of JAUIKE010000068.1, read as the reverse complement.
ATTGCCCTGGGTACATAAATTTATCGAGGCATATAAGAAGACCCTGCATCCAAAATCTGAAGAAAATGCCTATCGTTTTAACCTCGCTTCTTACTATCATGCCAACGGCCAGTATGATGAAGTGCTGGACCTGCTCACTAAGGTAGAATATAGTGATCAGCGTTACAATTTAGGTGCCAAGGCCTTATTGTTGCGTACCTACTATGAATTGGATGAGTTGGAGCCCCTGGTTTCTTTGCATCACTCATTCCGCCAGTATTTGTTGCGAAACAAGATCATGTCCGATGGTATGCGAAAGGGGTACTACAACTTATTCAAAATCACCAAACGCTGTGCCCTAGTCCGATCTAATCGAGGCTTCTATGGTACGGATCGTTATAAAAAAGAGCTCCGACAGCTTGAAAAGATGCTGGAGAATGCCCCGGCAGTATTCAACCGTTCCTGGTTGGAGGAAATCTTTAATTCCCTAAAAAATGAATTGGTTAGTATAGAATAAGAACAAATGACAGCCTGCTAGCGCCGAACATTGAAGTTTAAAAAATTATTCCGCCGCCGGGGGAGATAATTTCAATTTTCTATGTACGGGCCTTTCACCTTATTCTATACTAATAATCAGCAGGCTTTCCCAAATGGGAAATACCGTTACGTTTTCTGAGCCTTCTTCAAACTGGGCCAGTACCTGACGTTTCAAAGCAGGCAGGGTAAAATAATCTTCTGCTTCGTCCTTCCATTCCGGGCTGGGCGTTTTCAGCATGGTGTCTTCAGTCGTAAGAAAATAGGGTTCTAATTCATCTACCCTTAAATATTTTTGATGGGCTTCGTCTCCATCGGAAGGATCATGAACAGTGATGTAATCAGATTTTTCGATATCGTGCTCATTTTTTCCGTAGCCAACCAGCGTGCCCCATTGTTCACTTTTTTTGATCAAATGCTTGCCGTCAGCTGAGGCTTGATATTGACCCCACTGGACCAAAACGACGGTCGAGCCTACCAGGCCTTCTCGGGCTTTCTGTAGCGGTATTCCAGCCAGGCTGTCCTCAACGACGATCAGAGACTGTATTTTTTCGCTCAATTGGGATTGATCAAATCCATGGATGTCATAATACTGGATGTCTTTAATTTCATATTCGGCATCCACATATTTACTCAGTCCTTCGATGACCGTATACTTACTGGCCTTACTCGGCACCAGGGTTTTCATATGATTGCCGTCGGCTAACTTACGAGCAATCCTGGCAGCACCTTGTTCGGGCTTAGCGGCTGTCCCGGCCTTCAATTTGTCGAAGCCGTTTTCTGCGAGCCAGTATAGTCCATTGGCAGCTGCAAGGGCGGCGCTGTTATTTTGCAAAGAAGCTTCCGTCCCTTTTGTGCTAACCTGGATGGAAGCCAGGGCGATATCGGGGGTCTTCTTAACTCTTTGCTGATTAACAGTAGGGGCAAATATGCGTTGCTTCCCTGCGGAAAATTCAATATCAACAAGCTTAAATGATTCTCCCAAGTGGTTCTGAAAATATACCAGGCTTTCCCATCCCAATTGGTATTCCAGGTTAGCTTCAGCTTCTTCCTTGCGGTATAAACAGAAATAATGAGGTAAGCCATTTTGGTTAACAACTTCAATATCCACAGGGCGATAATGGCTTTTTATTCTTTTGGAGTGATCTTCATTAAAGGCTGCCTCATTGGCAAAATGAGTGAGATGAGTCATGTCGGCAGGGCTGCCTTTTTGATACAGCAGATAGTAAGAAAATTTTCCATCCGCTTCTGCTACGACTTGAACGTCGCGTAAATACAGGCTGAGCTTGGCCATTTCTTTGTAGTGGAACAAGACGCTTTTGAGGTCATCTAGCTTCCAAATGTTGTGGGCCATGCGCTTGTTTTTCCAAAAACCTATAAATTGCTGTTGCCCTTCTTCATCCTGATAGATCAGGAGATTATTGAGCAGGCGGCCGTCCTTGATCTTTTGCTTTTTCAGTTCCTGGAAGCCCTCCCATGAATCAGTCTCGCCGAGGCTAATGGCCTCCCCGGTTTGTTTCCAAACGGCCCAGAAATGTGGGGCTTTGTATTCCAGGTCAATCAGCTCAAAGCCGTCGGCTGCATATTGTTCATTTTGTTTTTTGACTTCTTCCAGGGGAACTTCATACAAATAGATGACTTCTGCCTTAGTTTGTTGCATAACGGCAGAAAAGGCAGTTTGGCTAAAAAGCTGCGAGGAAAAAACGGTACAAATCAGGAGGATTAACAATCTCATAGGACCACTTAAGATTTTTGGGAGTAGAATGTAGATTCTACTACTCAAAAGTGAAACAATCTTTTACTTAAGTGTAGAGTATGGTCCTATAAGTAAGTTTTTTGTTAAATGAATTCGGTTTTTGGACGTTAAACTCCACCCAAAAGTAACATTTATGGCGATTGAAAATGGATTGTATGCTATTTGGGTGTTCTTTTCGTTCAAAAGATACAAATTATTAACGGTGATATGCAAGTTCAAGTTGTATGTAAGAAGAAAAAAAATGTTAATGAGGTATATTAGTGTTTTTTACTTTGGAATAAATTTATCATATGCGCAGTATAGCACCTGCACCGGAAAGTGTAGTAAGCAAGGGCAAATTTAATTTTGGATGTTATGATCAGCCTATCCGAAAAATCAATATGCTGGAGGCTCGCCTGGACCTTCCTTTCTTCAAATCTTTGCAATTAAGGGAATGGCAAGCCTTCCAGATCCTGACGGAGGGGCATTTCTTTTTTGTGGCTTTGTACAATACCAAAAAAGTTAGCCTGGTTCAGTTTATTCACTATGATATAAAAAATAGTCAAAAACATCGCTTCGAGCGAAAAGTACTGTCTTCTGACTTACATTTGCCTAATGGCTTGTATCAAAGCACCGCGTATTATCGTTCGCCAAATTGTTATATTCAGGCTAAGCACGATCTTGAAGGAAAAAAGCTGACGCTGGAAGTCGACATTAAACAAAGTAAAAAAACACCGGCTATTTATGCTCGCTTCCTGGCTTTGCACGATACCGAAAACTACCGCCCGATGGTAGTCGTCCTGCCTTTTTCAGAAAATCGAGCCATGTATTCTCACAAATGCCTGATGCCGGTAGAAGGAGAAGCGATGATCGGTACGGACCGCTTTAAACTCCACCACAGTCAAAGTAGTTTGATCCTGGATGACCACAAAGGATTTTATCCCTATGTTACTAAATATGATTGGGTGACGGGCCTCGGTTTTTCCGAAAAAGGCGAACGAATGGGCTTTAACCTGACCGATAATCAAGTCAAAAACCAGGAATTGTACAATGAAAATGCACTTTGGATAGATGGAGGGCTACACTTGCTTCCTCCCGTGAGCATAAGCCGTCCGCAAGGGCCTAAAGGAACCTGGCTGATAAAAGATCAGGAAGGAGCCGTTGACCTTCAGTTTTTACCCATTACTCATACTTCCGTAAATTTGAATTTGCTAGTTTTGAAAAGTAAATATGAAGGCCCTTACGGCTATTTTCAGGGAACGATAAAAAAGGAAAATGGGGATCCTGTCAAAATCTCCAATTTTTTCGGAGTGGGAGAAGATTTTTATCTTAGGTCATAATTAGAAAAACATGAGCCATTCCGAATTTGTAGATAATTTATAAGTGTTTGACTTTTAGTTGTTCGTTGTCAGTTGTCAGTTGTTCGTTGTCCGCGAACAACGAACAACTGACAACGAACAACGAATTGAAATCAAGGTTTAGTTGCATAGCCAGTTTTTCTAATCCTTCTTTTAAAAATAAGGGATTACTCATATTTTACATTCAAATTAACAAACAATCTAAACATTAGTATGAAACGACATCTTTGGAGCTACCTCTTGCTAGCGCTACTTTTCGCAACTGCTTGCAATACCTACAATGAAGAACATTCACTGGAGGTGCGGACGCATATCAGCGAAGACCTGGCAGATCAATTCAATCCGAAAGGGCGCCTGTTTTTATTCGTTAACACCCAATCTTCTAATGAATTATACAATCAAACCTGGCCAAACGGGAGCAATAATATTTTTGCACTCAATATAGATAACTGGGCCAATGGGCACACCTTCCCTCTCAACGGGCTGACCGAATTTATCAAAACTTCAGATATGAAGCTTTCTGATATGGACCCGGGCACTTATTACGTTCAGGTCCTTTGGGATCAGGATATGGAGGAATCCCGTATTAACGTTCCGGGCAACCTGGTCAGTGAAGTGATGGAAGTAGATCTGCACAAAGAGGTGCGCATAGATCTGCCTGTTACGAAGGTGATCCCGCCTCGCGAGCTAGTGGATAACCCACACGTGAAATTGGTTGATATTAAAAGTGATCTCTTGTCCGATTTCTGGGGTAAGGAAATTCGGGTAAAAGCCTCCGTCCTTTTACCGAGCGGTTATTTTGATAATCCTGACCAAAAATATCCGGTAGCCTACAACATCTCTGGTTATGGAGGCCGGTATACTCGTGTCAATAATAGTGTACAGGGCCGCTTCGGTGAGTGGTGGTTTTCAGGCGAGGCGCCTCAGATCATCAACGTATTCCTCGACGGCGAAGGCCCCTTTGGCGATTGCTATCAGCTGGACTCTAAGAACAGTGGCCCCTATGGCTCTTCGCTCACACAGGAACTAATCCCTCACATCGAATCCGAGTTCCGGGCCATCGGAACCCCCGAAACGCGTTTTGTGGACGGCTGCTCTACCGGAGGCTGGGTGTCTTTTGCGCTACAGGTTTTTTATCCGGATTTCTTCAACGGTTGTTATTCCTTTAGCGCTGATGCCGTAGATTTCGAGAACTTCCAATTGATCAATATTTACGAGGAGGATAATGCTTTTTATAATGAAACAGGTTATCCGATCCCGGTAGCTCGTCAAACAAATGGAGAACCCATGATCTCTATGAAGGATTTCATTCAGTATGAAAATGTATTGGGATATTCGGATACTTATGTCACTTCCGGCGGTCAGTTTAGTGCGTTTACGGCCCTGTACAGTGAAAAGGGCGAAGATGGATTACCTGCACCTTTATTTGACCCGCAATCAGGGGTTATTGATACGACCTTGCTGGATCAGTGGGAAAATTTTGACCTTAAGCGTATTATGGAGAAAAACTGGCCGACCCTTGGGCCTAAGCTTCAGGGGAAAATATGGGTTTGGATGGGGGATATGGATAACTTCTACCTAAATCCGGCCATGCGGGCCATGGATGAGTTCCTGAAGTCGACGACCAACCCACAATCGGATGCAGTCATTAACTTCACACCAATGGCTGGGCATTGCTCAGAGTTCGACAGAGTGAAAGTGAATGAAATGATCGCAGAGAAGTTGGGTCTTTAAAAATAAGGAGATGGGCCGAACGGCCCGTCTCCTTATTGAAATTCCCGGTTGAACTCCTGAATCAACCGGTCTACCTCCTCATACTGGATTTTTTCGATATCGTACTGATGCCTCCATTTGGATACCCTACCCAGTACCCGTTGCAAAATAACCTGGTAGTTTTCATGGCCAAGTTTTTGGACTAAAAAACTATCTTCCAATCCGATGTAGTAGTCAAAATACTGTGAGTACGGAGTATAGGATGCCTGGATCGAAATAGCCTGTGATTTTTTATCGAACTTGTACAGACTTATTTTGCCTTCGACAATTTGTTCCATTTCAATCACCTCCCCTTCCGTGGTTTTCTTTTTGATCAAGCTAGTTGATGAAATAGGAGCGACTGCTAACAGAATTGGCAAAAAAAACAAAAGGGACTTTTGAAAAATTGTTGAGCGCATGGTCATAAACATTTAATCCTCATCCTTATCAATTGATAAAGGGATGGGTTTCGAGTAAATTTTAGGAAAAAATCTTAGGGTGTTTTATTTGGAAAGAACCGTGCTTAATGCTCAATAAACTGAAAATTGCCAAAAAGGTTATGGTTTGATTGGGGTTTTTTCAATTTTTTTAGCGAAAAAAACCCAAATGGGGCAATTTTGTACGTTTATGCTAGTTTTTTTCTGAAAAACACACTTCTCATTTAATAAATTCCAAAAAATATAGCATCTGATTTTTTATCACAACACTCGACTTTTATGAAAAAATTGTTAATCATCCTTTTTGTTTTTTGCGGATACCACAGTGTATTCGCTCAGTACCTGCCTGATATTGAGAAGTTATATCCCTCATTTGAGAAATTGACAAAAGAGGGAAAACTTCAGGAGCTGGCTGAATTGCTCAGAAATGAAAATAGGGACTTTCACGCTCCCTACATTTATTTTGAGGAGGCAAAGATCTGGGGAGGGCTTGGCGAACCGAAAAAGGCGGCCGAAGCTCTGCTCCTGGCTATCAAAAATGGTATGACCGATCCCAAAATTATTGAAACAGAAGAACTGTCTGGCTTGCCGGCTGCTAAGGACTGGCCGAAGATTCAGAAGGAGCTCAAAAAACTCAAAAAGAAACTCTCCAATCCGGACAACTTTGAAGTCTCTACCCGTGAAGCAACTGATTTCCTGGCAGCTTTAAAAAAAGCAAAAGCTGACACGGCCAATGCCCATCAATATTTCACAGAAATGATCCTGAATGGCTCAGCAGCGATGAAGGAATACTACATCATCCGATACGGGAGCATCGATAACCTGGTCAATACTACCATCCGGTTCTATCCAAAATATTATGACTATTTACTGGAACGCCTGCAGCCCCAATCCCTTGCCTCGGTACGAGAGCAAACGATGAAAAATATGCTCCGTTTCCATGAGTATTACCCGGAGGCCGTTTTCCCCAAGGGGTACTTGATGGTTGGCCGCTTGAATTCCGGAGGTACACTTACTAATCTGGGTGTCTATATCGGGCTGGATATGTATGCCCGCAGTGATGAAATGCCGGAGGAGGAACTCAACAACTGGCATAAGTCCGTAATCGGTACATCAGAGAACCTTCCGGGTATTTTGACTCACGAGTTGATGCATTTTCAACAGAACTACAAGGATACCCTGGATCATAATGCCGTGCTGAGCAAGGTGATCGGTGAAGGTGTCTGTGATTTTCTCGTTGGCCTGAGTGTCGATTTCAAGGACTTTAAGCCGATCAATCACGATTATTTTATGGATAATGAAGCGAAAATACTGGGTTGGCTTAAAGAAGATCTTTACAAAACCGACCTTGGCCGATGGATGTACAACGGCAACAATGCCAAAGAGTATCCTGCGGATCTGGGATATACCGTCGGCTATTTCATCTGTAAATCCTACTTTGAAAATGCTACGGACAAAAAGAAGGCAGTCAAAGACCTGCTGACGACCGATAACTTTAGGTCTATTTTGGAGGGAAGCCGATATGCCTATCTCTTAAAATAGGCAGTTTTTAGGGGTTGTGTAAAAAGTCCTACGGCCTTTTCACACAACCCCTAAAAACTGCCTCCCTCTTCAACCCTTTTTTCCTGAATCTTGTTTTCCAATCATGAAAACAGAATATCAACCCATCAATTGCGATATTTACGATCATATCGAGATCTTCTCCATGCACAATACAGTGGTAGAGATCGAATATCGGGATGAGTCAGATCAGGTGCTCGAGATCAAAACTCGCATCCTGGATACCAAAGTGGCTAACAAAGAAGAATTCATCATTCTGGAAAATGGACAGGAGATCCGAATGGATTACCTCATTCGAATTGAGGATGTTTATTTTCCTCAGCCCGGTGAAGGCTGGCATTGTTTTTAGGGAAGGTCGAGGGGCGAAGGTCGAATATGAATCAAGGGAAGCGATCAATGGTAGTCAGCGCCACAAAGAAACAGTGTCCTCAGCGTTCCCAGTGTCCAAAAGAAACAGTGTCCCTAGTGTTCCCAGTGTCCAAAAGAAACAGTGTCCCCAGTGTTCCCCAAAAGCAGTGCCCCCAGTGTTTTCAGTCTCAAATAAAACATCATGAAAAGAGCACTTAACATCATCGTCAACCTCCTCACCGTTTTCCTTCTGGCCTATCTGGTCTTGGGGCCCCGCGTCATTAAATGGACCGGCGCTGACGCCGTTTTCCCATCTCCTAATAAATTGAAGGAACCTCAAGAGGTAGATCTCCGCATGCAATTGCAACATTTTCCCAGCAAACAGATCAGCCAATTCGAACTAAAGCCCGACAAGATCCAGATCGTCAACTTCTGGGCCACCTACTGCCGGCCCTGCCTGGCCGAATTCCCCGCTATCCAAAAACTGTACAACAACGAAAAAGATAAGATCGAACTCTACGTCGTTTCCTTGGATCGGTACCCGGAATTGGTCAGCAAGTTTATGGAAAGAAATGACTATACCTTCCCCATCTACTACAACTTAACACTCGGAGCCTTACCCGGACCACTATCAGAAGGTGGCATCCCCAAAACCGCTATTTTCTATAACGGGAAAATGACCCACCTGCATAACGGCATTGCCAACTGGAACAGCCGGAAGTTAAGGCGATGGATAAAAGAGCGGACCCCATAAGTTTTAATCGCGATTCCCGCGATTAAAAGCTTTCTCAAAAAATAATAATTGATATTCCACGGCATTTTTCCAATACGGCACCGTATGGCCCCCCGGCCGGATAATATAATCGTGCTCGACCTTCAGCTTCAACAGCCGTTCATGCAGATCCTCATTAACCTCATAAAAGAAGTCATCCACTCCGCAGTCGATGATCAAAGCCTGATTATTTTTCACAAAGGCCGTATCCAGATTAACCACGGTATAAGCATCCCAGCGCTCAGGGAATTCCTCATAACTGCCCAGTCGTTCCTTAATATCCCAATTGTTGGGAAACGGCCGAATATCAACCCCGCCGCTCATAGAACCCGCCGCTCCAAACAAGTCCGGATGCCGGGCTGCCAGATACAAGCCTCCGTGCCCCCCCATGCTTAATCCGCTAATAGCCCGCTGGCCGGCCTCTGCCCGCGTGCGATAGGTAGCATCAATGTATGGAATGACTTCCTTGGTAATATGCGTTTCGTATTGGAAATCCGGGTCAATAGGACTGTCCCAGTACCAGCTGGTATACCCGCCGTCCGGACAAACGATGATGAGATTGTATTCGTCGGCATAGTCAGGCAATTCAGGATATATCTCTTCCCAACTGATATAACTGCCCGTGGCTCCGTGCAACATGTACACCACAGGATAGCTGTCGGAAACGGCCTCATCGTACCCGCTGGGTAGCATAACGACAGCTGGAATGTCCTTGTTCATGCTCGCGCTGTGAATCAAGAGGGTATCGACACGGGCAGGACTTTCCTCTATGCTAGTAGGGGAAAGTGTGGAGGAAGAAGGCTGGCAGCCCGATAAATACAAAATGCTGAAAAATAGAATGATCCCAATTTTTTTTCTAATCATTTCATTGGATAATTAAAAGTAAATGAATTTTTCCCAGAACCTCTCCGGCCGCCAAAGGCGGAGCCAGAACCCCTAAAACTGAAAATATATAAACGGTACCACATCCGAACTCGCCGTCTGAATCACCATCCAAATCATAAAAGCCAACGACAAGGCCTTTACCGGAATGGGAGACATCGAATACCAGTCTTGCACCCGTCGATGCCAGCCGAGTGGTAGAAAATGTAAAACGAATGCCAGGAGGATCATCACAAATACCCAGGGGGCCTTGGCCAGGGAAGAACCCAACTCCAGCCAGTTGAAATCAGTCAGGATCTTGCTGAGTATGGTCCCGGCAGTCTCCATGGCCGGGTCAGGATTGTTGATCGCCCCGGCCCGGAAAAAGATCCAGCAGAATAGCACAAAATGAAAAGTGAACACCACACTGGCTACCCGCCGAAAAGAAAAGGTTTTTTCTTTTTCCTCCCACTTAAAAGAGTAATCTATAGTATGCACCAGCGCCATAAACATGATCCAGCCGAGCATCGATAGGAGTATGCCCCGAGTCAGGAAACCGTGGCTTCCTTCAATATTATTTGTAAAAGCCAGTACCCAGGCTATACCGAACAGATGAACCAACATCAGGATAGCAAAGGCCCTGGAAGAAGCCCTTTTCATAAAGGGGACTTCTTTGCTCAAAAAACGATCAATGGCCAGTCCGACACCATGTAAGCCGCCCCACAAAATGTACACCCAGCCGGCTCCGTGCCACAGCCCGCCCAGCAGCATAGTGATCATCAGGTTGATGTAGGTCCTGATTTTGCCCTTGCGGTTACCTCCCAGCGAAATATAGAGGTAATCCCTCAGCCAGGTCGACAGTGAAATATGCCAGCGCCGCCAGAATTCCTGGAGGGTCTTGGCCTGGTAAGGCAATCGAAAGTTTTCGGGCAATTGAAAGCCCATCAGCAGGGCCAGTCCGATGGCCATGTCGGAATATCCTGAAAAATCACAGTAGATCTGCACGGCGTATCCATAAGATGCCAGCATATTCTCCAGGCCGGAATACATCTCCGGACTGTCAAAAACCCGGTCCACGAAATTGATACTGATATAATCCGATATAACCGCTTTTTTGAACAAACCGCCGATGATAAGGGCAAATCCATAGCCCAGTTGTACTTTACTGAGATTCAGTTTATTACTGATCTGGGGCAGAAAACTGGCTGCACGAACGATCGGCCCGGCCACCAATTGAGGGAAAAAGCTCACGAAGAAGGCAAAGTCGAGCAGGTTCGTTCCCAGGCTTTTCCAGTCTTTTACATTTTCTGTTAAGGGCTTCAGCTCTCCCCGATACACATCAATACTGTAACTCATCGTCTGGAAGGTGAAAAACGAGATACCTACCGGAAGGAAAATGCCTTGAATGGCGTCGTATCCAGTGCCAAAAGTAAAGTTCCAGGAGCCTATGAGGAAGTTGGTGTATTTGAAGTAACCTAAAATGCCAAGGTTAACCGCAATACTGAGGATCAAAAAAAATAGCCGCCAGGGCTTGTTTTTGGCCCGATATATAAAATGCCCTAGTATAAAGTCAGATAAGGTGGAGAGGATGAGTAACCAGAAAAAGAAGCCGCTGGACTTGTAATAGAAAAAGAGTGAAAACAGCAGGGTATAGGCGATGCGCCCCACCTTTTGATGTTTCAGACTGATGTAAATACCATAAAAAATGATGAACAGCACGAAAAAAGCAGCGCTGTTAAACAGCAGCGGTCGCTCCGGATCGTAGACAAAAAAATCGATTATGATATTCCAATCAACGGTATTCATGATACGCCTTCATCAAAGCAGTGTATAACAAATCAGCTTGTAACTCGTAGCCTGCCTGGGTGAAATGGATGTAATCCACATAGCCCAGTTGATTCTTCACCCAGTCTTGCATGGCTCCCTGCCCGCCCATCACTTCATAAAGGTCCCAGCCGGCGGCCTTGAAGTCTGTTGCCAGATCTTTCAGTGCCTGCCGTGCAGGTTCTATGTGCGGATTGGGGCGCTGTTTGCGCTGCCATGCTTCGGGTAAAGTGGTGATTAAAATACTACTTTGCGGGCAACTTTCTTGTAGTTGAGCCAGAAATTTGTCGGCTTCCCTTCTGAGAGCGGCTGTGGTGAAGTTACTCGTCAGGGCTTCATTGGTACCCAGAGAAATGATGATCAGATCAGGTTTGAGTAATTTTAATTCAGGTAAAAAATATTCGCATCTGTTAAAATGAAAATAGGTAGTGCCATTGACTCCCATCATGTTATACAGGATTCCGGCTTCCCGGCTGTTTTCCAACAAGCAACCGTGTATGGTCATTGTATTAGCAGAATAGGATTTAGTTTTTGTGGAAAAAGTAGCAGCAGTTCTGGGTTCAGGTAGTTGAAAAATAATTTGATTAGGGTTGGAAGAGGGAAGGGGCGCTATTTCCTGTTTTTCGGTTTGGAGAACCATTTGCTTGTTGAGTTCTGCCGGTTCTACGAAAATACTCAGGCGGTCAAAAGGAGTAAGTTGACCATATCTTTTTTTGAGATAAAAATAAATGTCAAAATTTGGAGTCTTGCTTTGTATACTCATGCCGCTAATTCCAATAGAAGGGCCTCCTTTTTTGAATACACTTCGTTTAGCTTCAAAATCCTCCTCACTTTCTGACTTAAAATCGATCGGACTGTGGGTGCCGGCTTGTTGGTAGGGAAAAACGAGGCCTCGTCCGGCATTCCCGAATTGTTCCTGAAGCAGATACCTCATTTTCCCGGGTAAAAAATCAGCCTGTATATGGGAGTCTCCAATGTGGGCAATACGTACTTGTTGGATCTCTCCGGCTTCCAGCTTTTTTAATTGTTGGAAAAAAGGAGCGAGGGCTTCGGTTTGTTGTATCCGGTTTTTATCATAGGCCACAAAATCGTACTGGATGCTGTCCATGGAAAGCACTGGTTTGGGAAGACTATCAATTTGGGAAATCAATACTTTTGTGGCCTGTCGAGCATCTTTTTCTCTATGCTGGGAGCAGCTGATGAAAGCAAGGACGAGGGAAAAAAGGAATAGGAGGTTCTTCATTTGTTGAAGTTGCGGTTTACTGGTTGACTATTTTTAAGGAGAATTGAAAGATCAAAACAGTGCTAAGTCAGTGGTCGTCAGTGTCTAAATATATGAATCCTATATAGATCACACTGGAACAATAAATGCAAAAATACTTCCCTTATCCACTTCGCTTTCCACCCAGATTTTTCCCTTATGATGTTCAACAATTTCTTTGCAAATGGCCAGGCCAAGGCCTGTACCTTGCGGCTTATCCGTATGGTGATCTCCAACTTGCTGAAACCGGTCAAAAATGGTATCGATATGGGCGTCTGGAATGCCGGGGCCGGTATCTTCTACTCTAAATACCAAATGTTTTTGATGCCTGCTTGCGCCTGAGATGATGGGAAAGGGCAAGTGGTCCACGCTTACGGTAATCTGACCTTCTTCCGTGAATTTTATGGCATTGGACAATAAGTTGATCAGGACTTGTAACATTCGATCCCGATCAATAGCGAGAACAGGGGCATTAGGTAGTTGCTTTTTAATCAATTGCAGGGCCGGTTTTTCCTCAAAAAGGGAAGAAACGGCCAAAGTGGCTCTTTCAATGAGCTCATTGGGATCTACCGGCTGAATTTTCCACTCTACCTTCCCGGATTCGATATTTGATAAGTCTATGAGGTCGTTGATGATGTTGAGCAATCGTTCCCCTTCTGATTTAACGACTTCCAGGTTATCAGATATTCGATTAGCTGATTTTATGGCCTTTGTATTATTTTCATCGATGGCAGGAATGACCTTTCCATCTAAGCTTTTTTTGTTCAGCTGGGTAAAACCAATGATGGAAGTAAGAGGTGTACGGAGTTCATGACTAACAGTGGAAAGGAAAATAGATTTCGCTTCATTGGCGGCTTCGGCATCCTCTCTGGCGAATTGAAGCTCTTCGGTTTTTTTGGCCAACAGGCGCTGTAATGCTTGAATACGGGCCTTAAGTTCAATGATTTCTTGTTCTTCCTTGGATGTAGGATTCATTAGATGACTTTCGTGAAGGTACAAGTTAGCTTTTCTAAATATAGCTTTTTTGGGCTAATGGATCTCTGTTGTCCGTTGGTGGGGTTGTGTAAAAAGTCCTTCCGTACGGACCGTATGGTCGGCCTTTTCACACAACCAATAATATTCTTTTAGGAGGTCGTTTTAAGAAAAAAACAAAGTTTTTTTCTTAAAACGACCTCCTAAATAAAATTTAATGGGGTGGCAAAAACGAGGAACGAGTTTTTACACAACCCCACCAACGGGATCAATTCATACTCACTCCTTCGTCCTTCGCCCTTCGCCCATCGCCCTTTGTCTTCACGCCTTCTACAGGCTTCAGGTCACCGGTTTCATATGCTTCAAAAGCCGACATAAGATAGTCCATTACATAATTTCCGGCAATAGCGGCTCCTTTAAAATTAAAGTGTGTATAATCAAAGTTAGCCAATCGCGGCCGTTTTTTCTCCACCCACTCTACCATGGAGCCTTCACCGCCCATAGCTTCATACAAGCTGAAAAAGCCGACGCCCGTATTCATAGCTACTCGCTGTAAGGCGTTATTGATACGCGGCACGCTCGGATCGGTGCGCATCTGTCCACCCAGTTTAGTAGCCTTATCGGGCGGGCCGATGATCAGTAGGCTGGTGCCTGGAAAGGCCTGGCGATAGTGATGGATGACTTTTTCCATGTCTCTTTCGTACCAGCTTAGGTCCGTTAATTCAGGGTGGGTCACATTAAGCCCAAATTGGAGGATGATCAGATCGTAGTCCAATAAGCTTTGGAATTCCTGTAAAACTGCCTGAGAGATATAATTCAAGCCAGGGCCGAGATTGCCGCGAGAAGAAAAATTGTCCAGTATGACTCCTTCTTTACTTTCCATACTTACGCCATAAACCGGTAAATCAGGGGGCGTGTCAAAATGGAGGCGTATCATGTCAGTGATGGTATCCGAAAGCCGGATCTCGTTAACTAGCTGAGTATATTGAAGAGGGAAGGTGTCAACCGCCTCACCCGTATTGAGCCTGACCTGACCAACCGGACCTTTAATGGCTAAAGAATCATTAAAATCCGGGCTCCCATAAAATAAGCGAGCAGAAGGGATGACCCGAGGGCCGGTAAATCGTTTCACCGGTCGATAAGATACCCAATAGGATTGGTCGGGAGGAATAATCACGATGGAATCCGGCCGGAGGCTGTCTCCTTTGATCGTATCTATTTGAATCTCAGAATATGTTAGAAAGTAGTCGCCGGAAATTCCTCTTCTTTTCTGCTTACTGTTCTTGCGTCCGATGTAGTTATGATACCAATTATCGGAATACGAATGGCGGATGGAGCGTCTAAATCCTTTTGTCCTGGCTTTGATCGGCATGAAACCTATACCGGCCCCTCCAAATCTTTTTTGCAGGCTATCTCGAACGGTTTGGCTGATGAGGTCTCCCTCAATAGAGGAGTCGCCGTAATAGGCTACCCGGATCTGTCGGTCTTTCCCTTTGAGTGACTCAAAAAAGTTAATCAAAGCGAAGGTGCCGGAGTAATCTTTCAGGCCCACAAGATTTGGGATTTGATAGGTGTAAGCCTCCAGGCTATCGGTCGTGCCTTGAATGGCTGCCAGGGAATCTGCGTACAAGGTAGAATCAGCTTGAACTCCCGAAGTTTGGTTCATTCCGGAAGCTAAAAAAGGAATGCCTTGGTAGGATTTAAAATGCTTTTTTAGAAAAGGAATATTGGAATGAATGACGGGATATGCCAGCAACAAAAGTCCTGCTAATATCAAGGTCAAAAGCGCAGATATGAACTGATTTGATAGCATATGATGGCTTCAAGCAACTTCGGTGGTGTAATAAAATCGTCTATAAATATAGACTTTTTGAAGCCATCACTGGGTATAATTAGATGTTAAATTTTGTGAAATCGAATAAATTGATATTAAGTTGGGTTTTTAAACGACTGTTAACTAATGTTTTGTGTAGAAGATCTTCCCTGGATAACTAGCCTTTAATCGACAATTTATTATCCGGGGAAGACTCCTATTGTTTAACGAATTTATCAATATAAATCTGGTCATTTGTATGGACAATTAAGTAATACATCCCGGCCTTTAAGCCTGATACATCGACCCAGCCTGCCCTGCCCTCTGTATGGATGTTCAAAACATTTGTACCATTGACGCTCAGCACTTTCATGAGCTGAACATTTTCGGGTAACTGAACTTTCAACTGATCTTTGACTGGGTTTGGAAATAACTTCAGTCCTTCAAAGATTTGGGTACTTGTTGAGTTAGTATTGCCTTTGCCAGGCCTTTTTGCTTCTGATACCTGCCTGTTTCGGACAGTTGTAAGCTCAGTTTGTTCCGCTAACTGTGCCGTTGCGGCAAAGGAGACGGTGTAATCTTCGACTTCCCCGTAATTGAAGGCGCCGCAGGGTTCAGGAGCGGCATTCCATCTCATGGCAACCCTGAGTCGGGTGGAACCTTGAGCGCCGGCCGGTATGTTTATATTCCCATTCACGGTACCTGTAACAGGGGCATTGGAGTCGAAGACCTGCTCGCCTGCATCGGTGAAATCGCCGTCGGCATTAAAGTCGATCCAGATCCTCCATCTTTCGGGATACTGAGTGGCTGCATAACCAGGAGAGAGGCTCACACTATAATTTTGGTTTGCACTCAGGTTGATGACTTGACCGCTGAAGTCGGCATAACCGCCATTACTGGCCGAAGTATTGGTGAAGGCCCCGATCGTGACTGTTTGGATCCATTCCTCGGAGGCTGTGTTGCCCTGAGCATCGCAATAAACGGTCGAGGCTTCGTCTGTAGTGACATTGGTAGCGGCCGGATCGGATTCATTGCCGGCGGCATCGATGGCGGTGACCTGGATATTATAGGTGGTGGCCGGTGCCAGGCCGGTGAGGGGGTAGTTGAGATTGGTGGTCGTCCCATCGAGATTGCCGTCGACATAGACACGGTATCCGGTCACGCCGACATTATCGGTAGAGGCCGTCCAGGATAGCAGGGTCGAAACAGCCGTGGTATTAGAGGCAGTCAGATTACCAGGGACGGAGGGTGGCTGAGTATCGGGACTGCTCAAGGTGGTGACGTTGACAGCGGCCGGGTCAGATTCATTACCGGCGGCATCAACGGCTGTTACCTGGAGGTTGTAGGTAGTGGCGGGTGTCAGGCCTGTGAGGGTGTAGTTGAGGCCGGCCGTGGTCCCATTGAGGTTGCCGTCGACATAAACCCGGTATGCGGTTACACCGACATTGTCGGTAGAGGCGGTCCAGGACAGCTGGGTAGAAGTGGTGGAGGTATTAGAGGCTGTCAAATTACCGGGAGTTGTGGGCGGCTGGGTATCCGGGCTGCTACCGCTAAAGGAGACGGAGTAATCCTCGACTTCTCCGTAATTGAAGGAGCCGCAAGGCTGAGGTGCAGTATTCCATCTCATGGCAACCCTGAGTCGGGTGCTGCCGGCTGCACTGCCGGGGATGGTCAGGCTTGCATTGATGGTTTGACTGGAAGCGCCATTGGAGTCGAAGACCTGCTCACCGGCATCGGTGAAATCGCCATCGGCATTGAAGTCGATCCAGATCCTCCAGTATTCGGGATACTGGGTGCCGGCATATCCGGGAGAGAGGCTGAGGTTGTAAGACTGACCGGCATCGATATTGATGGTTTGTGCGGTGAAGTCAGCATAGCCGCCATTATTACCGGAGGTGTTGGTAAAGGCCCCAATGGCTACGGTTTGTATCCATTCAAAGGAAGCGTTGTTGCCGACTGCGGTACAGTAGTTGACGGGGCTGCCACTCTCGGTGGTGACATTGACGGCGGCCGGATCGGATTCATTACCGGCGGCATCAACGGCCGTTACCTGGAGGTTGTAGGTGGTGGCGGGTGTCAGGCCTGTGAGGGTGTAGTTGAGGCCGGCGGTGGTCGCATTGAGGTTACCGTCGACATAGATGCGGTATGCGGCTACGCCGACATTGTCGGTAGAAGCGGTCCAGGACAGCTGAGTAGCGGTCGAGGTGGTGTTGGACGCCGTCAGATTGCCGGGGACGGAGGGTGGCTGAGTATCGGGACTGCTCAAGGTGGTGACATTGATGGCGGCCGGGTCGGATTCATTACCGGCGGCATCAACGGCTGTTACCTGGAGGTTGTAGGTAGTGGCAGCCATCAGGCCTGTGAGGGTGTAGTTGAGGCCGGCGGTGGTCGCATTGAGGTTACCGTCGACATAGATTCGGTATGCGGTCACGCCTATATTATCGGTGGAAGCGGTCCAGGATAGCTGGGTAGAAGTGGTGGAGGTATTAGAGGCTGTCAAATTGCCGGGAGTTGTGGGCGGCTGGGTATCCGGGCTGCTACCGCTAAAGGAGACGGAGTAATCCTCGACTTCTCCGTAATTGAAGGAGCCGCAAGGCTGAGGCGCAGTATTCCATCTCATGGCAACCCTGAGTCGGGTGAAGCCCTCGGCTGTTGCAGGGATATTGATCGTTCCATTGACGGCAGCCGTAGAAGGGACATTGGAATCAAAGACCTGTTCTCCGCTATCAGAGAAATCGCCGTCGGCATTGAAGTCGATCCAGATCCTCCAGTATTCGGGATATTGGGTGCCGGCAAAACCTGGAGCAAGGGAAAGGTTGTAGGCTTGTCCGGCAGTAAGACTGATGACCTGGCCGGTAAAGTTGGCATAACCGCCATTATTACCGGAGGAATTACTAAAAGCTCCAATACTGATCGATTCGATCCATTCGGAGGAGGCGTTGCTTCCGGCCGCCTCACAATAAGGAGGGCCGGCAGCGAGGGTGGTGACATTGACGGCGGCCGGATCGGATTCATTACCGGCCGCATCAACGGCTGTTACCTGTAGGTTGTAGGTGGTGGCGGGTGTCAGGCCTGTGACCGCATAGTTAAGACCGGCTGTAGAACCATCGAGGTTGCCGTCTACATAAACCCGGTAAGCGGTCACCCCCACATTATCGGTAGCGGCTGTCCAGGACAGTTGGCTGGAGACTTGTGTAGTATTGCCGGCCGTCAGGTTGCCGGGGGGGGAAGGAGCTTGGGTGTCGGGACTACTGAGAGTAGTGACATTAGTGGCGGCCGGGTTGGATTCATTACCGGCCGCATCGATGGCGGTGACCTGAATGTTGTAGGTCGTAGCGGGGTTGAGGCCAGTGACCATGTACGTAAGGCTGGCCGTAGTACCATCGAGATTGCCATCGACATAGACTCGATAAGCGGTCACTCCCACATTGTCGGTGGAAGCGGTCCAGGACAGCTGTGTGGAGGTCGAGTTGGTATTGGAAGCCGTCAGATTACCAGGGACGGAGGGGGCCTCTATATCTTCTTCTCCACAAGGGCCGCAAGAACCTCCGCAATCGATGCCTGTTTCATCACCATTTTGGATGCCGTCATTACAAGACCAGGCATTGGAGCCAACTGTATTATCAATTTCAGCTTCTAACTCATCATAAATGTCCTGCTGTTCGGGCGTAAGGCCACCTGGCAATAAATTATTAGTTTCCAGAGGGTCTGCCAGCAGATCATAGAAGGCAGTGGAGCCGTTGGCAAATTGTAAAAGCTTATATTGCTCATTTCTCATGGCATACTGAGTACCCTGGTATTCCGTGAAGTTGTAAGGCCTTTTTGGGGCATTAGAGTCAGAAAGCAGCTCCAGAAAGCTAAAGCTATTATAAATTCCTCCTGGCAGGTCATTGCCTAAAAGTTCCATAACCGTCGCATAAATATCAACAGCTCCTATCATGGCATCTTCAGTAACATTGATCCTATCAACTCCATAGCCGGCGGCGATCATTGGCACTCTTACGCCTCCTTCATAAACAGTTGCTTTAGTTTGACCAGAGGGGTATCCCTGGATAACCTGTGCCGGGGTTCCATTATCACCGATAAATATTACCAGGGTATTTTCTTTTTCTTCCGGAGTAAGGGAGTTATAAAGCCGACCAAACTCATGGTCTATCGATTCAACCATGCAGAGATACTGGTCTCTGGTAGTAGAAGTATTAGTGCGGGTGTAAAGTGATTCAGGAGGAAGGTGAAAAGGACTATGTGCTGCACCGTGTGCCACCCAAGCCAACCAAGGCCCAGTTTGATTACCAATCCATTCAATGGCTTCATCGGTAATATGAGAAGTGACATATTCATTGGAGGTAGATGAACTTCCATTTTCGACTCTTGGCCAACTAAAGTAATTGGTAACAGCTCCACCTATAAAGCCAACATAATGGTCAACTCCTTGTTGGTTAGGGTGATTAACATTGGTACCTCCGATATGCCATTTTCCGAAAGCCCCTTTTGCATAGGAGGGGTTGATGCTTTCAACCTGTTCAAACAAAGTTACTTCACTTAGCGGAAGAATATTGCCGACACTGACAACCCCTGTTTTATTACCGTATTTTCCAGATAATATGGAAGCCCTGGTTGGGCTACAGGCAGGTTTGGTCCAAGCGTTATTGAAGCGAATGCCATTACTGGCCAGCGAATTGAGTTCGGGGGTATTGGCTGGATCACTCCCAACTCCATAAGAGGCAATAGGGTCAATACCAACGTCATCAGCAACAACGATTAAAATGTTTGGCTGGGCATTAAGAAAATTCAATCCGGTTAAACAACCCATGAATCCAAACATCACTACCAGTGATCTTAGGAAATTCATAATACTAATTTTTTAAAGTTTGAGGCTATGGACTGGATGTGGATGCTCTCGTTCCTAAATCGTGTGTTGAAATTTAGGCATGACGAAAAGTTAAAAGCAAGATGAGGTGTTCAATTTTTCTGAGCGGAAAAGACTAAATTCGCATTGAAACGAAAAGGAATTATCATCAAATACGAATTTAGCCTTAACCCATACAATATTAAGGATTAAAATTTAATAATACAAACATTAGGGAAAATCAAATTTGTAATTAATGGATTTGATGGCCTTCAGTTTCTTCCCAAGCCTTTTCAACTTCCTGGAGGTGCTTATTCAGGCGTTCCATAGGACGAACAATGGCTACCCGACCGGAACGAACAAACTCATAGATACCAATCTCCTCTAATTCGTGCAGCAGTTGCTCCGTTTCTTCTTTATGCCCGGTTTTTTCAATGACCGTATATTCCGGTTCGATGGCCAGAATTCTAGCATTGTGAGAGCGGATCAATTCTTCCACTCGATTACTGTTGGAAAAAACATGGGTGGGGACTTTATACAGCGCTATTTCCTGAAAGACGATTTCATCGTTTTCGTAATAGAAGGCCTTCAGTACGTCAATCTGCTTTTCCAGCTGCGCCACTAGTTTTCTGACCATATTTTCTTCAACGTGAACAACAATAGTAAAACGATGAATGCCTTTTATGGAAGACTCGGAAGTTGTTAGGCTGTCAATATTGATATGGCGGCGTGTAAACACAGAAACCACTCTGGATACCAGGCCGGTTTCATTTTCGGTAAAAACCGTAATGGTGAATTCTTTTTTCATTACTTTTCAGTTTGAGATTTTTCCAGAACGATTTCATCCACTGCGTATCCGGAAGGAACCATTGGGAAAATATTTTCTTCTTTCTCTACCATAATATGCAGCAAATAGGGACCCTCATGTGCCAGCATTTCGCTGACAGCTCCTTTTAGCTCCTCAGGTTTGGAAATTTTCTTACCAGGCACACCAAATCCTTCTGCAATTTTGATGAAGTCGGGATTTTGCAGTGCTACAGAGGAATATCTTCTGTCAAAGAATAATTGTTGCCACTGGCGGACCATTCCAAGGAAGGTATTGTCCAAAATCACGATTTTCACACCAACATTCCATTGTGCACACATACCCAGTTCTTGCAAGGTCATTTGGAAGCCGCCGTCACCGATAAATGCAACTACTTCACGGTCGGGATGTGCCTTTTTGGCTCCGAAAGCCGCCGGAAGACCAAATCCCATCGTACCGGCTCCGCCGGAAGACACCCACTGGTTGGTACTCAGAAAGTTGTAATATCTGGCGGCAACCATTTGATGCTGACCGACATCGGTGGCAACAATAGCGTGCCCCTTAGTCTGATCAGAAACTTCTTTGACGGCCATACCCATTTTGATCTGGTTGGTTTCGTCGGGTTGCATATCTTTAGATATTACTTTTTCATACTCGATTTTTTCCAGGGCTCTGAATTCTGCAACCCAGTTTGGATAGCTTTTTTCTTTCACCAAGGGAATCAGTTGTTTGAGTGCTAATTTGGCATCAGAGAGCACCGGCACGTGAGCAAACACGTTTTTATTGATTTCGGAAGGGTCTATTTCAATATGAATGACCTTGGCTTGTTTGGCATATTTACTCAGTTTGCCCGTTACGCGATCATCAAAACGCATGCCGATCGCAATCAGCACATCGCAACGGTTTTGCATAACGTTGGTGGCGTAGTTCCCATGCATTCCCAGCATCCCCATATGAAGTGGATGATCGGAAGGAATGGAGGAAAGTCCGTGTATGGTGCACCCAAGGGGAATGCCTGTTTTTTCGACAAAAGCTTTGAACTCATCCTGAGCGTGGGCTATTTGGATGCCGTGTCCTGCCAGGATCATGGGCTTTTTGGCGTGGTTGATCAGTTCAGCCGCTTCTTCCAGTATTTCCTGAGAAGGTTTGGGAAAAGGATGATACGAACGGATCGTAGGCTTGCCCTTATATTCAAAGTCTAACTCCTCGATCTGCGCATTTTTGGTAATATCAATGACCACGGGGCCGGGCCGTCCGGAATTGGCGATAAAGAATGCTTTAGCAAAGATTTCCGGAATTTCCGCTGCGGAGGTGACCTGATAATTCCATTTAGTGACGGGCATGGTACAATTGATCACGTCCATTTCCTGGAAAGCATCGGAACCCAACAGGTGTTTGAATACCTGGCCGGTAATACAAACCAAGGGAGTAGAGTCCAAAATAGCATCTCCCAGGCCGGTGATCAGATTGGTGGCACCCGGGCCTGAGGTGGCCATGCAAACTCCTGTTTTCCGGCTCACCCGCGCATAACCCTGAGCGGCGTGAATAGCCCCTTGCTCGTGACGAGGAAGGATGTGTTGCAATTGATCTGCGTAATGATAAAGGGCATCGTAAACGGGCATAATAGCACCGCCCGGATAGCCAAAAATAGTATCAACGCCTTCTGCAATTAGGCAGCGAAGGATAGCCTCTGCACCACTTAATCTTTCCACCTTTTTATTGTCTGCCTCTACCTTGGATTGGTCTACTTTGCTGATCATGATTCGATAGTTTAAAATTCATCTGTTACGCATCCTTCGCTTGCGGAAGAAACCGTTTTCGCATATTTTTTTAATAATCCACTTTGATAGCTTGGCTGACGAACGTTCCATTCGGACCGCCTTCTGGCCAGTTCTTCACCGGATATTTTTAGTTCTAATTTATTATTGACGGCATCAATGACGATGGTGTCTCCATCCTCTACCAGGCCAATGGCACCGCCGGCCTGTGCTTCCGGTGTTATATGGCCGACCACGAAACCATGGGTGCCACCCGAAAAACGGCCATCGGTGATGAGAGCTACATCCTTGCCCAGCCCCTGTCCCATAATGGCGGAGGTTGGCTTGAGCATTTCCGGCATTCCTGGTGCTCCTTTTGGGCCGCAGTATCTGATAACCACTACTTCGCCCGGTTTAATCTGCTGATTATTGATCGCCACATTGGCGGCATCTTCTCCATCAAAAACCCTGGCTTTCCCAGTGAATTCTGTCCCTTCTTTACCTGTAATTTTAGCTACAGACCCCCCTGAGGCCAGGTTCCCGTACAAAATCTGTATATGACCACTTTCTTTAATGGGATTCTCAAAAGAAGTAATGATCTTTTGACCGGGAGTCAGAGGTTCAACTTCTTCGAGGTTTTCCGCCAGTGTTTTTCCGGTTACAGTCAGACAGTCTCCATGGAGGTATCCCTTTTCCAAGAGCAGCTTCATAACTGCCGGCACACCGCCTATCCGATACAAGTCTTCCATCACATACTTACCGCTAGGCTTGAGATCTGCAATAAAAGGGGTTTTATCACTAATGGTCTGGAAGTCATCAATACTTAGAGGAATACCGACCGACTTGGCCATGGCAATGAGATGCAGAACCGCATTGGTGGACCCCCCTAAGGCCATTACAACAGTCACGGCATTTTCATAAGACTTCCTCGTCATGATATCGGAGGGCTTGATGTCCTCCGCCAATAAATGACGCAGGGCTTTTCCGACGCGCAGGCATTCGGCCTTTTTCTCAGGCGTATTGGCCGGAATAGAAGAGTTGTAGGGGAGGCTCATGCCCAGTGCTTCTATGGCCGAAGCCATGGTATTGGCCGTGTACATGCCTCCGCAGGCACCTGGACCGGGACAAGCATGTTTGACTACTCCTTTGAAAAAGTCCTGGTCAATGGTTCCGGCATTTTTTTGTCCTAAAGCTTCAAAAGCAGAGACGATGTCCAGCGTTTTGTCCGCATAACAGCCCGGGCTAATGGTGCCGCCGTAGACAAGAATGGAGGGACGGTTTAGACGCCCCAGGGCGATCATTGCCCCAGGCATGTTTTTATCACAACCAACGACTGCCGCAACTCCGTCATACCATTGTGCCGAAACGACCGTTTCAATCGAGTCGGCAATGAGGTCTCTGGATGGCAGGGAATAACGCATCCCGGATGTCCCCATAGATATTCCGTCACTGACGCCAATAGTATGAAAAATGAGCCCGATCAGGTCCTCTTGATCATTCGTTCCCTGCTTTACCCACTTAGCTAATTGATTGAGGTGCATATTACAGGTATTGCCTTCCCAGCCGGTGCTGGCAATGCCGATCTGTGCTTTGTTCATGTCTTCTTCCGTAAGCCCGATGCCGTAAAGCATAGCCTGTGCGGCGGGCTGCGTCTCATCTTGGGTGAGACGGCGACTGTATTTGTTCAGTTCTTGACTCATGAAAATACCGATGGTTCTTTATTGATGGATAATAGCTGTTAATTAAGTTTATAAAGGAGCAAATTAGAGCATAAATTCCCCGCCTTGCGGGGAATTTATGCTCTAATTTGCTCCTTTCTCCCTATAGATTTTTCTTATAAAATACGGTATTATTCAAATGTAAGCGGGCTACAAATGAATAGAAAATTAAATTAATATAGTCTTACGAATCTTAGAAAGGAAAGTTCTGTTTGTAATTAATTGTTTTTCAATGATTTAAGTCGGTGTTTCTTACGAGTCTTGAGAGAGGAGCTTTACTCCCCAAACCTCAAGCCAATCCGGATACCGGCAGAATATTGAAGCAAAGAGGATTCTTCTGCTACGGATATGAGGCCGTCTTCCGGGTAAAACTCCGTTATGGCTTCCCATTTTATACCGGGGAAATATCTTATGCCGGCTATCGGCGTAATGGTCAGGTATTTAGAAAAACCGAGATCGAAGCCAAGTCCTGCACCAATGCTATATGTGAGAGAAGATGAGTTGGCCGAGTCATTCGCTCCAATAATGCTTCCGTCAAAATAATGAAGACCGGGAGAAATTTGGAGGTGAAGTCCTTTTTGAAGGGTCGGGCCTTCCTGATAGAAGGTAGGGCATAAACAATCGCCCGACATATCGAGGAAATAAATGTTCGTGTTGAAGAGAAGACTATACATTTTTGCTTCCGTTTCGATATTTTGTCTGGCAATAGTGGTTTTGTATTGAGCGTAGTTCAGTTCAGGCAGAAATTCGATCCGGACATCCTTGAAGCGAAACCAATAATCAATGCCTACCGCAAATCCTTTTCCCAGCAGATCGGGAGATGCGCTGCCATCGACCTGAGGGACGGTCCAATTTTCTGCATCATTCAGCACATAACGACCATTGAGGCCGATTTGGGCAGTGGCGAAAGAAGTGAGAAAAAGAAAAAACAAAGGGGCAAATATCCTGGTCATCTTAAATTGTTTTTTTGCTTAAACGTTTTTTAGGTGAGCTTGTTGTTTTTGAGTTTAGGGTTCTGAACCTAGAACCCCAAACTTTTTCCTATTTTTGCAGACTATTTAAAAATAAAGCAGTTAAGCTGTTTTTTATATATGAAGACAAAAACAATCAAGCAGGACAAGGTTAATGTGATTACGCTGGGATGCTCCAAGAATTTAGTCGATTCGGAGAACATGATCACACAGCTTAGAGGAAATGATTATGAAGTGGTGCACGACAGCAATGATGAAGATGCCAACATCATTATTGTCAATACCTGTGGGTTCATTGATCTGGCGAAAGAAGAGTCGGTTAACACGATTTTGGAATATGCGGAAGAGAAAAAGCAGGGGAATATCGAGAAGTTATATGTGACGGGCTGTCTGTCACAGCGCTACAAGGACGACCTGGAGCAGGAAATTCCCGAGGTGGATGCTTACTTCGGTACATTAGAACTACCGGCCTTGCTGTCTCGTCTGAATGCCGATTACAAGCATGAGTTGATAGGAGAACGGGTGATCATGACCCCTTTTCATTATGCATATCTAAAAATATCAGAGGGATGTAACCGTACCTGTTCCTTTTGTGCCATTCCATTGATGAGAGGAAAACATATTTCCAAGACAATAGAAGAATTGGTGAAGGAGGCTCAGAGCCTGGCAAAAAGAGGAGTGAAAGAGTTAATGTTGATCGCTCAGGAGCTGACCTACTACGGACTGGATATTTATAAAGAAAGAGCGCTTCCGCGCTTACTGCATGCCCTGGCCGATGTGGATGGCATTGAGTGGATACGACTGCATTATGCATACCCTTCCAAATTCCCCATGGAAGTATTTGACGTAATGGCTGAGCGGAAGGAGGTCTGCAACTACCTGGATATTCCGCTTCAGCATGCCAGCGACTCGGTACTTGAACGCATGAGAAGGCAGATTACGCGTGCAGAAACTACGGCTCTTATTCGGGAGGCCAGGAAAAAAGTTCCGGGTATTGCCATCCGAACTACGATGCTGGTGGGCTTCCCTGGAGAGACGGAAGAGGAGTTTGAAGAGCTGTGTGATTTTGTACGTGAGATGGAGTTTGATCGTCTGGGAGTGTTTCAATATTCCCATGAGGAAGATACCATCGCTTACGAACTGGAAGATGATGTACCGGCCGACGTCAAAGCGGATCGAGCCAACCGGATCATGGAAATACAGCAAGAGATTTCTTACCGCAAAAACCTGGATAAAATAGGGGAAATCGAAAAAGTGCTTTTTGACAGAAAAGAAGGAGCTTATTTTGTTGGACGTACCGAAGCGGATTCTCCCGAAGTGGATAATGAGGTTTTAATTAATGCAGAAAAACAATATGCTCGTATCGGAGATTTTGCCATGGTTAAAATCGTGGATGCCACCGAGTACGACTTATTTGGGGAGATCATCGAAAATCAGTAATTTTTATTTGAACATTGTACCCACTATCTTCATTTCATAAGGTATGATCAGTAATCAAACATTTCTGGATAAAGCACAAAATCCTATTTTTCAGGCCATCATGACCCTCGTCGGGGTTCTTTTGGTAATAATTGGATCTGAGATAGTCAAATTGACCGGATTGATAGAAGTGTCAGAGCGCTTTCCCTGGATGACGGCTTGCTCCTTACTGCTTTGTTTTGCCTTGTTTAACAGCGTTTTTTCTCTGTCAACAAAAAACATGGTTAAATATTGGGGGCGATCGATCTATAGCTTCCTGGGAGTCGCTTTCCTTTCCGGGGTTCTCGCCTATCTTTTTTCCCATAAAACCCTTTCCGAGGCTGGGTCTTACTGGTGGATATATATTGTGGTGACCATCGGTTACATGGTTTTTCTGGGGATGATGGCCTTTATACGGAACATCGTAGAATTCGCTCAAAAGGAGGAATGGAACCAGCCGAAGATAAGGAGTAAAAAACGCAGATAAGTTTTTGAATACTGAACATACGTCTTACTCAAGACGTCTTCTGTTTTTTAAAAAACTTACTATGAAGTTGTTTAAATCAGTTCAGTAAACAACTTCAATTCACTCAAAAAAAGTAATGATGTTTAGATTGTTTTCTTTAATGCTGGCCATGTTTGCATTTATGTCCTGCAATCAAGCTCAACCTGGCTATGAGGCCAGAGCTGTAAGCGGCCCTGTTTTAAGCTTAGAGGGAGATACCCTGGAGCATGTCGAAAAAACCAAGTCGGAATGGAAAGCGGAACTTAGCCCGCTTGCTTTCAAGGTGTTGCGCGAAAAAGGTACAGAGCGTGCTTTCACAGGAGAATACTGGGATAATAAAAAGAAAGGTATTTACTATTGTGCCGGTTGTGGAGCTCCTCTGTTCAGTTCAACCACCAAGTATCGCTCCGGTACGGGTTGGCCGAGTTTTTATGAGCCCATCATAACTGGTAATGTGAAAGAAGAAAATGACACCTCCTATGGAATGAATAGGGTAGAGGTAGTTTGCGCAAGATGTGACGGTCACCTGGGGCATGTATTTCCGGATGGCCCGGAACCGACAGGTTTGAGGTATTGTCTGAATTCTGTTTCTCTTAAGTTTGAAGAAAAAAAATGAAAAAGGGAAGCGGCCACCGGCCGCTTCCCCTTTTTTTTACCTGTCATCGTCTTTTAGCTTTTTAAACTCATACTGGTATAGATCACAACAAGGTTCAGCAAGGACCAATGTCCCTTCAATGCTGAATCCGATCATTTTTTCCTGAGTTTCGAAAACGTGTTGGTTTTGACCGTCATCGGAGGAATCAAATCGTACCCAATCCTCTTCTCCTTTTTTGAATACCTCATAAGTCCCCTCGGCTATTTTGGTATTACTATCACCGATCCAGTAAGAAGCATCGTTGCCCAGAAAAAGAATAGAGAAATCAGGCGGATATCCATTCCCTGCAAAACCTCCTGAGATGGACAGCAATTCCCATTCGCCCGAGTAGGGATTATTCGACTTTTCTGCTTTGTCTCCATTTTCGCACTGCAGGAGGGAAAAGCTTAGAAGGGCTATCAGTAGGATGAAAACATTTGGTTTGTTCATAGATGTTAAATAAGTTTAATTGGATGTAAGTTCGCATGTATGAGATTGTTTGAAAAACTGACGGCCGTCAGTTTTTCAAACAATCTCAATATTTATAATAGACCGTAGGGTAAGTAAAAAGGGTTGGGTAGATTCCTAAATTTATTCGCTTTTTTCACTATTCTCTTTGGCCAGCTTTTCCTTTCTAGCGATTTTTTGATCGTTATTACTCTCGTAGATGGTGTAACTTTCGTATTTCACCGGATCTTTTTCTGCCCAGATATCCTTTCCAATATTGCACAGAACGATTAGCTCCTGGTAGAGTTTGTTGCCCTGCTCCACACGTCGCTCTACGGAAATGTCCCGGTCGGCTACCTTATCCTGTTGTATGTTCAGCGCCGTTTCAAAGTCTTTGCAGGCATCTGTGACTCTTTTGATGACATTTTCGTTGACTCCTACCTCTGCCAGGAAATCAATCTGTTGTCGAGCTACTCGGGCTACCCGGCGACCACAGAACAGTAATTGGGCATCTGTCATATCTCCCATCTTGGCAGTCCCAAACTTCCGGTATCGGCCACTGCGGTTGCTGTATTTCATCGCTACCCGTGTCATCAGACTGCGGATGGCCGTTTTTAGATTTTCGGCGGCCGTATATTTTTTCTCTGTGGTTACCATCTGATCTCCCAACAACTCATCATCATCCGGCAGAGCTCTGAATTTTTCACACAAGGCCATAAACTTCTTCAAGCGCTCTTTATCATAGCCGTATTGTTCAAAATACTGAGCGTCACGATGGGCAGTGCGAATGCGTTCCATGCATTGAAGGTACAGATCTGCATCGGGAAAATTATATTGACGATGTCCGGCTTGCTTTTTCATATCCAGTTGATTTTCTGATACATAAGCAAATTAACGGGATTTAGTTAAAACAATCAAGTTTTTCGAGAAAACTATTTTGTTTCTTTCTTTTTTTATTTTTTACTCAGATGTAATTTTCTTTGCAATGTTGAAACAGAAAAGTTCAAGGTTCGGGGTTCAGGGTGCAGAGTTCAGAGTTCAGGGCCGGGGGCAGGTTTTTTTGAGCTGGATTGCAATTATGAAAATAGTTAGGAGCGGTCGAACCTGTACGGTTCAACTGCTCGCGGCCCGTACGGGCCGCGAGCAAGTTCCGTCCCAACCGCAGGGCTGTGTCCCTCCCAACAGTGAAAATCAGTGTCCCCCAATTACGAAAAATGCACAAACATATTTGGCTACGCTGGCAGGATTGTATTAAATTAAGCCATATGAAAATCATTACAGCTGAACAAACACGACAATTAGATGCCTACACCATCCAAAACGAACCCATCACCTCTATTGATCTGATGGAGCGGGCCTCTGCAACCTTCGTAAAGTGGTTTGTAGAACAGTTTCAGGAAGCCGTCGTGCCCGTGGTCGTTTTTTGCGGACCCGGCAATAACGGTGGAGACGGACTGGCCATTGCCCGGATGCTGCATCACAAAGGCTATGAAGTCAAAGTTGTGCTTTGTCAGATCAGTTCTAATACCTCAGAAGATTACAACATCAACCTGGATCGATTACCTAAAAAAGATACCATCCTCATAGAAAAACTCACAAAAGGAGCTCCTCTCCCCAATTTATCTGGTAATCCGATCCTCATTGAGGCGGTTTTTGGTTCAGGCCTGAACCGGCCTGTAGAAGGATACTGGGGGGAACTCCTGAAGCATTTGAGTCAAACAACCGGTAGTACCAAAGTTTCGGTGGATATCCCTTCCGGCATGTTTGCCGATCAACCTACGGAAGGTCCTAGTTTTCAGGCGGATTATACTTTTAGTTTTGAACTACCGAAAC
>JAUIKE010000067.1 GCA_030430845.1 Bacteroidia bacterium | reverse complement strand
AGCCCCATCTAATCGGCAATATAAAATGCCGATGCCGATTGGTCCGACTCCGGCCGGGGCAGAATGTATTAGCTGTCACTCCTGTTCTTTCGAGCCTGCGTGACAACTCAAGTGTCCACATGACCCGAGCCAAAGCAGCCTGGCCCTGAGATGAGCTAAGTGTGGGTTTCTTTTTTAGTTGAAGATCATCGAAGTAAATCTGTCCGGTACGATGTGCTTCTCCGGAGATGTTAATTATAGTGGAAGGTTCAGAATGGATCATTAGGTCCAGTAACAACTCTGTCAAAACAAATGGGCCGAGAATGTTAGTGGCAAAGTTAATTTCCAGGCCATCCGCAGAAATTCCTCTTTTGGGATAGTTTATTCCTGCCATATTGGCTAGTATGTGCAAGGTTCCATATCGAGCTTGAAATTCACGCGCAAAAGCTTTAACCTCATCTATTGAAGAAAGGTCGGCTGTCATGAGGTCCACATTGGGGTTATTACTGGAAGAAATGATCTCGACCCTCGCTTTTCGGCCTCTTTCCTTGTTGCGGCATAACATTACTACGGTCGCTCCCGTCCTTGCCAACTCCTTAGCCATAGCCAACCCGAGGCCTGAATTGGCGCCGGTAACCAGGCAGGTCATGTCCTTCATTTGTCTATAGTTTTTTGGATTATTATTTCTATACACGGCCTACATTTATTTTAATGTACTCTGTTTGACAGACTCGGGTTTCATAAAAAAGGGATGCATTACAGTATAGACTAAAGTAAAACGTATCTTTTCATGAACAATTGGATCAAATTTGCTTGATATTAGGGTGATGAAGGATATGTCGATTTATTGAATGGAAAATTATCCACCAGCCAACATTCGGCCGGCAATTTATAAAAAATCAGATTTTTATGCAGCTTTTTTTACAGCTTAATACGGTGTAATAAAAGTTAGTGAATATATGTAGAGCGGCGTTAGCGCTGCTCTACATATATTCACTAACTTTGGTTACAAAGCACTAATCAACCAATATGGAAAAAGCAAAAAACGTACTCCAAACCGAATTGCAATCTTGTTGTAAGGACCCCATGACGGGCTTCTACCGAGATGGATATTGCCATACCGGACCACAGGACACTGGCCGGCATGTCGTCTGCGCCATTATGACTGCCGAATTCCTGGCATTCTCTAAATCCAGAGGCAATGACCTGAGCACTCCTATCCCGGAATACCAGTTTCCCGGCCTCCAACCCGGCGATCAATGGTGCCTCTGCGCCATGCGCTGGCAAGAAGCCTTCGAAGCAGGCGTAGCGCCAACGGTTATCCTGGAAGCAACTCATGAGAAGGCATTGGAATATATCGCATTTGAGGATTTGCTGGAGCATAAATTGGTAAGGGAATAATATTGGGGTGGAGTCGAGTTTTTTTGGAGTGGGAAAATCTTGCGTTAGTCACCTGGTGACTCCAAGTCACCAGGTGACTAACGCAAGATTCACAAAATTTTATTTGGATGCAAGCCCCTTGTCCGACTTTGTCCGGTTTTGTCCGGTTTTGGCAGGTTTTGGCCTGTACTAAAGTATAACGCATAAAAAACGCCCTTTTCTACATTCACAGAAAAGGGCGCCTCCAATTATGATGGAAAAGCAGATTAAGTCAGCTGCTTCACTTTAATATTCACCTTTACTTCATCCGGCAGTTCCAGCTCTTCTCCATTCTCTACTGTATCTACCAACTCCAGACTGGTAGCCAGCGTTTCAGCTTTGATGTAATCTCCAAACTGCTCCACTGCGGGAGTGACCTCAGCGTGCCGTTCCAGCTGAACGCTGATGTTATCCGTCACATTGAAGTCTTTGCTCTTGCGGATGTTTTGGATGCGGTTCACCAACTCCCGGGCCATACCCTCTGCCAGCAACTCATCGGTAATGGTCACGTCCAGAGCTACCGTCAAGGGGCCATCGTTCGCTACCTGCCAGCCGGGAATATCATCGGTAGTGATCTCGAAATCATCAACAGTCAACTCATAGGTGTCACCATTGATGCTCAGCTGATAGCTGTTGGTACTCTCGATCTGGGCGATGTCCTCCTGCCCCATCTTCCCGATGATTTGGGCGGCGGCCTTCATATTCTTACCTAAACGACGCCCCAGTGTTTTGAAATTCGGCTTGATCCGCTTTTTCAAAATACCGGTCGTGTCAGAGAGATATTCGATCTCCTTGATGTTCACCTCCGCCAACACCAAATCTTTTACTCCTTCAACCTGCTTTTGGAAATCCTCATCCAGCACAGGTAACAAGATTTTCTGTAAAGGCTGACGAACCCGCATTCTCTCCTTTTTCCTTAAAGACAACACCAGTGAAGAAATGCGCTGCGCATAATCCATCCGCTGTTCCAGGGCCTTGTCGATCAGGGCCTCGTCTGCTTTTGGAAAGTCAGCCAGGTGAACGGATTCATGGTTTTCCTTGGCCGTCGCTTCATTCAAATTGCGGTAAAGCCAATCAGAGAAGAATGGCGAAACCGGCGCCATCAGTTTGGCGATGGTTGACAAGCAAGTGTACAGCGTCTGGTATGCGGCAATTTTATCTTCAGTGTAATCTCCTCTCCAGAAACGACGGCGGCACAGGCGTACGTACCAATTACTTAGGTGCGCATCTACAAAATTCATGACCTTGCGGGTCGCATTCGTCGGTTCATAATTAGCGTATTCGGCCCCTACCTCTTTCACCAAGGTGTTCAGCAGCGAAATGATCCAGCGATCGATTTCCGGGCGCTGATCCAAGGGCACTTCCGCTTCCTTGTATTCGAACTTATCAATATTGGCATATAAGGCAAAGAAGGAATAGGTGTTGTATAAAGTACCGAAAAATTTCCGGCGTACCTCGTCAATCCCATCAAGGTCAAACTTGAGGTTGTCCCAGGGCTGCGCATTCGAGATCATGTACCAGCGAGTGGCATCCGCTCCGTAATTTTTAATGGTTTCAAAAGGATCCACGGCATTACCGAGACGCTTCGACATTTTGCGGCCGTCCTTATCTAACACCAAACCGTTCGACACCACATTTTTATAGGCTACACTATCAAAAACCATGGTAGCGATGGCATGCAGCGTATAAAACCACCCGCGCGTCTGATCCACTCCTTCCGCGATAAAGTCCGCAGGGAAAGAGTTTTTAAACTTCTCCTGATTTTCAAAAGGATAATGCCACTGTGCATAAGGCATAGAGCCACTATCAAACCAAACATCTATCAGGTCTAGTTCCCGCTTCATTAGAGTTCCGTCATCCGCTACCAGTGTGATCTCATCAATATAGGGGCGGTGCAGGTCAGCCGGAACAGTCTGGTCAAGGCCAAGTGCTGCATTGGCTTTTTCTATTTCTTTACCCAGATCCTCCACAGAGCCGATACATTTCGCTTGGCGGCCATCCTCGGTCCGCCAGATAGGTAACGGGATACCCCAGTAGCGTGAGCGCGAAAGGTTCCAGTCCTGTAGATTTTCCAGCCACTTTCCGAAACGCCCTTCTCCGGTAGAAGCCGGTTTCCAGTTAATCGTTTTGTTCAGTTCAAACATACGATCCTTGGCTGACGAAGCTTTGATGAACCAGCTATCCAAGGGATAGTACAGTACCGGCCGATCGGTACGCCAGCAGTGCGGATAAGAGTGAACATATTTTTCGGAGTGGAACAGTTTATTCTCTTGCTTCAATTTGATCACGATGTCTTCATCCACCGAACGCTCTTCCTCCTGACCATAATCTTTCACATAACGGCCTGCAAAATCAGTCACCTCTTCCACAAAACGCCCTTGCTTATCCACCAGAGGTCCTGGATTGCCAAATTCGTCCTTCACCATCAATGGCGGGATGTCATATTTCTGGGCGATCCGGAAGTCATCCGCACCAAAGGTCGGAGCGGTATGAACGATCCCCGTACCATCCTCAGTGGTAACGAAATCGCCTACCAACACCTTAAAGGCCGGTTTTTCCGGTACCACATAAGGCAATAATTGCTCATACTCCATGCCTTCCAGTTCGCTTCCTTTCATTTCCGCCACGATAGCGATATAGGGAATCGGCTTATTCCCAGCTTTTACTTCTTCCGGTTTCAGATCCGGATTGGCTTCAGTGAAATAAGCGGCCATGCGGTCCTTGGCCAGGATTACCTGCGTACGCTCGCCCGTGTACCGATTATAGCCATCCACTTTGACATAGTCGATGTTGGCGCCGACGGTCAGGGCGGTATTGGAAGGCAGTGTCCAGGGCGTGGTTGTCCAGGCCAGAAAGTATTCATTCTCGGTGCCTTTGACCTTAAACTGGGCAATTGCTGAAACGTCTTTGATGTCTTTATAAGCGCCCGGCATATTAAGCTCGTGCGAGCTCAGCCCCGTACCCGCAGCGGGCGAATAAGGCTGGATCGTATAGCCCTTGTACAGCATGTCCTTATCATACAGCTGCTTGAGCAACCACCAGACCGATTCGATGTAGCTGTTTTTGTACGTGATATACGGATCATCCAAGTCGACCCAGTACCCCATCTTGCGGGTAATATCATCCCAAAGATCCTTATAACGCATCACCGTCTCCCGGCAGGCTTTGTTATAATCATCCACACTGATCTTCTTACCGATATCTTCCTTCGTAATACCCAGCTCGCTTTCTACCTTCAGCTCGATCGGCAGGCCGTGCGTATCCCAACCCCCTTTGCGCTCCACTCTTTTCCCACTCATCGACTGGAAACGACAGAAGATGTCCTTGATGGTACGAGCCATTACGTGATGGATGCCCGGCTTACCATTTGCGGAGGGAGGTCCTTCATAAAAAACGTAGGCATTGTCGGCATCTCGTTGCTCAACACTCTTCTCGAAGATCTTGTGTTCTTCCCAAAATTGGAGGATTTCCTTGTCTATTTCGGAAAGGTTCAGCCCTTTAGGTTCTTTGTACATTATAAAAATATTTTTATGTAGGAGTTAAGGGCCTGTGGCCCTTAACTCCTACCGTCGTTATTTCAGAGTCGCAAAGATAACAAACAAAAAAGCTCTGGCAAACTGTAATCTGCCAGAGCTTTTTGGGAGCAATAAATTAGCATTTCACAGCTTGCTTTACGCAATTCTGTTAATAATAATGCTAATAATAATGTTTGCTCTTTGATATCTCATGTGTACAAAAATAAGGGGATTTCTGAAGGGATGCAAGTTTGAAAAATTGTTTTACCAAAATGCACTTGAATATTGCCCATGCGTTTCTGAAATTTATTCACAGGGCTCTAAAACGTCAATAATCCAGTCGATATCATATGGAGTCAACTTCTCGTATGCACACTCCGGCAGGTCCAGTAACTCCTCCTCGCATTCAATTAAAAAATCATGATATGTGATAACCGGTTCAATCGTCCAGTACCTTAGAATAACTGGAAAATCTGGTTCATCAAAATAAATAATCTGTAGATAAGTTGTTTCATTAAAAACCGTACAGGCTGTTCCATGCATGTAAATATTTTCAACCTCATCAATCACCTCTTCAAGAAGTGCCTCCGCTTCTTCATCTCCATAAAAAGGGCCATCCGGGTCAGTAAGCAACTCATTTAAGTGCTCCAGCAAAGCTTCCAATTTAACGATTGCATTATCAAGATCTCCACGTTCTAACTTACGTAATATGTTATTCAGTTGTGGTAGAATCCCATAGGTTTTATCCCAGGCTTCTATTTCCTTCCTTCTATTCCTTTTCCCCTTCTTCGGGTTTCGCCGCTTTTTTATCTTTTGTCGTTTTTTTAGTTTTTTGCGGTTCTCCATTGCCATTCTTTTGCAACTCAAGAGGAGCCTCATCGCTTCCATTTCTGGCAAGGTATTCCGGCAAGTTTAATCCTGACTGGTTCATAAAATCGCTCAAGGCAGGAATAGATTTGAAGATGCCGCTCAGGAAGCCGGCCGTCCCCTGGCCATCGCCACCATCAAATACCGTTACCTTATCGAATTTGATATTCTTAATGGCCTCGGCCTGTATCTTAGCCAGCTCCGGTATCTTATCAACCAGTAATAAACCTACTGCGGCCTGAGGATTATTATTAGCAGCTTGTACCAGTTTCTGAAAACCGTCGGCCTGAGCATCCAATACTTTGCGAATACCCTCTGCTTCTGCTTCGTAGCGCGCCAATACTGCTTTAGCTTCCCCTTCAGCTACTTTCCGTTTTTGTTCAGCTTCCGCTTCTGCCGCAATGATGGTCTTTTCCTTTTCAATTTGAGATTGGACTACTTCGTTAGCCCGGCGAGCAGCTAATTCCCTTTCTTTGCGGGCATCTTCTGCTTCTTTTTGAGCCAGGTAAGCAGCTTTTTGGGCTTCTGCTTCGGCCGTTTTCTCGGTTACTTCGGCATTTTTATTAGCTTCAGCTACCTGCTGCCGACGATCCGTATCGGATAGGGCGATCTGAATATCAGCCAGGTTTTTACCTTTGATGGCATCTGCCATCGCATTTTTTTCACCAATTTCAGCGGATGAATCGGCCGCAGCAACCTGCGTGCGTCGCTCTTTGTCTGCTTCTGCCTGGCCTATGGCCCCCGTCCGCTCTTCCTTTGCTACTTTTACCTTAGCATCGTTAATGGCTTTGGCAGCAGCTTCTTGTCCTAATGCCTTGATATATCCGGATTCGTCGTGTATATCTGTTACGTTTACGTTGATCAGGGTTAGGCCAATTTTGTGGAGTTCGTCCCCAACATGCTCATAAACGGAAGTGACAAACTTATCGCGATCAGAATTCAATTCTTCAATATCCATATTGGCGATCACCAGGCGCATCTGCCCCATAATGATATCATGCGATAAGGAACTGATCGAGTCTTTAGGCATTCCCAGCAGGCGCTCTGCAGCAGCTCGCATCAAATTAGCATCATTACCGATAGCCACAGTGAATTGAGCAGGTACCGAAACCCGGATGTTTTGTTTGGACAATGCATCCTGCAAGTTTACGTCAATAGACATCGGTTGCAGGTCGAGATATTGATAATCCTGTATTACCGGCCATACAAAGGCAGCTCCACCATGAATACAATTCGCACTTCCTTTGCCTGTTTTTCCATAAATCACCAGGATCTTATCTGAGGGACAACGCCGATACCTGGAAATGAAAAACCAAAGCAATAACAAAAATACAGCGATGACGAAAAAAACCGGCAAGAGAAAGGACATCCCTTCACCCATTATGCCCACGTCTTGAGCCAGGAGTGGACTCGAGAGTAGTATGAAAAATCCCAAAATCAGGAACCGTAGCTTGGGGGTGTGAAAAGTGAATCGATGAAATATCATGGCTTTTATTTTTTATTTAAGATCTGTTGTTCATTTTTCTTACTTGTTTCCTGACCATAGGGAACGACGATCACATAGTCTTCCTTAGCTTCCAATACCAATACTTTTTCACGAGTCCCAATAGCTTCTCCATCCTTCGTTTGGGCAGCAATCTCCCGGTCCGCTTCATCGATCTGAACCATAATCCTTCCTTTCCCTTTCTCTGGAATTGGCACGTAAACACTCCCTACTTTCCCCTCCGCCTGCCAAATATGCCAATTGCCCTCCTCCTGGTTTTTTAACAACCATCGAAAGAACCAGGTAAGTAAAAAAACAGCAATCGCGCCCGCAACTATGGAAGTAAGGATCACAATCGTCCATGACCAGGCAGTATTCATTAAAAAAGCTCTGGCAGTGAAGGCACCTACTGAAATAAAAGTGAGCAGTGTTTTGAGAACCCCTAAAGAGCCGTCGCTGACATCTGTATCCCCATGGGCATCCAGATCGCCACCAGCGTCGACATCGACATCCCCTCCAATATCCATTCCTCCGAAGATGGAGATCAATAATAGGAGAATTAACAATCCGCCCGCAATAGTTCCGGTAAAAAATAAAATGTTGATGACGTCCTGCATAATATACTTTAGCTGGTAAGTTTCAATAATATCGGCCTTTTAATTAAGTATTCCAAGATTGCTTGGCGAAGAAAATAGCAGGACAGCATCTTTTCTTCACACAATCGTATACAACTCCACTTCCTCCTTCTTCCCCCTCAACTCACTTTTCCCTAAAGAACGAAATTCCATATCCTCCCCAAGCTTTAAATGCTCCTTCAAATCAGCAGAAATTAGCAGATCCACGCCGTAAGTATTGCAAAGCCCCTGAATACGAGCCGTAGCATTGAGCACATCACCGGTAAAAATGATCTCCTTTTTGACCACACCGATCTCACCAGTCGTAACCTTGCCGAAGTGAATGCCGGCCTTGAAGGTAGGTAGCAGGCCGTATTTTTCATGGTAGCGGTCGGCTTGTTTTTGCAGATCCTCTTTCATGGCAAAAAAGCAGCGGAGGCAGTTGTTGTTGCGCAGGCCGGCCTCGTAGGTCCAGGATACGATTACCTCATCCCCGACATACTGGTACACCTGGCCGGAATATTGGATGATGGCGTCCGATAAATCAGAATAGTATTCTTTGAGCAATTCAAAATACCGGATATGGCCGAGCTGTTCGGCAATGGTAGTGGAAGATCGCATATCGAGGAACATGAAAATGCGGTTCTCTTCCTTCGGCCGGTGATATTTGCCGGTAAAAAAATTGAGCAGGACGGCATGCCCCATGTTTTCGCTGATCTCCGAATAAAACAAGGACAGGCCCAGTGCCACCCACAGCTGTAGTAGTGTGCTCAGATTGGATAGACTAGTCAGATAGTTGAGCGTCTTATTCCAAACCTCTGGGGAAAAAACAGAGCTATTGTCTTCCAGGCCGGCAGCGATGGGATAGGTAATGAGGATAATCAAAAACATCACCGCAGCATAAATCAGAAACTTGTACAGGATTTTCTGAGTCAAACTCTTTTTGGAAAAAACGTTATTCAGGTACACCACTTCGATCAGACCGACTAACAGGCCGACTACCGTAATTGCCAAACTGGCAAAAACGAAGATCTGCCAGTTCATTTCGATCCCTGTGGAGGGCTGGCCATTGAAGTCCCCCCTGGCCGCTCTTTCTACGACTAAAAATACCAGCCCGGACAGGAGCCAGATGATGCCGAATGGGATAATGCGAGAGAGGTTTCTTTTTGCCTTCGGTGATAACATTAGGAATGTCTCCGTTTTTGTCACTTTTGTTGATCAGAATTATCAGGTGTAAAGTAACAAACTTTCCTGTTTAAAAATTATTTGACACAGATAAACGCAGATTTTGCAGCGTCGCGCAGTTTGATCGTTCAATCTTAATTACTTCCCTATCTAAACCGCGAAAACCTGTGGGATCTGTGAAAATCTGTGTCAAAAAAAACAGGTTTATTTAACCTTTTGCAAATTCAGAAGCAGGTACATCCATATGATTCCTAGTACGAATTTTCGCCATTAGGAAGCGATACCCCGACACCAATAAATTACTCCCCACAAAAGTCAGTACCGTTAAAATCAAAAACTTCAGCATCGCCGGGATCGCCCAAGGCAACATCCAAAGCGCAATCCCCCCCAAAACGATCATATGAATAATGTACACTCCATAAGAGTTCCTGTTCAATTCCTCCATTAACGGTCCCGTTCTATTTAAACTGAAGCGGAAAACATGGATCAATACATACAGGAAACTAAACATCGACAACAGTCCAGTAAAATAATATACTATTCTATCCACAAAATCCGATACGAAGAAGTAGTTTCTGCC
Source organism: Bacteroidia bacterium (assembly GCA_030430845.1). GTDB lineage: Bacteria > Bacteroidota > Bacteroidia > Chitinophagales > Saprospiraceae > JANQPA01. Next base: position 29,826 of record JAUIKE010000067.1, on the reverse strand, counting down.
TGGTTCGATCAGGTTGAAAAACAAGTTCAAAGCAACCGCCGTGAATATGCCCAAAGCAAAGGTCAGCACCACATTTGCCCAAATGTACAGCTTCATATTCTTAGGAGCTTCAAACACTTTTTTCTTCTGACATAAAGCTCCCAAGAGAAATACCATAAAATAGGGGAGCAAGCGTTCTCTCTGAAATTCCAGGAACCCGGAGTAGTACCAGCCGGTTAGGCCTGCACCGGATATGATCATACCATAGATAATACCTATTATTATGGTCAGTATCACTCCTGTTTTTACTGAAAGCTTTGGCCAGGTTATCTTGATCTTGGATAAACCTAGATATACCAGTTGAAACGTGAATAGTATAGGCAAAAACCACAGCCAGTTCTGGTTTGGGTTGTTAGAGAACAGCCAAAGGTTGGAATCGGCGCGCTGGAAGATGTGAAAATAAGAGAACCATTCTTCCTGTGGCAAGCCCCTGGAATACAAATAAATGAACTTATAGGCCGGGATCAAGGTAAATACAGCCAGCAGCCAGGGCCATAAGATTCTTTTGACCTTCGATTTCAGAAAATCAAGCGTATTTTTCTTTTTTACCGAAAGGGGAATAAAATAGCCCGAAACAAAAAAGATCGTAAACATCACGATGAGATCCAGATACATCCGGATCAAACCAATGGAGTTGTTCTTGACAGGATCACTGACGATCCACATGGTATCCAGCACCCATTCATATACGAGTCCTGCGTGTACGACCACGACGAGAAAAATGGCGAAGGTGCGCAGGTGGTCCAAAAAATAAATTCTGTTTTTCATAATTGTAATTTTTTCTTCCAATCCAAAGGTCAGACTTAATTCAATGGAGCACTAATCAATAAACAGGCAAAGGATATCAAGTTTGAGGCGAGGATATCAACTATGGCGCAGCGGTATAAATTATGATGCAAAATCATATTATTTCGTATCTTAAGCCTGATTCCCCGATCCCCACTCAATCACTCCCGACATGACTGATGACCCTTTCACCGAAAATGATTTTCTTCAAAAGATTACGGAAGTGATCGAGGAAAACCTGTCCGATGAGCAGTTTGGCGTATCCGAACTGGCTCAGGAAATAGGTATGAGCCGATCCAGTCTTTTGCGCAAGGTGAAAAAAGAAACGCAGCTCTCTGTAAGTCAATTCATCCGGGATCTGAGGCTGAAAAGGGCGATGAAAATGCTGCAAGAAACCTCCGAAACCGTTTCTGAAATTTCTTATCAGGTAGGGTTCAAAAGTCCGTCATATTTTATCAAATGTTTTAAAGATCATTACGGCTACCCGCCGGGAGAAGCCGAGAAAAGAGATTTTGATAAAAGTCAGGCTCCGCTGTCCACCCAATCTCACCGGCTGGCCGCGATCATGTTTACAGACATTCAGGGATATACGGCCTTGATGCAGCAGGATGAGCAAAAAGCCCTTCAATTCAGGAATCGTCATCGCGAAATATTTGATTCCGTTACTCCAAAATACCGAGGGAAAATCCTACAGTATTATGGCGACGGCACCCTGAGTATTTTTCAAAGCGCCATTGATGCTGTTAAGTGTGGTATCGAGATCCAACTAGCCTTACGTTCCGATCCGGTCATCCCGCTCAGAATTGGCATACACAGTGGAGACATCATCGTCAATGAGGAGGAAGTGATCGGAGACGGCGTCAATGTAGCTTCTCGTGTCGAATCGCTGGCAGTGACCGGCAGTGTTTTTATTTCGGAAAAAATATATGACGAGGTCAAGAACCAGACCGGGATTCAAACGACGTCCATGGGGCATTTTGAGTTTAAAAATGTAAGTAAGCCCTTGGAGGTTTTTGCCATCAGCAATCCGGGCCTGGTGGTTCCTGAAAAAGATCAACTATCGGGTAAGTTAAAACAGACAGACGATTCATCCGCAACACGATTTTGGCCGCCCAAACTTTCAGATGTTTGGATGCCTTTAATTGCATTGGCCATCGTAGCAGTAGGCTTTTTTTGGCTGCAAAACAGCTTATCCAAACAAGGCCCTCCCCCCGTTACGGTAGTCGACCCACTGGTATTGGAAAAGTCCATAGCTGTACTGCCCTTTATCAACGACAGCAATGACTCCTCTAATGTTTACATCATTAACGGCCTGATGGAGTCTATTCTGAATCACTTACAAAAAATTGAGGACCTGCGCGTGGTCAGTCGTACTTCAGTTGAAAAATACCGGAATACTCAAAAATTGATTCCAGAGATAGCTCAGGAGCTAGGAGTGTATTATTTTGTAGAAGGCAGCGGACAAAAGATCGGCAATCAGATTCAGTTAAATATCCAATTAATAGAAGCCGCTACCGACCGGCATTTGTGGTCGGAGCAATACAATCGGGAATCCTCTGACATTTTTGCCTTGCAAAGCGAAGTTGCAAAAAAAATAGCGACCGAAATCAGCGCCATCATCACTCCGGAAGAAGAAAAGAGGTTAGAAGAGATTCCTACCGAAAACCTGGAAGCTTATGACTACTATCTAAAAGGCCGCGAATTGTTCTACCAGGAAACAGTGGAAGGTTTAGAAGGCGCCATTGAAAATTATGAAAAAGCCATTCAACTGGATCCGGAATTCGGAAATGCCTATGCCGGAATAGCCATCGCCTACTATTTTCTGGAACTTGGACAATCAGAAAGCAAGTACTCCGAACAGATCAACGAGTATGCCGACAAGGCATTGCTATACGCGCCTCAATCTCCTCAAAGTTTAATAGCCAAGGCAGTTTATTACATCCAGAAAGATGAATTTGCAGCAGCCCTTCCCCATCTGGAGAAAGCCCACAAGTATCATCCAAATTCGGCCCTGGTGATCAATATCTTGTCGGATTTTTATGCGAGGGTTATCCCCAACACCGAAAAATACCTGGAATTTGCCCTCAAAGGCGTGCAATTAGATATTGCTTCTCATGATTCAGCGACCACCAGCTATATCTATCTGCATCTCAGCAATGCTTTCATACAATCAGGCTTTGTTGAGGAAGCGATTACTTATGTTAACAAGTCGCTCGATTACAACCCAGATAATTTTTTCTCCGCTTATGTAAAAGTATTTATGGAGTACGCTAAGTTTAAGAATCTGGCCCAAGCCCAACAAGACCTGAAAGCTATATTAGCGGTAGATACCAACCAACTGGACATCCTTCAGGAAGTAGCCAAGATCTCTTATTTCATGAAGGATTATGAAGAAGCATTCCGATACTACAAAAGATTTACAGATATCAAAAATGCCATGAACCTGGATGTTTATCCGGCAGAAAATGCCAAAATCGCCATGGTGATGCGTAAAATGGGAATGGAAGAGGAAGCGAAAAAATATATTGAGGAATTTAGTATTTATGCCCAAAATGATCCCTCCGTTTATAAAGACCTCAACTTATCCATGCTCGCCGCTTTCAACGACGATATACCTAAGGCGCTGGAGCATCTAAAGCAATTTTCCCAAAAAGAAAATTACAGCTACTGGATCCTGCTGTTTTTTGAAATGGACCCTTTGACGGATGATTTAAAAAACTTGCCTGCTTTTAAAGCGACTATGAAGGAGATTGAGGAGAAGTTTTGGAAGCGGCATGAGGAGATTAGAGAGCGGTTGGAGGAAGAGGGGTTGATTTAAAAAATTGGAATGATATACATTACCGTAAAAGCAAAAATAGTTGTAACAGTTTTGTTGGTAGTTCTACTGTCATCTTGCGATCCAGGGCTAATAAATCATTATGTAGTTGAAAACAAATCAGAATATGTGATTGAAGCAAGTTTTAGGTTAAAAAGTGGTCATAGAAAATTTGATGCAAGCGATACAATCCAAATAGTTCAAATCCTCCCTCAAACCATTGTTGAAATCATTGAGTATGGTGAAATTGGAATGGCTCATAATAAAACGCAGCAATTTCTGGAGGCCTTTGACACGATCACCTTACATTCAATAGACGCCTCGATTAAAATAGATGTAAGAAACTGGGCTAATTGGAAATACGAAGTGATAAAGGAAGGCTTATTTTCAATAGATGAAGTCGAATATAGGTTAGTACTTAATAATAAGGACTTAAAAAAGTAGATTAAACCCGTTGGTGGCGGTTTCCAAACCGCCGTACCGCATACCTCGCCAGTTTCCAAACTGGCGAAACCCCGCCTGAGACGAAAAACATTAATTTTTGGGCCTCCAAAAATAAAGTAAGATATCCCTTTAGGTCTAATTTCTTCTGATTTAGAGTAGACATTTAAGTAAGCTTATTTCACGCCTAAATTTAAATAAAATAGGTTTTGGGGATTCTCTCAGTCCCAGAAAGGACAATTTTTTATTAGTTTCCAACCTGGAGTTAATAATCACCAGTTTGGAAACTGGTCATATATTGGGTAAGGCGGTTTGGAAACCGCCACCAACGTGGTTTAAAATAAAAAAAATAGATCAATGAAACACTCAATTAAAAGCCTCATTTTTCTTTTAATTTTCGCATTTAGCTGCGAAAACAAGGATTCGGTATTGATAGATTCTGAGGGTAACAGTTATACAATCAAAGATTACGATGGAACATGGTGGATGACTGAAAATTTTAAAGGGCGAAAAGACAAAGATGGTAATTCCATCATCTATTATTTTCCAAATGAGGATTCTAATAATGTTAATGAATATGGTTTGCTGTATGATTACGAAACAGCCTGTAAAATATGCCCTGATGGATGGCAACTCCCTACTAATACAGACTGGGAAAAATTGTTGTTTGCAGACGCAGACAGCTCTGCTATAGCATTTAAAGATGTCAACTTTTGGGAAGAAGAAGTGAATACCAACAATAGCCAATTTTCAGTGAAGCCTACCGGATATGGAAACAATGGCGAATTCGACAATTTCTTTCTTTCCAGAACCTATTTTTGGTCAAAAACAGACCGGGAAGAAGATATATGGACCTTCATTTTCGAAAAAGGTAAAAACAAAATTAGAAAGGCCGAACAACATCCTACTTATGCGTTTGCGGTTAGATGTATAAAAAGATAGAAGAATCTCCGTTGGTGGGGGTCTCCGACTGCCACCAACGATAAGGGACTCCCCCTTCAAAAAAAATTCCTACTTTAGCACCAACCGAAACCACAGATTCTGGTTAATAAATGTAAACAAATAAATACCGACTTCTAGCTCGGTATTCAGATCAATTAGTCCCGAAGGGACGATACGTTCATAACCGTGGGCGTCAGCCCATGGGAAGTGGCCAATATGCCTACGGAAAGTAGGCATCAGCCCGCGGGAAAGCCCCGGCGGGGCGACACATAAGTCCATATAACACGACCATATGCTACAAACCAAAGACTTAACATTCTCGTACGACACTCAACAACAACTCCAATTCGAGGACATCGACTGCAAGCAAGGCGAGCAATGGCTGCTGCTCGGCCAGTCGGGCAGCGGAAAAACCACCCTGCTGCACTTATTGGGCGGGCTGCTATCTCCCAGGCAAGGTCAAGTCGTCGTCGGCGATACTGATTTGACAAAACTTTCAGAACATGCCAAGGATAAATTCCGCGGGAAAAACATCGGCATCATTTTTCAAAATGCCCACTTTATCCGCTCGCTCAATGTCGAAGAGAACCTCATGCTTGCACAACGACTGGCGGGCCTTAAAATTGATAAAGACCACATTCATCAATTGTTGAATCGCTTGAATGTAGGCCACAAAATAAAGTCCTCAACCAGAAGCCTGAGTATCGGAGAGCAGCAACGAGTAGCCATCGCCCGGGCCTTGGTCAACAAGCCCAAGATCATCCTGGCGGACGAGCCCACCTCCGCCCTGGACGACGTCAACTGCGATCAGGTCATCGAACTGATCGAAGAAGTAGCTAATGAAGTAGGGGCCACCTTGCTAGTCGTCACTCACGACGCCCGCCTGAGCAGCCAGTTTTCAAACCAAATTAAACTCTAATCGCAATCACCTGAGCTATGAATCTATTCGGATTAAGCCTGAAAAATATTTTCCACAAACCCCTATCCACGGCCCTAAGCCTGATCCTGTTTGCCCTGGGAGTCGGTTTGATCTCTATTTTGTTCCTGCTGAGCACCCAGGTGCAGGAAAAGTTTGATAAAAACCTGGCGGGTATCGACCTGGTGATCGGTGCTAAGGGAAGCCCCTTGCAATTGATCCTGTCGAGTATGTACCATGTGGACAGTCCCACCGGCAATATTTCCATCAAAGAAGCCACGCCTTTTTTGCGGGAAGGCCACCCGCTAATCGGAACAGCCATTCCCTTATCCCTTGGTGACAGCCATGAAGGGTACCGAATTGTTGGTACCACGAAAAACATTTTGGAGCTCTACGAAACGGAGCTCAGTGACGGACGAATATGGGAAAAACCCATGGAGGCCATTGTCGGAGCAGCTGTGGCGGATGACCTCAAAATAAAAATTGGCGATACCTTCAACAGTTCTCACGGTTTTGACATCAACGAGGATCTCGTGCATGATGATGCCGGATCTTTTACAGTAGTCGGCATCTTAAAACCTTCAGGAGCCGTGACGGATCAGTTGATCCTGACCCGCCCGGAGAGTGTCTGGTCTGTTCACGACCATGGAGCAGAGGAGGTTGCAGAAGAATCAGACTCCACACACGCTGGAGAACATGATCATGATCACTATGACGAGATCAAGCCCCTGCTTAGCTACGAGAACCAGGATATTACCTCGGTCCTACTCAAGTTCAAATCTCGTACCAATATTCAGTCTCTGAACATGCTACGGGGCATCAATGAAAATACGGACTTGCTAGCTGCTTCGCCGCCGATTGAGATCAACAAATTGTATGACAATATGGGCGTGGGTATCGATGCTTTAAGGATTTTGGCCTTTGTAATTGTTGTAGTCTCTGGTTTGAGTATTTTCATTTCTCTGTTTTCTTCGCTCAAGGAACGCAAGTACGAGTTGGCTCTTATGCGGACCATGGGGGCCTCCCGAAGTTTTTTATTCATCCTGATCATTCTGGAAGGCTTATTACTGGCAGGAATGGGTTATTTACTAGGTATCGCTCTGAGTCATATCGGCATGGAAGTCATGGCTGGAGCGATGAAGGAGTCATACCGCTATACTTTTTCTGGCTTTGTCTTTCTGAAGGAAGAGCTGATACTCCTGGCCGGGGCTTTGGGGATTGGATTTGTGGCAGCAGTCATCCCCGCTATTCAGGCATCCAGAACGGATATTTCGACTACTTTGTCGGAGGGATAATATTATGTGCTCCAATTACAAGTTTTTAGGCCTGAAAAAAACAGAAGAAGGACTTATATGGTTAATATAAGGGTGCTTTTTCTACTTTACGTAGCTCTAAAAGCTTAATTAACATCTCTTTAAAACAAATATTCCTCTGAAAATCGTTTTTTTGAGGAAAGTGAATAAATAAGAATAGGACTCGGCAGTTACCGGACCTCATTTTCAAGATAAATTTAGAATCACATTAGAAAACTGAATAATTAAAACCGTACAATAATTATGAAAAAGATCTTTGGTTGGATGATGCTGGCAGCTTTAATTTTTACGAATACCGGCATTTCTGCACAGTCGGACAAAGCTACCAAGGTTTGGAAAACGCTCTCGAAAATCACCTTCAAAAAGGAATATGATGAAATGATGGGCTTCAAGGTGGATATTCCTGTTTTTAGTGAGGATATCAAAAAAATGGAGGGCAAAGTTGTCCAGATCAAAGGATACGTCATTCCTGTTGAAGGCTACAAGAGTCACAAAGAATTTATCTTTTCTGCTTACCCCTATAATATGTGCTTCTTCTGTGGAGGTGCCGGTCCGGAGACCGTCATGGAGGTCTATGCCAAAGAGCCGATCGAATATACAGCTGACCCCATCACCATTCAGGGTACCTTGGAGTTAAATGCCACGGATATCAACAGGTTGATCTATGCACTGAATGATGCTACTTTTGTTAAAGATGTCAAATAATTAAATATAAATGGGCCGGCCGGCCCATTTATATTTCCGAATACTTTGTATGCACTTACCTCACATTGACTTTGGTCAAACCGGATTAAATCTGCCCAGAATAGGTTTAGGCCTGGCCGCTCTTGGAAGGCCCGGTTATATCAACCTGGGTCATGCCGAAGACCTTGCTTACGATTATGTGGTTGAGGCAATGGAGCGTCGTACGCACCGGATGCTCGACCTCGCGTATGAGCTCGGCATCCGTTATTTTGACGTTGCTCGTTCTTATGGGCGAGCGGAATCCTTCCTCCGGTCCTGGCTTTTTAATAATGGACATCATCCCGAAGATATCACGATAGGATCTAAATGGGGGTATACCTACACGGCTGACTGGAAGGTAGAAACGGATTTCCACGAGATCAAAGATCATTCCCTGGAGGTTCTCCAAAAACAATGGGAGGAGTCAAAACTCCTGATGCCCTTTCTTAGGTTATATCAAATTCATTCCGCCACCCTTGAAAGCGGTGTTTTGGACAACAAAGAAGTCCTCGCCCATCTGGGAGAGCTCAAACAAAAGGGCATTAAGATAGGCCTCTCGGTCAGCGGAGTCGATCAACCCAGGATAGTAGAGCTGGCCATGATGATCCGGGTCGATGGTGTACATCTGTTCGATTCCATTCAGGCAACCTACAACATCCTGGATCAAAGCATGGACAAAGTACTTGAGGCTGCTGCCGAAAGCGGCATGGGTATCATCATCAAAGAAGCCCTGGCGAATGGTCGGCTCACCAATCGAAACCAGAAAGCAGATTTCCAGAAAAATAAGCAAGTACTGGATCAAATAGCACAGAAGTACGAGGCAGGTATTGATGCTATTGCCCTGGCTTTTGTGCTTGCCCGCCCCTGGGCCCATGTCGTGCTGAGCGGAGCGGCTGTAGAAAACCACCTGCGCTCCAATATCAGTGCCGCCTCCATTCTACTCAATTCAGAAGAGCTGAATCTTTTGGAAGATATGAAAATGAAGCCTGAAGCATACTGGGAAGAACGAAGTGGGTTGAAATGGAATTAAATCCTGCTTTCACATTAGGAATATTATAATTTCTTGGCTTTTTGGAAGATATGGCGTAATTTATAAAAAACAGTAATTATGTCAACACCATCTGGTGCCAAGAATAAATATGTGACGATTGAAGAATACCTTCAACTAGAAGAATATTCTCAGGTCAAACATGAATATTTAGGTGGAAGCATTGTAGAAATGCCGGGTGCTAAATACGGCCACAACATCATCACTTCCAATATTAATGCTACATTATGGCAGGCCCTTTCCTCCGCTGAAGATAATTGTAAAGTGCTTTCTTCCGATATGAAGGTACTCATTTCTCCTCATAACAATATTTTGTATCCTGACCTCAGTATTGTGTGTGGAGATCCTGTTTTTTTCATGGACAGAAAAGATGTTTTAACCAATCCGAAGGTTATCATAGAAGTCCTGTCCGAATCTACCCAGGCATATGATCGGGGAGAAAAATTTGAGCAGTATTCTTCCATCGAATCGATGAAGGAGTATGTACTCGTTACACAAGACCATGCATTAGTAGAAGTTTTCACTTCTATAGATATAAAGGAAAATAGCTGGAAAATTAATCGATATCATCATTTGGAAGAAAAAGCTCTGCTAAGATCGTTGGGAGTTAGCATTTCACTATATGACATTTACAGGCACATCGAATTTTCCGATATACAAAAGTAAGTATTAGGTTTAAAATTAAGCATGCCTTTCCCCGCGCTGCGGAGAAAGGCATGCTTAATTTTAAGTCTTTACCAAAGTGTTACCGGAACCGGCGCCTGGTACTTTTACCTTCAGAGGCATACAGCTTCAAGCGACTACTAACTGCTTTGTAGCTCCTTCCTGGAAATTTTTTCTGTGCTTCCCGGATCGTTGTAGGTTTGATAGCTCCGGCAGGCCTGCCGCTTAAAACGGCTTTCTCAAAAGATTGGGTGAAATAAAGTAGTGAATCTCTAATGGTGAAGTTATTGGAAATGCCAACAGAAGCCTTTCTTACGGTTGGATGTACACTTCTTTGCTTGGATAAGCTATTAAAAAACGTCTTTTCACTTTGACCAAAAATAGTCAGAGAAATACCCAATGCAAATACGATCAAAATTAGCTTTTTCATGATTTCAGGAATTGATGAATAATAGTTTGCTCAATAGTATGTGGTTTAAGAAGGGGAATTGTCCTCCTTTCCTTTCTTTTTTTGCCGATGCAGGCATGTTTCGACAATTCAACACCCTACTATTACAATTTAAGTCTTTCTTGGCTTTTATGCACTTTTGGCTTATATTATGTAAAATCGCCAATATGCCGCCGGAATTAGAAGCTCAAAAAAAATATGCTACAATTGAAGAGTACCTTCAAATAGAAGAGTATTCAACCGTCAAACATGAATATTTGGGAGGTACCATTGTGGAAATGCCGGGTGCTAAATATTCACACAACCTTATCAATGCCAATATTATCAGGATACTAGGAAATATTTTAGAAGTCAAATACCCAGACTGCAAAGTGCTGACTTCTGATATGAAGATACACATTTCAACTTCAAATAGCATTGTTTATCCAGATGCATGTGTTCTTTGCGGACAACCGATTTTTTACAAGAACAGAAAAGACCTATTAAGTAATCCGGCAATCATCATCGAAATCCTTTCCGAATCCACTCAAGCTTATGACCGAGGTGAAAAATTTGAAAAATACACTTCCCTCGATTCTCTGGAAGAATATATCCTGATCAGCCAGGACGAGCCCCTGATCGAAGTTTTTTCTTTAATTAAAAGAGAAGAATACCTGTGGAAGATCCGCCGCTACCGGGATCTCGAAGAAGAGGTAAAGCTGTACGCTCTCGATATCGGTTTCAAAACTATGGAAGTTTTTAAAAACATAGACTTCCAAAAAGATTAATTAAACAGGAGCCATCCCAAATTTTCATTTTGGGGATAATGTCAAGCTGTTTTTTGAATAATGCGGCCATACATGGAAATATGGGGTGACTCATGTTTAATACAAAACAAAGGCTTCGGTAAGCTTCCTCCGACCATCACTCCACTGTACGTAATAAACGCCTGCTGATTCATTACTCAAATTGAAGTCGGTCTGAACACCCGCTTTTTTAGAGGCAATCAAGCGCCCCTGGCTGTCCCATAAATGGATAGTGCCCTTAGCTTTAACCAAGTCCTCCGGCAAAATTACCCGAATGCTTTTATTTACCTGATCCAGCCGGAATTCCAAAGGTAGTTCCTGGCTTACCTCTTCAACATCGGTGGTTAGGCTCACTGCATTAATCTTGGCCAGGAAGATATCACTTCCTCCTACTGCAGTAGCTGTTTCTCCGTCCAAATCAAGGCTTTGTTCAAAGGTACCCACCATGGTAACTTCTTCATTACTTCCTGTCAGATCTACGCCCGCCTCATTACCGGGGCCGTCAAAGTACCCAATACGCTGCAGGCTTCCATCCAGGCTAAAACCTGCCATAAAGGCCAGGCTTCCCTGGGCATTATTGATGGTTTCACTTCCAAACAAGGTACCATTTTGAGCAGTCCCTGCTACATATATCTTATTGTTTAAAAGGTGGAGACCGTTGAGCCGACCGGCACCGCTCGTCTGCGTGTTGAAAGCCCAGCGCAGCCCTCCGTTAGCATTGAGGGACATCAAGAACCCATCTGTTTCTGAGTTCGAGACCAGGTTTTGATCCCCAAAGGAAAGCGTATTTCCAAAAAGGCCGCTTACATAAATATTAGCCTCGTCATCTACTTCCAAGAAAAGAGCTTCATTGCCATCATAGTTGCCCGTAGCTTGCTTGGCCCATATCGGAGTCCCTTCATTGTTCAGCTTTGCCAACAGAACGTCTTCTCCATTAGCGGCGGTCAAAGTTTGGTTACCCAGAGTGAACGAACCCGAAAAAGCGCCGCATACATACAAGTCGTTTCTAAAATCCTTTATGATCCTGTTAAATCGTTCATCTCCGGCACCGCCAAAACTTTTCACCCAGGAAGTGAGCGCTTCCGTTTTTTCAATTTTGGCCATCCAAATATCGCGGCCGCCATTACTATTGATGAGAAAACTCTCCATTCGGCCTGTGCCTTCAAAATCTCCGGTCGCGTATACATGCGTTGCATCTACAAAGATCCCCAGTGTTCGGGAAGTGCCGGAGCCACCCATATTTTTGATCCACCCGTTGAAGCCATCCGGGCTGATCTGCATGATCAGGCCATCCACACCACCTTCGGCGAAAATGGCTTCGTCATTTATCCGAACTTTTTGATTGAAGTAGGCCGCCAGATAAATGACGTCCTGCTCATCAATAGCTATATCCGTCCCCTGATCTACCCCAACCCCCGTGAAGGTCCGGGCCCATTGGACTACTCCAGATTTATTAAACTTGGCAAGAAAAAACTCCTGCCCACCCTCAATGACCATCGTATTATCTCCTATATCGAAGATCTGGTCATAGGTCCCCAAAACGATGAAGTTGCCCTTCGAATCTTTTTCAATTTTTGTTATGGTTTCGTCAGAGCCCGCACCAAATGATTGCCACCAATCAACTTCCTGCGCCTCGCTTACCGACAACGGGAGTACCAAAACCAATACCAATAGCTTGATATATTTCATACTAATTTTTTAGGAAGACTATATAAATTAAATTCGGAAGGCAATCTAATTATTTGAATAGAGTTATTCAAATTTGAGTGAGGACACATCTTATGAATGACAAAACTAACAAGACAGAAGCAGGCCGACGGCCTGCTTCTGTCTTGTTTCTACTTCCTTACAAAGGTTTTGCTCGTTGTGGCCCGCCCGTCCGTTATGCGGGCTACATACCAACCACTACTCCACTCCTTTACATCCAATTGTAGGGAGTGGCGCCCTTTCGTAAAAAACCCTTCTTCTTTGATGATTGACTGGCCGACAGCATTAAAGATTTGAACCTGGATATTCCCAGAGTTTGGGAGGCTGTAATTCAGGTTGAGCATCTCCGACACCGGATTGGGAAATACCTGGATGTCGAATACATCTCTTGAGGGCTCCACCTCCTGAGTATTCGTCAACTCAATAGCCGCCCAGAGGGCATCGTACACATTTAATTTCCCTGCTCCAAATGCGTTATTGGGTTGCGGACCATGACTCAGTACGTCCTGATCAACAATGGCTGAGTTGGTAATAAGATCTTTGATCTCTTGATAAGACAAAGTAGGGTTATGCTCCAATAGCAAGGCCACAGAACCGGCAACCACCGGAGAAGAAAAGCTGGTACCCGATTTCATCGCTCGAGGGCTCGCATCCACGAGTTGATCATTGGGATAAGATAGCTGGGTAGGAACAGAGGAGATCATTATTTTTCCCGGAGCCGTAATATCAGGCTTTGTCCGGTGGTCATAGGTTGGGCCGAGGCTGGAAAAACTTGCCAGGCTCCCTATCGGCTGATCCGCTCCAAATTTCTTGTTATCAATATTTGTCCAGTTCTCCCGGTTAGTGTAGGCTCCAACGGAAATAATGTTGAAAGCATCGGCCGGAGAGGTGATGCCATATTTATTATCTGGTTTTTGGAAGTTATTTAACGGAAAACCATTTTTATCCGGTTCCCCCAGAATGATGGGGAAAAAAGAAGAGATCCAGGAATCAAAGGTCCCTTTTCCTTTTACCATGATCCGGTAAAGATCTACCTTATCCAAGTGATCTTCCCAGCTGTAAATGGATTGTATTCCATCCTCTATGCGCAACAGAACTGAAAAATGGTCTATCTCTTCATGGGTGCTGATGTAAATGGTTCCGGCTCTTTCCCCGCTGCTGTGATCAAAAACCCCCAGGGGCTCACCGGACGATCTTCGCTCCAATTCTTTAATGGTCATCCACTTGGTTTGGCCAAGCGGCTTATGAGCTACCAGCAAATTACCTTTCACAGGATCAAAATCGGCACTATCCACTCCTATGGAGATAGCCATGTCATCTTTGTATTCTTTAGGAATACGAAAAAACATACCCAGGTTGGTAATTCCTGTGCCATACATAACCACTGGATCTTCACTTAACTCAAATCCTCCCCAGTGGGAGAGATCGCTTCCTTCATTACCGGCTGCTGCAACGATTACAAAGCCTTGAGTGTCTTCCAGCATATTGTCCAAAATAAAACTCAATATATCTGTACCATCATGAGGGTTGAGCACGCCTCCAAAGCTCATATTAATAACACAGGGTTTGCCGATTTCTTTCGCCTTGTCCATGATGTATCGAACACCATCAATGATATCCCCCGTACTTAGGTTAGAAGCTACCATGATCAGATCTGCACCGGGAGCCAGACCTTTATTTCCACCAGCCACCCCCATCACATGCGTACCATGACCTCCCCAAACCTGATGCGTATCCAGATGAGAGACAATTTGAGCGGGGGTTCCTTTTAATTCAGCTTCAATATCTGTCCGGGTCCACTCTCGGCCATATTGGAATTTCCCAGGTGATTTCCCAGGCCCTTTTTCCATTTTTTGATCCCATATGTAAGCAACTCTTGATTTGGAAGGATCCTCCGGATCTCGGAAATCCTCATGAAAAAAATCAAGCCCGGTATCAATTACTCCGAGTACCACATCTTTACCGGAATAGGCACGCGGTAGCCCCTCTGCTCCCTGATGAACCAAATGTGCATTGACGTGCTTGATCGCCTGCTCATCCGTAGGTGCAACGGGCTGCCCTAAGAACATTTTCTGAACGCCCATCACACTAGCCAGGCGCCCCAACTTGCCTTTCTGAATCTGTATGGTGTGATAATTTCCAACAGAAGTGTGAATATCTGCTCCCAGGGAACGAATATCCCGCAAACCAGCCTCATTCGCTTTTATGACTAAACGAATTTTCTCGAGGGAGGCCGGTCCGCCTTTTTCCTGTAAAAAAATACCCGGCTCTTGTTTGATAGCCATTTGCAAAAAAGGGTCCGCTTTTTGGTAGGCATCTACAACGGCAGGCTGAGCAGACAGAGGCAGGCTCACTCCCCAGAGGAGAAATGCAGAAAGGAAAATGACGAAGCAATTTTTCATGGAGTTGTAATTTTTAAACTCACTGATCTAAAAATAATCATTTCTCATCAATTGTTTGGAGAAATTAGCAGTTTTGACAGGAAAACATCATCAAAAAATCCTTTCAACTCTGGGAGAACGGCCCCAAAGGACTCGGGAAAGGTGAAATAGTGTACGATAGCGGCAGGAAGCAACTTTACATCGGGCCGGTTGATCCACTTGTCTATGTATTCCTTAGAAAAGCCACTTAACTGCTCTAAAGAAAGCCAGATCTGCTGATCCAGCTCCGGCCAGGGTACATCCGGATGACTCAAAACAAAAGCATGCGCATATTCATGCAAACCAATACTATAATATTGTCGCGGATTGGAAAAACCCATCATAAGTTGCTCTGCCGAAAATAATAATACGCCATCCTCTTCATACAATTCCGACACATGCTCTTGTGTAGGGTATTGGGGGGAAGGGAAGGGATGGGCATACACCACGATTGTTTCAAACTTCGGAAACAGGAATTGCTCCAGCCCAAAAGTCATATGAACAGCATTAACCGAAACGACCGCCTTTACATCCTCCGGGACGGCATCAGCTCCTTGAGATTTAAAGTCATTGGCCCTCATGAACAAAGCCAGGCGGTTTCTGAATATCTCTTTTTTTTCCGGTGGCAAGGTTTGATAAAAGGCATGGTATTTTACTAAGAGCATCCTCAGTCGCGGATCCAGGGAAGGCGGCCTTTTTTTCCACCACCACCAGTCAATCTGGGGGCTAAACACAAAAATAATAGCCAGACTTACCGCACAGGGTATAATATACCAGGCAAACTTTTCATCTACTTCCCAGGCCAGGTAGAGAAACAACAATCCCAAAAAAGCAAACGGAGCTGCTACAATTCTTGAAAACATAGGGCATGGATATGGTTAAGTGGCTAGAAAAGATTAAGGCAAGCTATGATGCCGCCCGGTGGGTGGCATCATAGCTTGCCTCACATTTTTCAAAGTACTTGTCAAGGGTTTTACCTCCTTGCTAATATAAGAATAATTATCATTGAACAATATTTTTAAAAAAAGGGTTGTGTGAAATAAAAATATGGCATATATTTGTCCCGCCTTCAAGAAAAGCACTTTTCTTAATCATCAAGGCAGGCTGGTGCGGTAGCTCAGTTGGTAGAGCACAGGACTGAAAATCCTGGTGTCGGCAGTTCGATTCTGCCCCGCACCACTTCTCAAAAAAAGCTTTCAGGAAACTGAAAGCTTTTTTTGTTTGCTTTTCCGAATAATTCTTACGTATATTTGCACAGGCTATAACAAAATTGAGTATGATTTTTATACACCAACATCATTGCCATCATCATAACAGCTCGATCTGTTCAACAGGTAGATGGTGATGATATTGGTTTTTTACCAAAACATTTAAAAGAGGTTTACCATTTACTGGTAAACCTCTTTTTTTTTAACCAACCTTAAACGATATGTCAGCTATTTTAAAAATCGCCGTTCAAAAGTCAGGCCGGCTATTGGATGGTTCCCTAAAACTCCTCCGGGAATGCGGAATCCGCTTCGATAAAGGAAAGGATCAGCTAAAAGTCCAGGCCAGCAACTTCCCCGTGGAGTTGTACTACCTCCGAAATTCCGACATCCCGCAGTACGTCCATGACGGTGTGGCCGATATCGCCATACTCGGAGAAAACACCGTGATCGAAAAAGAAAAACCTTTGCAAAAAATACTTCCCCTGGGCTTTTCTAAGTGTCGCTTATCTATTGCTGTCCCTAAAAATACTGCATATCAGGGCCCGGCCAGCTTGCAAGGCAAAAAAATTGCTACTTCTTATCCGAATTCTTTACGAGCCTGGCTCAAAGAGAACCATATCCAGGCCGACATCCATGAAATATCCGGCTCGGTCGAAATCGCTCCCAATATTGGACTGGCAGAGGCTATCTGCGATCTGGTCAGTACCGGTAGTACCCTATTCAAAAACGGACTGGAAGAAAAAGAGATTTTGCTCAAATCACAGGCCTGCCTGTTCGCCAATCAACAATTATCAGCAGAAGTCCAGCCTATTTTTGATAAACTGCTCTTCCGGCTAAAATCAGTGCTAAAGGCTCAAAATAACAAATACCTGCTGATGAACGCTCCCAACAATCAGATCGAAAAGATCATCCAGATCCTTCCCGGTATGAAAAGCCCTACCGTGATGCCTCTGGCAACCAGCGATTGGAGCTCAATTCATACGGTTATTCAGGAGGACCGCTTCTGGGAGATCATCGACGAATTAAAAGTCAATGGGGCTCAGGGTATATTGGTTGTCCCTATCGAAAAAATGATCCTTTAATTCATCAATCTGCATTGACAATAGCAATGCCCATGATAAAAGACATTGATATTGACATTGATATTGACATTGATATTGACATTGATATTGACATTGATATTGATATTGTTAATAAGAATAATTGTACAGTAAAATTTAACATCAATGAACCTATACATACATCCTGACCGCAATCAATGGGACAAGATCCTCCAACGCCCCACCCTGGATGTAAGCAACCTGCATCAAGCCGTCAGTAGCATCCTGCATCAAATCCGGCAGGAAGGAGATGTGGCAGTGCAGACTTTCACCGAGCGATTTGACAAGGTTAAACTGGATAACTTCCAGCTGACTGTCGGCGAAATCCAGGAAGCAGAAAAAGCCTTAAGCGATGACTTAAAACAAGCCATTCAAACGGCACTCGAAAACATCCGGCATTTCCACGCCCAGCAGCAAATGCCATCTGAAGTGATAGAAACCATGCCGGGCGTGCGATGCTGGCGCCAGAGTCGTCCCATTGAAAAGGTGGGTTTGTACATACCCGGCGGTACCGCACCTCTTTTTTCCACTGTTCTTATGTTAGGCATTCCCGCCAAAATAGCCGGCTGCAAAGAGATCGTGCTTTGCTCCCCCCCTGACTCATCCGGGCAGCTCCACCCGGCCATCGTTTATGCTGCCCAGGCCGTAGGCGTCAGCAAGATCTTCAAAATTGGCGGGGTACAGGCAATCGGAGCGATGGCCTACGGAACAGCTACGGTACCAAAGGTGTACAAGATCTTCGGCCCCGGCAATCAGTATGTCACCGCTGCCAAGCAGCTGGTCAGCCAGCAAGGCACGGCCATCGATATGCCTGCCGGGCCTTCTGAGGTGCTTGTTTGCGCAGATCATTCCGCCCAGCCCGACTTCGTAGCAGCCGACCTCCTATCTCAGGCAGAGCATGGCATAGACAGCCAGGTCGTACTGGTAGCCTTTGAAGAAAACTTTGTCAAAGCTGTCCAACAAGCCATAGAAGAACAACTCAAGGCCTTGCCCCGGGCTGATATTGCCCGAAAAGCATTAAAAAATAGCGCTGCCATCATCGTAAAAGATCGAGACGAAGCCATTGAACTGATTAATGAATATGCGCCGGAACACCTGATTCTTTCTATTGAAGAGGTCGCTCCCTTCAGTGATCAGATCATCAACGCAGGCTCAGTTTTCATCGGTAATTTCACACCTGAGTCAGTCGGTGATTATGCCTCCGGCACCAATCATACCTTACCGACTAACGGATTTGCAAGGGTGTATAGCGGCGTGTCACTGGATTCTTTTGTCAAAAAAATCACCTTCCAGCAACTTTCTGAAGAAGGATTAAAAAACCTGGGGCCGGCGGTAGAGAAGATGGCACAGGCCGAAGAGTTGTTGGCACACAAAAATGCCGTCAGTATACGTCTGGCAGCCATTCGTTCCAATGAAAAAAAATAAGATGAATATAGAACAACTCGTGCGTCCTAATATCCGGGCGCTGAAGCCTTATTCCTCAGCTCGTTCTGAATTCAAAGGTGAAGCAGAAGTTTTCTTAGATGCTAACGAAAATCCTTTTGATACAGGATACAACCGCTATCCGGACCCGCTGCAATGGGCTTTGAAAGATCGGATAGCCGAACTGAAAGGCGTCCGGCCGGAGCATATTTTCCTGGGGAACGGCAGCGATGAAGCCATCGACCTCTTGCTCCGTATCTTTTGCGAGCCACAGGAGGATTTTATCATTACGCTGCCGCCAACCTACGGTATGTATAAAGTTTCCGCCGATATTGCAGATGTGGAGATTAAAGAAGTTCCGCTCCGTCCAAACTTTCAACCTGATGTGGATGCCATTCTTACCACGGGAGCTAGCCCGCATGCGAAATTACTATTTCTCTGCAATCCCAATAACCCGACGGGCAATAGCCTGAATACCGATAAAGTCGAACAGCTACTGGATCAATTTAACGGAGTCGTTGTCATCGACGAAGCTTATATAGATTTTTCGGCAAAAAAAAGTTTTATCCACCGAATAGAGGAGTTCGACAACCTGGTGATTCTACAAACTTTTTCTAAAGCTTGGGGCCTGGCAGGGATCCGGCTGGGGATGGCCTTTGCTCAGAAGCCCATTATCGCATTATTCAACAAGGTCAAGCCGCCCTACAACATCAACCAACTGACACAGCAAGCCGCCCTGGAAGCACTGAAGAATCAGGAACAACAGCAGGCCTGGGTCAACAGAATACTTGGCCAGCGTACTGTTATCCAGCAATTTCTGGCCGGCCTGGACTACGTAGAAAGAATTTTTCCTTCAGATGCAAATTTCATCCTCGTAAAAGTCAAAGATCCTAATGATCTTTATCGATATTTGGTCGACAAAAAAATCATCGTGCGCAACCGATCCAGTGTGCTGCTATGTGATGGCTGTCTGAGAATTTCCATCGGTACGCCTAAGGAAAATGAAAAGTTATTTGCGGCCATGCTTGATTATGACGTATAAATTGCCTGCAGTAGGGCGCCGGCAGGCGCCTTACTGTTTAAATATTATTCTATGCAAAAAATATTATTTCTGGACAGAGACGGGACCATGGTACTCGAACCCGAGGATTACCAGGTAGATTCCCTGGAAAAAATAATCTATTACCCGAAAATCTTTCAGTATCTCAGCAAAATAGTCCGGGAAATGGACTACGAGCTGGTCATGGTCACGAACCAGGATGGCCTGGGTACAGAGGTATACCCGGAAGATACCTTCTGGCCGGCACACAGCAAGATCATGGAAGCCTTCGAAAATGAAGGCATCACCTTCCAAGAAGTGCTGATCGACCGGACTTTCGCCAAAGAAAATGCGCCGACCCGTAAGCCCCGAACCGGCCTGGTAGAGCATTATATGAGCAAGGCCTATGACCTGGCCAACTCCTTCGTCATTGGCGACCGACTGACGGATATGCAGTTGGCTAAAAACATGGGCGCCCAGGGTATCTGGCTCAACAACGAACCGGAACTAGGGGCGAATGAAGTGGCAGGCCAACAGACTTTAATAAAAGAAACCATCGCCCTCACGACTACCAGTTGGGAAGACATTTACCATTTTCTAAAAAACAAAAAAGGTCGAACGACCCGAGTTTCAAGGGCCACCAAGGAGACTGATATCCAGATTGAACTTGACCTGGATGGCGAGGGCAGATATGACAATCAAACAGGCATCGGCTTTTTTGACCATATGCTTGATCAATTGGCTAAACATTCGGGCTGTGACTTACGCACCCGGGTAAAGGGAGACCTCCACATCGACGAGCACCACACCATTGAAGATACTGCTTTGGCACTGGGGATGGCCTTCAAAGAGGCTCTGGGAAATAAGATGGGGATCGAGCGATACGGCTTTGCTACCCTCCCCATGGATGAGGCCCTCGCTCAGGTAGCCATCGATTTCAGCGGCCGCCCATGGATGGTTTGGCAGGGCGATTTTCAACGCGAAAAAGTGGGTGGTTTTCCGACCGAAATGGTCACCCACTTTTTTAAGTCCTTTAGCGATACGGCTCTTTGCAATGTAAATATAAAGGTGGAAGGAGAGAATGCTCATCACATGATCGAGATCGTCTTCAAAGCCTTCGCCAAAGCAATTAAGCAAGCCAAAAGAGTGGATCCGAATAATAAAAGTTTGCCCTCTACAAAAGGAGTGCTCTAAGGGTCTTGGGGTGTTGAATGTTTTTATTAGGTGTGTTTTTCCCCTTTTTGTCTGAACCCCGAAACTTTGGAACCTTTGAACTTGGGAACTTGGGAACTTGGGAACTTGGGAACTTGGGAACTTGGGAACTTGGGAACCTTTGAAACTTTTAATTCAAAAAAAAATGAAACTAGCCATCATCGACTATAATGCCGGTAACGTCCGCTCGGTCCTTTTTGCAATGGACCGGCTGGGCATCAATGCCGTTTTGACTAAAAATCCTGAAGAGATCATGTCAGCAGATAAAGTCATCTTTCCCGGAGTAGGGGAAGCCAGTACCACCATGGCCTATCTCAAAGATCACCGATTGGATGAGATGATCCGGGGGCTGAAGCAGCCCGTTCTGGGTATCTGCCTGGGTATGCAGCTATTGTGTGATCATAGTGAAGAGAATGATACCGACTGTTTGGGCATCATCCCTCAACACGTGGTCCGATTTCGGCCGAAAAAAGGAGAAAAGGTCCCGCACATGGGCTGGAACAGTATTCAGCAATTGAGCAATGGTGTTTTTGATCCTTCTTTAGAAAACGAATTCGTCTATTTTGTGCACAGTTATTATGTGGAAATGGGGCCTTATACCACAGCGGTCACCAATTATACCAAGCCTTTCAGTTCGGCTGTGCAAAAAGATAACTTTTATGCCACCCAGTTCCATCCTGAAAAATCGGGTAAGGTAGGAGAAAAGATATTGAGGAACTTCATCAACATATAACTTTTTAGGCGGCGGTTTCTGCCGCCTAAAAAAAAATGCACTCTCCAGTAGGGTACCTTCCTACTCATTCGTTCCACTATTTGTAAAGTATTTCATAAATGTGATATCAGCCTGCCCGGACTGGTACTACATCATAATCCAATGACGATGAAAACAACTTTAAATTGCGCAAGTGGAACGCTCGCACCTTACGTACCCTCTGCCGAACAACCATGGGACCGGAAGCGGGCCATGCACTTGCTGAGGCGGATGATCTTTAATGTATCCCCTCAGATCCTGGGGGAAGCCTTACAAGTATCGCCGTCTGCCCTGGTCGACTGGGTCATTGACCAAAGCCTGCAACAGGCATTGCCCGATCTGCCGGAATGGGCGGACTGGACCATCAACGATTACGAAGATTTTAACACCCAAAGAGAGGAGCAATACAAAGAATGGAGTTGCCAATGGCTCACTGACATGATTCAAGGTGGGTTTAAAGAAAAAGTAGAGCTGTTCTGGGCTAACCATTTTGTAACTCGCTATGAAGCCTATCTATGTACCACTCATATGGTCGATTATCATATGATCATCAAGGAACATGCCTTAGGTAACTTTAAAACACTGGTTGAAAAAATCGGCACTGCTCCGGCCATGCTTGTTTTTCTAAACGGGGTACAGAATACCAACTTAGACGCCAATGAAAACTATGCCCGGGAGCTATTTGAGCTATTCACCCTGGGCAGAGACAACGGCTACACCCAGGATGATATTGAAGAAGCGGCCAAGGCCCTGACAGGTTGGGTAGGGTATTTTGCGGCTTGCGGCCCTATTGGTTTTGTGGAGGAATACCACGATAAAGGTGAAAAAACCATTTTCGGCAAAACCGGAGCCTGGGGCTACCAGGAGTTGCATGATATTTTATTTGAGGAAAGAGCAGAGGAAATATCCATTTATATTTGCGGCAAGATTTACCAGCATTTTGTTCATCCCCAAATAGACGAATTCATTGTCTCGGAAATGGCACAAACCTTTCGAGACAACAACTTTGAGCTTGTCCCGGTATTGCGGCAACTTTTTAAAAGCGAGCACTTTTTCGATGATTATGTAATCGGTACCCAAATCAAGAGTCCGGTAGACTATTTCATCGGCTTTGTCAGACAAGGGCCTTTCACCATCAATGAAGAACTCCTGACCGGCATTCTATTCTATTCTTATCTATTGGGGCAGCATCTGTTCAACCCCGTGGATGTGGCAGGCTGGCCCGGCAATCGCAGCTGGATCAACAACAACTTTATTACACTACGCTGGCAAGCTATCGATCTTTATCTATATTTTCTTTATGTAAACCACCCGGAAGAATACCGCCAATTTCTTTTAGGCCTAATATCTGCAACTACAGACCCACTAGAGGCCACCCGCGTAATTGTAGACCATATTTTGCCAAACGGTCTGGAAAAAGAAGAGGATTATATACGTGCTACCCAGGTATTCAAGCATCAAATTCCACAAAATTACTTTGATAACAATTTGTGGAACCTGAACTGGGATACGATTCCGGCACAGGTTGCCCTCCTGATGCAATACATCATCAAACTACCTGAGTATCAACTACAGTAGTACGTTTTTTTCCAATATCACTCTTTTACAAAAATTAGAAACTATGTGTAATCATCATAAAAAAGATCATCCCCAACGCCCTGGGGAAAGCTTGCATAATGAAAAAGCTCATCAGGACGATCACTCGAGCTGGAGTAGGAGAAGCTTTATCAGAAACCTGGGTATCGCAGGAGGCGTTTCGCTCTTCATGGGAAAAACCTCTGTCACAGCTCTTGCCTCGAACCCGCTGCTCAAGGCTCTGGACAATGCTGACAGCGACCGCATCCTGGTCCTGATCCGGCTTAAAGGTGGCAATGACGGCCTCAATATGATCATCCCGCTATTTGACTACGGTACTTATCAACAGCTCAGGCCCAGCATTCGGATACCCGAAAACCAAGTCATCAAACTTAGTGAGGCGTTTGGGATCCCGTCCCACATGTCGCCCCTAGAAAATCTTTGGAACGAAGGCCAAATGAAAGTCATTAACAGCGTCGGCTATCCGGAGCAGAATTTATCACACTTCCGCTCGTCCGACATCTGGGCCTCTGCCAGCGATTCGGATACGACCGACACTTCCGGCTGGCTGGGGCGTTATCTCGAACAGGAACTACCTGAATTTCTGGAAAATCCGCCCGAGCATCCACCGGCCGTCCAGATTGGAGGCACCGGCAATCTCGTGTTTAATAATTCCAGCATGAACAATATGAGCATGATCGTCAATGATCCGCAGCAGTTGGCGGAGATCGCTCAGAATGGCCAGTTGTATGATGTGAGCGAGGTGCCGGACTGTTATCGCGGCGAGCAACTCGGGTATTTGCGTACCGTAGCAAACAGCACGTTCCGATATGCGGGTATTTTATCCGAAACCTATGATAAAGGGCAAAACCAGGTAGAATACAACATTAATGAACTGGAAAACCAACTTTCGATAGTGGCCCGATTGATCAAAGGAGGCTTATCCACCCGCCTTTATATGGTTACCCTGGACGGATTTGACACGCATGCTGCACAAAATAATATTCAGCCCTACTTATTGAATGTGTTATCGACCGGGATCCAAAACTTTTTTGCGGACCTCCAAAAATCAAACGATAACAAGCGCGTGTTGGCCACTACCTTTTCTGAATTTGGCAGACGGATCGAACAGAACGCCTCTCAAGGTACGGATCATGGGGCGGCAGCACCGGTCATGATGTTCGGTCCCGGCCTGGAAGGCAACGGTATTTTGGGAAAAGCCCCGGACCTTCACGACCTGGATCCAATCGGAAACTTGAAATTCGATATTGACTTCAGGCAAATCTATGCCAGTATTCTGGAGCATTGGCTATGTATTGAAAAAGCGCAGGTGGATGCTATTTTAGGGCAATCCTTTGACAGCTTGCCTGATCTGGGTTTGCAATGTAGCCCAATAACGGCCACCCGGCAGCATGCTATGGCCCGAATTCCCTTCCGGGTTTTATACTTGGGTGACCGATTCAGGGTCCAATACGAGCTGCCACAAGCTATGAAAGTGAATATTGGTTTGTATAATTTATCTGCTCAAAGGATAGGAGAGATTGTCAATGCTTATCAACAAGCAGGGCCATACCAGGTTGATTTTTATCCAAAACAATTAAATATGATTCCAGGGCAATATGTATGTACCTTACAATCAATAAGTGGCAAAACAAGCAGGCAATTCATTTACTTTTAGAGATGGAAGTATCTGAGAACAAACAAATTATGAAAAATAAAATGTTATTTATTTTTAAAAAATTTGCAACAATAAAACTTAGGCTGCCGTAAAAAAAGTAAATCGAATGTGAAACTTACTTTTAGTTTTTCTTCGATTATGCAAATTACGGTGGGGATAAAATAATAGGAAGATGTTGTTACAACATTCTTCCTATTTTTTTTCAGTCGGGTGATTTTTATTCGTGTTTTTCTAACCAAACAATATGGCCAGCACGAATCTAATTAGTAAATCGAGGGCAATCATTAAATTAGGTTTTATAACATGTAGATTGTTTGCCAGTAAGTGCTACCAGCCATTTTCAATTATCGCTTTTCTGTTCGATGAAAGTCGACAACTACCCAATAGATGCTTTCAAGCCTCCTTTCCCCCTAAAAAACTTTAAAGATTTCTTCACTTTTTTCTCGCAAATTTGTTTGGACTATAAAACAATATTTTTGTAAATTGTAACCTACTTTTGAGACATAATGCTAATAACTCCCCCCTCTTGCGGAAATAAAACGACCTTCCAAGCAAATATTTGAAAAGCAAGAGTTTTTTACCTGTGATTTAACATGATAACTAGGTTACTGCTATTTGGTGTGATTTTACTGTGTTTATATTCATGCCAGTCAGAAGCAACATCTTACCCCCTGATCAAACAGGTTAAGCTCTGTAGTCGTCTTGAGGATGGCTTGTGCCAGGAGGAAACTCCTCTTTTTTCTGCAACCACTCAAACTTTTTATATCAGTTGCATACTTGAGAAAGTGCACGATGAGGCAGAAGTCAGTTTTTTTTGGTACTTCTATGAAAAAGAACAAAAAAAACTGCTTGAAAAAGTGGTACTGCGACCCAGGGAACTGAGCCCTAAAAAGTCATCAAAATATGTCTTGGTGGCTGATCTAAACCGCTCAGGCGGCCCCTGGCCTTCAGGAAAGTATGAAGTTGAAGTGGTTCTCAATGGCACTTATCCGTTTACGATCATTAAATCTTTTGAGATATAATAAAACTTATTTTTTCTGAATCTTTGGGTAGGCCCTAATCTTTAGCCCGGAAGTGGCCTACCCTGTTTTTTTTCAGAATGGCCAATGCCCATTCTGAAATATCATTAAAAAGGTTGAACCACCCGCCGGAAGCGGGCGGTTCAACCTTTTTTAATATTCCTCGTTTCACCATTACACAAAAGAAAAATGATGAATCGAGGAATCCTTTGGTTTAGAAATGACCTTCGCCTAAGAGACAACGAAGCACTTATTCATGCGCTTCAACATTGTGAGGAGATTATTCCGGTATACATCCTGGATCAGCGGCATCTCGAAAAAGATCGCTGGGGATTTGTTCGGACCGGGCCCTTTCGGCTCCGCTTTTTATTGGAAAGCCTGGAAGATCTAAAGAAACATTTACAGGAAAAAGGAAGTGATCTGCTCATTCAAGTGGGAATACCTGAGAAGCTTTTGCCCGCTTTAGCAGAAGAATTTCAAGCGCCTGTGCTATTTGCTTCTAAAGAATACGCCGATGAAGAAGTCCAAATTGAAAAGGCTTTACAAAAGTCCCTGGAATGTCACTTTTTTCATACCTCTACCCTCATTCACCCAGAGGATTGTCCTTTCGCTACTGATCAGTTACCCGATGTATTCACGCAGTTTAGGAAGCGGATAGAAAAATACAGCCCGGTAAGGTCTCCGCTTGAAGTACCAGCAAACATTAGCAGCTCCTCCATTCCTGCAACTGCGCTACCTACTTTTGCTTCCTTGGGAATTGCGCCTCCTCCACAGGACAAAAGGGCCGCCGTCGGATTCAAAGGTGGAAGTGTCGCGGCTTTCGAGCGTATGGATCACTATTTCTGGGAAACGGAAGCTGTTTCCTCCTACAAAGAAACCCGAAACGGATTGATAGGGGAAGACTATTCCACTAAGTTCTCACCCTGGCTGGCCAATGGTTCCATCTCTGCCCGCGAAATTTATGATGGTCTGGAAAGATACGAACAAGAGGTTGTCTCCAACAAATCCACTTACTGGGTCAAATTTGAGCTGTTATGGCGCGACTATTTCAAGTACGTCACTATAAAATACGGCCGTAAAATATTTTCCCCAGGCGGGATTCAGGATAAAAAAGTGCCGTGGAAAAACATTCCAAAGGTTTTTCGAAAATGGGCTTACGGTCAGACCGGCGATGATTTTGTGGATGCCAATATGAAAGAATTGCTCTATACCGGCTTCATGAGTAATCGCGGCCGGCAGAATGTAGCCTCCTTTCTCGTTCATCGCCTGAAGCAAGACTGGCGCATGGGCGCTGCCTGGTTTGAATCGCTATTGATAGACTATGACGTAAGCAGTAATTATGGCAACTGGATGTATGCGGCCGGTGTCGGGAATGACCCTCGCGACCGGATTTTCAATACCAATCGGCAAGCGGAGATGTACGACGCCCAAGGCCGATACAGAGACCTTTGGTTATCAGAAGCAGGAGAAGAAATCAGGAATTACGCTGAGCACCTTTTTTGACATTGACGTGGTCATAAGGACAATGACGGCAAGCGCTCCCACAACAATACCCTCTTTTGAGTAAGAACCAATCGGTGAGCACCCATCTGCCTCCCTCCAGGTAATAGTCTATTCCTTCAATCAAGTGATTCAGAGGCGCGGATAGCTTGGCCACATCATTTTCTCGCCGACCGGCCTTGATATCCTGAACGATCTTTGTCATAAGGGGCGCTAACTTATCTTTCAGGCATCCCGGACACAGGCATCCAGCTGATTCCTCAGGAGAAAGCAAATTTGGGTAGGAAGAGCACCAGCAGGAGGCTATTTGATTAGCCTCACACTGAAGCTCTTTTCCACATTCGGCACAATGGCTCATTATGCCTGCGTTCTAAGCGCAGGAAAGCGAAGCTTGAACCACTCGAATGCACCGAACATAATGGTTCCGTACACTAGTGTACCAAGCAATAAATTGCGTTCAAAAGGAATGGCTGCTACCAGACATGCCCAAAAGCCGGATAATGTCTTAGGGTACATAGTTCCGCTCACCCACACACCAAAATCGGTGATGATCCAGTGCAAAAGGACGATGACTAAGCTGGCTCCAAGGAAGTTGGTCACCGTTTTTTTCTTCAAAAAGATATATCCGACTAATACCATCAATGCAAACGCACCGTAAGTCCAGCCAAAGCCTTCATAAAACAAGGCCCATTCGCCCATATAGAGCTTGTTGAGAAAAATATCTCCAACCCACAGAGCTAAAATAGGAAAAGCAAAAGCTTTGATGCTCTTGAAATAGGCTCCTCCGAAAAGCGCCATGGCACCAATGGCCGAGAAGTTACTCAGGGGCGTTACATCATTAGCCGCCAGTAATACGCGACTGCAAGCGATGGCCAGTATAAAGAGAACGAGAACAATGAGTCTGATTTGATTAGGATTCACTTTTTGTTTCATTATTGTTTGTTTTGAGGTAGAAAGCAGCTGAGAATGGGCGAGTAGCATGGAAAACCTTCGTTGAGGACAGGTCTTCAGCTGGTAAGACACCTATTCTTTGCTTTTCCACCGAAAGCACGAATTTATATTATTTAATTCAAATTGCGATGTACACAAGATAAATCTCATTAGAGGAGTTAAAATGGTAGGCGGCAGGCCGCCTACCATTTTAACTCCTCTAATAAAAAAATTTACCCAATTGTGAGCTATATCGCAACTTGAGTTATTTAACAAAAGGCAGGTCTTCTGACTTACTCCGCTTTCGGCACCTTCCCAGAGAGAAAAACCCTTCAATTATCTCCAGTGGTATTTTGCCAAAAGCTTTTCAGGAGCTTACAGCAGCGGGGACTGTTCCGGATTTTCACCGGATTCCCTTTTAAGATGGTCCTGACAAGAACCCATCACCTTCGATTGGCAAAGATAGGTAATTTTGGGGTAAAAGCAATCTTATACCAAATGCTTGGGTGTATTGTTTTTCAACCAAAAACGTGTCTTTTTAAGGCCCGGCCGATAAATCGCATTTTTTCGGCCGTCGGAAAGCGCCCCAGGTTCGTTTTAACCACTCCTTTGGTCAAAAAAGTTTTCTTTGAGTAATCAATCTTTACATCGATCAACACTGGACGCCCGTCCGCAGCCAACTTCCGGGCCTGGGCGATAGTGCCCTCTATTTCCTTATCCGCATTCATAGAAAGATAAGCCGCGCCGGTTGCCAATGCCACACCCTCCAAATTTAACTGGCCAATGACCGTACAGGTTTTTCTGTTCAGCGGTATCTTTTGAAATTGAGAGATCTGCCCCAGTTCGCCGTCGTGAAAAACAAACACCATGACGCCCAATCCATTACTGGTAGCAGTGAGCAATTCCATCCCCGTCATCATAAAGGCTCCGTCGCCGACAATAGCGACCACTTCCTTTTCCGGATTAGCCAGTTTAACTCCTATAGATGCCGGCACACAGTAGCCCATACAATTGAAGTCAGTAGGTGAAATGAAATGCCGGGCTTTGTAAACCGGGAATAACTCCGCCGCCAGAAAAGTATGCTTCCCATCATCCACCACCATGAGCACGTCCTCCGGCAACTGGGACCTGAGAGATTTGAAGAAAAAGCCAGGAGAGACCTTATCGTCCAACTCCTTTTTAGTCCACTCGGCTTCGTATTGCTTTTTGCTTTTCGCTATCTCTTCCGCTATGGGAAAATTGCTTTTAGGCCGTTCAGCTATTTTTTGCTTTAAGGCCGCAAGTAGCTGATCAAGTATCTCTTTGGCATCCCCCTCAACAGCAATTTTAGCAGGATAATTTTTATG
>JAUIKE010000066.1 GCA_030430845.1 Bacteroidia bacterium | reverse complement strand
TCACTACTACCTGCCTTTAACGGAATCTTATAAGCATTCCGCACCATTTCATAAGGCAAATCCAATGTAAGATTCGCTCTTAAAAATGCCTGAGGCGTAAATGGATCTTTCGGATTTAAGGTGACGACGACTTCTTCTGTGTCCGTATTATAGCTTACCGATTTGAACGTTCCGGCATCTAAGGTTAACCATAGTTTTTTCGGTGCGATATAAATGCGGGACTTAGCAGCAGTCGTTAGTTCAAGGGTGATGATGTTGCCTTGTTGAGTCAAATTACCACCAAAAGCTAACCAACCGAGGTCTTCCTGATGCGTCAGATAGGTAGAGGAATTGACTGCATAGCCGTAGAATCCGGAGCCGTAATCCCCGGAAATACCATCTATTTTTAAGGTAGAAGGAAAAGAATGAAAGGCAGCCGGTCCAAAACCATCCTGCGTAATATTGGAAATGCCTCCCAAAAGACCGCCGTAGCCTATTTTTAATAAATGAAAATTTTCTGGATGCTTCCTATAGTGATGTAAAACGGGAATCGCATTGAGTGCAGAACCATAGTGATGAATTTGCCTTTCTACTCTGGAGGTCTTTCCTGATTTGCCGCCATACAAAAAATCCCAGTATCGATGGGCATTTCCATTGTATGCCCAATGTGCAATAGCGGGCATATACGCCAAAATCGCATTCAGTGTAACTTGAGCTTTTTCATCATATCCAAAATAATCTGACCACATATACACCTCTTCCTGGCCCGTACAGTCCCAAGGCATCTCACTACCAAAAGGATACCTCAAAGCCCTCCAGTGAACCGCTCGATCTTTCATTTTGGCAGTTAAATCGGCGGCCAGCTCATCAAATTGTTCGTGTTGTAAATCTTTCAAAATGAACAAAAATACCGAGCCTTCCATTTGACCATACTGCGCATAATGAGGCGCATGCTCTACCATCGCGACGATCGTATGATATGCTTGCCTGAGATACCAATCCCAGCTTCTGTTATCCACCAAACCTTCATGATACCTGGCCAGGCGATACATAGTCCAGTAAGCAGCGGCTACATGCGGATAGTTGTAAGACCGCCCGACACTTTCGGCATGTTTTTTATTCCAGGCGGCCCAGGTGGAATAATTGATGTCGTCACTATACGTTCCCGCAGGCAAAGAATCCGGCTCATAGTAAAAAAGGCTCTTCCTGACGGCATATTTTAGAGGGCCGTCTTTATACTGAATGCCGCCCCATAGCGTACTATCTATAAATAGTTGCATTTTTTCGATTTCCTCTTTATCGGGCTGCACGAGTTGTTTCATTACCGCTGCTAACCAGCTACCGGCACCCCCTTCATCACTCAGCCCTGCGATCCAGGCTCGGGAATCCTGAGTAATCTGGGTTTTGGTGTCATAATCATAGCTAATGACGGAATGGGTTCTGTTAAAATAGGGGTCCGGTTGATCAAACCATTGTTCAGTGGTTAGGAAATGCCCTACATCTTTGACGACTTCTGATTCGGGTTTGATGACTTTGTAGTGAATCGTTTGCTTAAGGCCATCGTTGTAAATGACGGTCAATCGAGATTGTCCCCATTTCTTTCCACTAACTGAATATTTTTTTAGTCCACTTTTTGTTTGTCCATCTCGCGTTATTTCAAGGCTGCCCTTCGGTTCAATTTCCATAGATTTTATGTCTTCCTGATAATCCAGGAACAATTGGGCTTTTACATCCTGGGGGATGACATAACCGGGGATACCGGTGGCTACCGGATGCCCAACTTCTGCTAATTTGGGGGGTACCTCTTCAATTCTATCAGATAGCACGAATCGTATCGAAAAGTTTTTACTTTCTCCTGGGGCCAATAGGACAGTACTGGGGGTGTTCCATTGTTGAACGCCTTGCCATTCATTTTCAGCATAGGCTTTGGTACAACTCATCCACTCGTGAAAACCTTCGAACACGACCGACCTCCTGGAAGGATCATCTAACAAAGGGCGGTACGCTTCAAAGGCCATGTTTTCGTTGGGTAGCACCAGCAGAGTCGGTCCGCGACCATGTAATCTTTTGACTTCCAAATAGCCTGCATCCATGCCAATGTAAGGATCGAAAAATACATTCTGTGCATGCGCCTCTTCCAAAGATTTGCCTTCCAATATGTTGTTAAAGATCATAGGAATGCCCAAGGCTCCAATTTCAATGGTACTCGACACCTTATTGCTTATCTCAAATCGCAGTACCAATTGCTCCTGGTCGATTTCGTAAAACCTTTTTACGCTAACCGGTATATCAGCGGGTAAGGTGTTGGCCAAATCTGCACCGGCCAATATCTTGTCGGTGCCGGCTAATGGTGTCACTGCAGCGCGTTTGGTAGCCGTAGAATATTCCTTCCAGCTTCCAGCTTCCGTTCTTAATCGGAGATTGATATCTCCCAAATGATAGAGTCCATCTTTATCTCTGATTTCCAATCTATCGCCAGGCGTGAAGTCGAACCTTGGGGCTTCATTTGGACGCAAAGCAGCCACGGTCTGCGAGGCTTTGACCAACTTCAGTTGAAATTGCGGGGTTTCAAACTTTTGAAATACTTCTGCGATGCCTAAGGTGGGTTCTTTCTCCTCTATTGCTCTCCAATAATTCTGAGATTTCAGGTTTAGCGAAAGCAATAAAAAAAATAGCAAGCAGATAGATAGCTGACTTTTCATGATAGTGGAATAGAATTTAGTCTATTATTTAAGCGTGACATTAAGATAAACAGAATGGCGGCCAAAAGTTTCATAAAAGGGTTTAAATGGTATCCCATCAATTTCAAATTCTAATTTTTCCGGATCGCCCTTAATGGATTTGCTGATATCTTCTGCAAATAAAGTGACCGCTCTCCATTCTTCTCGGGCTTCCGTTTCCTGGGCTGCCAGCAAAACAGGACCATAAAATAAGCTGGCAATATTTTGCTGATCCATGAGCGGAGCCAGATGGAACTGAAAAGGGAGATGGAGCTCTATTAGATCCCCCTTTTTCCATTTTCTTTGCAAACTCACATAGCTGCCCGGACTGATATTGACTTCCTGCAGCTTGCCATTAATGCTAATGGAAGCGCCTTTGGTCGCCCAATGAGGAATGCGTATTTTAATTTCGAATTTACCTCTACCTTTTTTTATCAACAATCGAGTACGGTCTTCTTTGGGAAAGGCAGTTTGCTGGACGATCCGGACTTTTCGTTCCGTCCAATCGAGTGTAGAGGGTATAAATAGATTCACGTAGAGTTGCTGATTATCCTGACTCCTGAAATAAATGGAATTTTGAAGCTTGGTACTGCTTTCCAATGCCGTTCCGTTGCAACAAGTAAAGCCACTCATTTCCGCATTACCAAAATGCTTGGCTGAACCCGCTCGTAAGGGTACATGATAGGTATTGGCAGGGCTGTCATCTGAGACCGAAGCAAGTATATGATTGTATAATGCACGCTCATAGTAGTCCATCAGGTCGCCACGTTGATCAAAAAGGAATAAGTTTTTTGTCAACTTCAGCATATTGTAAGTAGCGCAAGTTTCATTTTGCCCTCCTACGGATAACCCATGCTCATATAAGGTAGCAGGTTCGATGGTAAAGCATTCTGCATTGGCGGGTGTCCTTGCTCCCGCAACGCCTCCGATACTGTAACTGTAATCTTGAGTGGCTTTGTACCAAAAGTTATCGGCAATGTGATAATAGGTCGGTGCCTTAGAATCGCGATACATTTCTAATGCACCTACGATCTGAGGTATATGCTGGTTGGCATGCAAGCCTCTGAAACTATCGACATTCTTGGCCAGACCATGACTGTGCTTAGCATCGCCATAGAAAACTTTGATGTTGTCAAATAGTTGAGCGAGTTCAAAGTACCGTTTTTCATTCGTTAGTCGATAAAGTCGTGCCATGACTTCATTCATTCCTCCGTATTCACCAGCGATGTAGGTGTTCCACATTTTGATAAGGGTTTCATTGGACAACTTACTCAGTCGTGCATGTACCCAGGTTCCCATCCCTTTAGCGGTTTCTAGCGCCTTTTCATTGTCTGTAAGTTCATAGATATCCAGCAGTCCTGTCAATATTTTGTGCAAGGTGTAATAGGGTGCCCAAACTTTGGTGCTATCTCTACCATATTTCGCTCCTTTTTCAAGCATAATAAATTGATCCGGCGGATAAGCACTTAAGTAGCCCTTGCCCCAATTCCAATAGTCTGTTCGAATGCCCTCCTCGCTTAGGTCGGAATCAAAATCCGGTTTGTCGGCACTTGGTTTAACAGCGACTGGGTCGGCATTATAAGCGCCTTTCTGATCCTCATTCGGATTGGGTTGACCCGATAACTGAGATAATTGATACAGCACGTCGACCATATATTCCATCTTACCATAAAAATTATTCTGTAGCGTTTTGGAATAAGAGGTACTTGCATAGGCCTGCGCAATGGCTGTTAGATAATGACCAGTAGCATGTCCGCGCAATTTTGTTTCCTGAGAATCCCAGCCTTTAAGAGGCGCTGCACCTTTTGGTTGTTCCTGTCCAAACGCATTTCTAAACATATACAGGAAGGCATCTGGATCGGTCTGAGCTAATGTTGAAATGAACAAGTCTCTATTCTTGATAAACTTGGTATTCTGACCGTGTATGTCTTTGTCAAGTTGCACTTGATAGAGTGAAAAGGGAGCTAAATTTCGAGTAGGCGTTTGGGAATTGTCATTGTCAAGAACCGTGACGAAAGCTTTGGGTCTAAAGTCAGTACCTGCTACCCTGCCGGTCATCGTATATTTGCCGGGTTTCAATACCTGATTATTGTCTACAGGAGCCGGCCATTGGATTCGAACCTTGCCTCCATTGATTCCAGCTTTGTATTGAGCGGGAATATAGCGAGGCAATCGAGGCAGGTGGCCCAAGGCAGTTGTGACATGTATGTCAGGCACCTCAATTAAGTATTGATTGTACAGTTGAGGAGTGTTTTCATTAAATTGTGGCAGATCATCATTCGTTTCCTTTCTTTCGTTTACAACAGCGGCCTCAATTTGTATAGCATTATGGTGTATGGTGGTAATTTGTTCCTCGTTTAGTGGTATTCTGTAAAATCTGAAATCGTGTAGATTGGCATTTAGAAAAGTAGGATTGGCCGAAAGGGATCGGCCGATATAAAGTCGCGTTGCATCCACAGCACCCTGGAAGAATAGCTTTTCCAATTCCAGGTTAGGAATGTTTTTCTTTTCAACGAGTACTCCATCCACATAAGTATTGATGAATTTATTAGCTGGGTTAATGACCACCGCAAAATGATGCCACTTTTCAGGTTTTAAGGCTATCGAAATGGAATAGCTACCGGTATCAGATATTTCGACGAGCTGTTCAGTATTATTGATGCCTTTGGCAACGATAGAAAACTTCGAGAGGCTCTCCCTGCCAAAGTCAATAATAGTTTTATTCCGTTGAGCAGCAGGTAAATAAATCCAACCCGTGATGCTAATTGCTGCTTCGCCAACCAACATCTTATTTGGTAGTTGGATATACTTTTTGCCGGCGGCTGAAAGAGCAATTACTTTTCCAAAAGTATCATCACTGATAAATGTTTGCGCGCCTATTATTTGTCCATTCAAATCATTTCTGGACCAATCTTTAGCAGAATCATCCAGAAGATAACGAGCAATCAATCCGGTTTCTCCGATGCCGTCTAGTAATTGATCGCCTTCTTGTGAGAAGCTGGTACTTACAGTCAGGATGCAAAGACAGAGACCAATCAGGCTTGATATTTTAAAGTTAGTCACGAGTTAATGGTTAAAGATTTGGAATAATTCGATGGAAGAATATTTGCGCTTTTTTTCCGCAAATAGGTTAAACGTACGAATACCTTGTTAAGAAAAATAGGGAAAGCGAAAGAGCTTACCTCAGGAAAATGAAAATAGCAGAAATATTCAAGAATCTTGCTGGTTTCAGGAAAAAAAGTACGTTTCCTATTATCTTGAGGAGGTAGTGATGATAGGTGTGTTTTTTAAATTAATCACCTTAAATATGCTGAGTCCTCCCTATTTTCCATCTATATAAATGGGTGCATATTGTAACTGCGCCCGTTGTTGAATGGTAAAACGGACTACAACATCCACTAGCCCGTTCGGCTGGCGGATCATTATGTTTAATACAAATACTATGAAATATTTATTGATCATCCTATTATCTGCTTTACTAAGCACCTCTTCCTCGCGAGAAATAAAGAACTGGACAATTATGCATTATTCTGTTGGCTCTAATTCATCAGAAATGGACTTGCTGAGCGACATTGCCGAAATGAAACGAGGTAAAAAATCCAGGGACTACAATCTAATATTACTAATTGATAGAGTTGAAGGTTTTTCGGAAGATGCGACCACTTTGGATGGAAACTTTACCGATACCAGACTGTATCAAATCGAATATAATTCATACAATCGATTGGACGGAAAAGCATTCCTTCCTGAGATTGGAATCAATCGATCGGATGAGGTGAATATGGCAGATGCATTAACATTGAAAAAATTCATACAGTACTGCAAGAAATATTATCCTGCCAAACACTACCTACTTGTACTGAGGTCGCATGGAAACGGAGTAAGTATGTGTCCCGATGCGGAGAGTGGAGACAGTGATCGTCTTTATCCCGCAGAATTAACCAATGTACTTACCCAAAATGAATCAGTAGACATTCTCGGTTTAGATGTTTGTTCCATGGCCGGCTTAGAAAATTTATATCAATGGCGACCTGAAAACAACTCCTTTTCTTCCAACTATGTCATAGCCTCTGCCCCTCTTTCCGGAGCCTGGGCTTATGATCGAATACTGGAACGATTGACCATTCATTCAAGTGAAGAGGCTGAATTAGATGTAAACTATTTCGATGGAGGAAAAGAAAGTCATTTGAATCCTAATGAAATGAGTCCATTAGATTTTTCTAAATTAATATTTGAAGAAGTATACGACAGTCAGCGGTGGTCTTCCTGGGGATTGTTTGATAATTCAAAAATAATGGACTTGAAAGTGGAAATTGATGAAGCTTCCAGGCTATTGGCCAATGAAGAAAAGGCCATTATTAAAAACCTTATCAAAAACACTTTAGGGTATTACCACAATACATCAGATAATTTGGAAATTGCACAATTAACATCTCCATATCTGGATGCCTATCATTTTTGGAGTCAAATAAGTGCTAATGGATCTTTCGCCAATACTACTCGAAACAGTGCTCAAGAAGTCTGCAGCATATTGGATGATTTGGTAATTCATTCCTACTACGGGCGAGGATATTTTCCGGAAACCAGTGATTTTGTTAATGGAAAAAGCGGAGTATATCAAATAATCCCTCAAGGAAATAGGTTATTCTCTCAAACAAATAATTCCTTCTGGAGTCATTGTGCTTGGTTCTCTCCCGATGATACATCCTCTGATCAAAATTCATATGGGCAATATGATTGGTGTATGGATGGTGCGATTAAAGGAAATGACCAGGTTGATAATTTCTTTGAATGGTTGGACTATCTTTTTGACGATACCAATGACGAAACGGGTGGAGTCAATAAATACAAATGGTAAACTAAACAGGACAAAACCTAAATAGCATTAAAACGCTGTTTTGGCTGCCCTATGTGGCCCATTAAAAAAAAACAATGTGGAAACGACAAAGGGAAAAATAGAAAGAGAAGTAATAGATGAGTTGTTGGTGACCATTCCAACAGGAACTGTGAAGATGAGAGACGATCGAACAAAAGAAACTTGGTCGGTTGAGATAGATTCCTTTAAACTCAGTAAGTTCCCAATAACACAAGAAATTTATGAAGCTGTAACTAATGAAAATCCTTCGACATTTGCTGGCGAGAAATTACCCGTCGAAACAATCACTTGGATTGACGCCGTACATTTTTGTAATGCACTATCTGAATCTTTAGGAAAAGACAAATGCTATACTATAGACTTAACAACTGAAAGTATAATCTTTAATTCCAAAGCAAATGGGTTTCGGTTGCCAACAGAAGCTGAATGGCAATTCGCTTGTCAAGCTGGAACGGAAGAGATTAGACACGGAGAATTGATTAAAATTGCTTGGTTTAAAGAGAACTCCAACAATCGGACTCAGGAAGTCGGACAAAAAATCCCTAACAATTGGGGACTGTACGATATGTTGGGAAATGTTTGGGAATGGTGCTCGGATATTTATGATGAGTCTGTTTATGGGTCATATCGTATTTTTCGTGGAGGGGGTTGGTGTGACAGAGAAAGAAGCGTTATGGCAACAACTCGAAGAAGAAGTCATCCATTCTCCTTCAAAATAGACGACCTAGGATTTAGAATAGCAATTAACTTGAAAAAATAATACGCCAACTGCACACAAAGCCTATAAGAATTAGCGCTGTGCGAAATGCTAGTACACATATCCTAGCCCTGCGACGGTCATAAAAAGAACCCATAGCCTATGACGACAGAAAAGAATAAAGACGAAAGCAGCTCAAATGAACAAAATCCTACGCCTTTTGCTCAGACTTATTTTCATGGAACAAAAGCTGACCTAAAAGTTGGGGATTTAATCAAACCTGGTTTCAACTCCAACTTTGGACAAAGAAAAAATGCGAAGTACATCTTCCTGACAGCAACCCTGGATGCCGCTATATGGGGCGCTGAACTTGCTATTGGAAATGGACGGGAAAGAATTTATTTAGTCGAAGCAACAGGCTCCATTGAGGATGACCCCGATTTAACCGACAGAAAATTCCCTGGTAACCCGACAATGTCTTATCGTTCTACTGAACCGTTTAAAGTGGTCGGAGAAGTCACTGCATGGCAAGGACATCCTGCTGAGCAAGTAAAGGCCATGAAAGAGGGATTAGAAAAACTTAAAGAACGAGGTATTAATTCATTAAATGATGAAGAGTGAAAAAACAATCCAAATGAAAGGGACAGCAAATGTTTAAAAACTTTATAGAAAACAAGAAGATCGGCGGAATCAATTGTCTGATATGGAAAAATGGACAAGTCATCTTCCAAAAAAGTTTTGGTTATAAAAATCTGAACACACAAGAATTAATGGCCGCTGATGCCCTGTTTAGGATTTCTTCAATGAGCAAGCCGATTACCTCAGTACTTGCAATGATTTTATACGAAGAGAAGAAACTGGACTTGAAGGACCCTATAAGCAAATGGTTCCCTCAATTTAAGGAGATGAAAGTCTTAAAAGCCCGACCCGATGAACATGAAAATGCCAGGCGACACATTACGATTCTCGATTTGCTGACGCACAGAGCAGGATTTACTTACAGTGAATTTCAGCAAGGGAAACTTAGAGAAGATTATAGAAAATTGGGAGGCGACATTGATTCCGAGCTAACAAATGAGCAGTGGATAAATGAGCTGTCCAAGTTGCCTCTGATAGGTCAGCCAGGCGAATTGTTCCATTATGGAAGGTCAACTGATGTATTGGGTATCCTTATTTCAACAATAGAAGGAAAACCGCTTGGTACCGTAATGGAAGAAAAAATATTTGCTCCTTTGGGAATGAGAGATACTTTTTTCGATGTGCCCAATAGCAAAAAAAACAGATGCGTTTCAAATGTTGGTTATGATGTTTCGGGTAAATTAACAAACCTCGAAACGGTTCCTTTAAATATGGCTTTTAAGGAACGCCCCAGTAATCTTGAGTTTCAATCAGGCGGACAAGGACTTTGGTCAAGCATATCAGACTATTTAAAATTTGCCAAAATATTTATTGAGAACGGATGTTCAAATGGTGTCCGGATTTTAAATCAAGAGACCGTTGAATGGATGTGTACCAACCAATTGACTGCTTCACAAAGAGAGCATTCAAAACTAATGGGAGCTTCAATATTTCAGGAAAATTATGGATTTGGATTGGGAGTGGCAATGGTAAGTAAAGAGAAGATTGATGGCTCCATTCCTTGTTCCGGCGCCCTTGGTACCGTTGGCTGGCCTGGTG
Source organism: Bacteroidia bacterium (assembly GCA_030430845.1). GTDB lineage: Bacteria > Bacteroidota > Bacteroidia > Chitinophagales > Saprospiraceae > JANQPA01. The sequence continues at coordinate 29,649 of JAUIKE010000066.1, read as the reverse complement.
CGTATGGTGGGTGGTGGTCAGCTGACCGAAAAAATAAAACTATTTCTATATTTTTAACGCATAGCATGACCGAACCCAGGCAGCTCGAACAAGGAATTGGATTTGAATTATATGAAGCGATTGATATTTTTTCTAATTATAGTCCATTACCATAACAGCCATAGGTGAATTCTTTGTAGACCATTTTGGAAATAATCAAATAGCAAATGATAGGAGGAAACTCTTATATTACGTAAAAATTATAACAGTGAATAAAAAAGTTATCCCCTCCTTGCCCATGCTCTTATTCCTGAGCGTCTTCCTAATCTTCCAAACATGTACCAATACGGGCAAAGAAGCCAGTGATGAAGAAACACAAGAAACCGTTTATGCAAGTGACATCATTCCATTTTTTGAGCATTGGAATTTGATATTAGGAGATGGCTCCAATGCAGGCCACCCCATTAATTATGAGCATAAGGACTTTTTTTATACGGCAAAGGATGATCAGGGAGACTGGATCGTTTATAAAGCCCCTAATTCTGGAGATACCCACGGAACTTCAAATAACACCCGAACCGAATTGGCTCAATCGAAAAAATGGACGCCCCTGATGGATGCTAAATTGACCGCTACCCTCAAAGTCATGAATGTCTCTGCGACGGGCGATGCTCGAGTAGCAGCTTCCTATTCGGTAGTCGTTGGTCAGATCCACAGTGCCGACGGACATGAGAATGAACCGCTAAAAATATTTTATAAAAAATTCCCCGACCATGCCAAAGGCTCCGTTTTTTGGCATTATGAAATCAATACAGCCGGTGATGACAATTCCGGAAGATGGGATTTCTCCACCGCTGTTTGGGGTGATGACTTTTCTGCGGTGGGTACAGAGGAAAACACTTATCCGGAAGAACCCGAGGATGGTATTGCACTTGGAGAAGAATTTAGCTATGAAATCGAGGTAAAGGAGGGTATCATGTACCTGAAATTCATGAGTGAGGGGCATGAGACTAAAACATTTACCAAAAATTTGATCCAATCAGAATACACCAGCATGGCTGATATTCCGGAGCAAACTCAAAAGCTGTTTGTCCCCATCGGCCAGGATGGAGTGGAACGGGAGAATGCTTATGCCGAGGAAGGACTTTTCTTTAAGCAAGGTGCCTATAACCAAACGAATGGAAAGTCTCCGGAAGAAAACCCAAATTGGTGTTCCGGCGCGGAAACCTTCGGCGGCGATATTCAAAAGCAATACGAAACCGGCAACTATGCCGAAGTTTGGTTTAAAAGAGCCAGTATCTTTGTAAGTGATGCGGCCGTTTCCAACCAGGGGTACTTTACTAAAAATGATTAAATTGCTCTTCGGCCACATCACCCAGCCCACCGAACTGATTACTATGAATCAAGGCACCTGCATCAACTTTGTTTGCACTACTAACAAAAATTCAAAAATAAACATACCCTCATAAAGGGTTCTACCTTTCTATGGTGCATTAGGCTTCAATTACCTTCCAAAACCTTCCAAAACCGGACAGGGTGTTGGGTAATTGGCTAGATTGGGCTAACTTTGCCCGGGCTTTGCAAATGTGCTAGTGAGCTGGTGACTGCCAGTCACCAGCTCACTAGCAAGCCTCTGCCGCTTTAACAAAATGACAGTGGGTTCCAATATTATTGCAGGCCTGTTTTTCACCTCACACGGCAATGATTAATCACTGAAGTACATTTGCAAAAATTCGAACACAAACCTAATACAATGGCAAACCTAGAATGGAAAACAGAAAAAGAATACGAGGAAATCACCTTCAAATCACTGAATGGCGTGGCCCGAATCGCCATCAACCGACCGGAATGCCGCAATGCCTTCACTCCCAAAACAGTTGATGAATTGTGGGAAGCATTGATCATTTGCCATGAAAGCCAGGAAATTGGTGTGGTATTGATCACCGGCGAAGGCCCTTCTCCCAAAGATGGCGGCTGGGCCTTTTGTTCGGGCGGAGATCAACGCGTACGCTCTACCACCGGTTATAAGGGAGAAGACGGAGTTAACCGGTTCAACATCCTGGATGTTCAGCGCCAGATCCGCTTTATGAATAAGGTGGTGATCGCCGTTGTGCCCGGCTGGGCCGTCGGCGGCGGGCATAGCCTGCACGTTGTGTGCGATTTGACGATCGCCAGTAAAGAACACGCCATTTTTAAACAAACCGATGCCGATGTGGCAAGCTTCGACGGTGGCTTTGGTTCTGCCTATTTGGCACGCCAGGTCGGGCAAAAAAGGGCAAGAGAGATCTTCTTCCTCGGGGCTAATTATTCTGCCCAGGAAGCTTACGAAATGGGGATGGTCAACAAAGTGGTGCCGCATGAAGAGCTGGAGCAGGTTGCCTACGATTGGGCTCAGGAAATCATGACCAAGAGCCCTACAGCCATTAAAATGCTGAAATTCGGCTTCAACCTAATTGACGATGGCTTGGTCGGCCAGCAAGTATACGCCGGAGAAGCGACCCGCCTGGCCTATGGTACTCCTGAAGCAGAAGAAGGAAGAAATGCCTTCCTGGAAAAAAGAAAGCGGGACTTTTCAAAATTCCCTAAATTCCCCTAGAGCGTGCTTGGAATAATTTTTTACATAGAAGTTCTTTAAAATAACACTTAATGAAAATACCGCAATTGCTTGTTGCGATTATCTCCTTTAGCTTCCTTTTCTTAACAAGCTTAAGATCTGAAGTCATTTATGTGAGTTCTCAGCAGGAATTTAATGCCGCACATGATAGTTCCTCCATGAACGATACGATAGTCTGGAAATCAGGTAGGTATTCAGATATCTACATGAACATCAAAAAAGACCACCTTTTCATCACCGCCGAAAACCTTGGGAATACCATTTTCACCGGAGCCTCAAGAGTAAATATCACCAGCGACTATGTTACCTTACAGGGCTTTCAGTTTTTGGATGGTGACATCGGAACAAGAGATGTGATCAATACCACCGGCAGCTATAATGTTTTTACCCAAATAAATATCAGGGCCTATACTTGCTACAAATATTTAAGGGTGCGGGAAGAGAGCCAATTTGTCGAAATCACCTACTGTAATTTCGAAAACCGGCTCAATCTGGATGACCAAAACATCCTGTCCATTCTCGTGGATGAAAACAATCCCGGCTACCACAAAATTCAATATTGCTCTTTTAAAAATTTTGACGGCACCGGAAATGATCTGGGCATCGAACCAATCAGGATCGGGCTCAGTACACAGGCCGATCACGTCAGTCGGACGCTCGTAGAGTACTGCTACTTTACGCAGTGTAATGGCGACGGAGAGCTCATTTCCAGTAAAGCTACTCAAAACGTTTACCGGTACAACACTTTCCAGAATAATCCGAAAGCCGAATTGGTTCTCCGCCACGGTTCGGAAGCTATTGTATACGGCAACTTTTTCCTGAATGGTAAAGGCGGCGTCCGGGTTAGAGAAGGGCAAAACCACTACATCTACAATAATTACTTTTTCCAATTAAATGACCGGGCTATTTACCTTCAAAACGAGGACTCTGACCCGCTGGATAACATCAACATTGCCTTTAATACAGTCGTGGATTGCTCCGAGATCATTCTTGGTGGTGACGGCGATGATAAGCCCACCAATGTCACCTTTGCCAATAATATTTTCACCGATCCTGATGATAACATTTTTGAGGATCCCACCGGTACCGAAACATGGATCAGCAATCTCGTATTTGGTGACCTGGGAATGGCCCTTCCGGCTTCCGGTATGACGAGGACCAATCCCAATCTGGTGAAAAACAGCGCAGGTTTCTGGGGCCTGGCCGCAAACAGTCCTGCCATTGATGCCGCACAAGTAGGCTATGCTCCTCTACCCCAATTTGAAGGGATGGATGATATTGATATGGAAGTTTTATTTGATCTCATGGGACAAAACCGACCAACATCCACCGATGAAAAAGATTTGGGTTGTAATGAATATCCTCATGCTATCATGATCCAGCCCATTGCGACGGAAGAAAACACCGGGCCCATCTACAATACCTCTTCTACTACCAGTTCTCAACACAAGATACGGGTAGTCAAAGACCTTATCCGCATCCACCCGAACCCGGTGGCCGGTCAACTCAACATTGAAATTACCAGCCGAAGCACCGCCGATCTCCGCATAGAAATTATCAATGCGCAAGGAAGAAGGGTAAAAACCTTTTCGGAGCAAAACATTTTTCCGGGTAAAGCTATATTTTCCAAAAACATAGAAGACCTGTCTCCCGGCATGTACACCATTCACGCAAGCAGCCGTGACCTGAGGAATGGGCTTGAAAGCGTCCAGACTGTCAAATTCATTAAGTCCAAATAACCAAATCGAACCAACAGATGCCCCTTAGCAAAAGCTTTTTGATACTCCTGACCCTTTGTATGCTTTCCTGCGAGGGGCAGCCTTTTAGCGGCATCATTTTCATCTTAGAGGATAAACAACACAATATCTGGTTTGGTGGAAGAAAAGGACTTTGGAAGTTTGACGGCGAAACCGTATTGGGAATAACAACTGCTTAACAACGAAGTTGTTCGAAATTGTCTACTTTTAGCTTCATATCAGAACCCACTATAATTCTTACAAAATGAAAACTAATCCAAACTGCCTTTTCAGCCTGGCGCTCCTGCTGGCTGGTTGTACCTCGCTGGCCACCTCATGCACGAACGAAAGTCCAGAAGATCAACAGGCCCGAACTGTGCACGTAGCAGACCAAAAACCAGGCCCTGAGCATCAATCTGATACCAGCCTCCGCTTAAAATTCACAAAGGGCGTTCGGGCGATCCTGGAAGATAGCAAAGGTAATATATGGTTTGGAAGCCATCAGGAAGGAGCAGCTATGTTCGACGGAAAAACCTTGACTTATTTTACCGAAAAAGAGGGGTTAAGTGATCGACAAGTCCGGTCCATTTATGAAGATGCGCAAGGAAACATCTGGTTTGAAGGAGGCCGTGGACTTAGCCGTTTTGACGGACAAAAAATAATGCCCTGGACTTTTAAAAACTACTTATTCAAAAACAACTGGCAAGTCAGTGAAAACGACCTATGGTTTAAAGGAAATGAAGAAGTGGGGTATAATCAATCGGAAGCACAGGCAGGGGTATATCGCTATGATGGCTCTACCCTCCATTATCTTACCTTTCCCATTGAATCAAAGGCAACAAGCCAAACCCCCTATTCCGTTTCAACGCCTTTTTTTAGAGGACAAAACGGAAGAGTTTGGTTTGGCACGTACGGAGCTGTCTTCGGGTATGACGGCCAATCCTTTACGATCATCGATGATAAAAGCCTGGGGCGGAGTGAAGAAACAGGCTATCTCCACGTCCGAAGTATCTTTGAGGATAGTAAAGGCCATTTGTGGATCGGCAATAATGGGATAGGTGTTTTGAGGTATGACGGAGAAACGACCCATTATTTTTCGAAAAAAATGGGCTTGATCTCCGAAAACAGCGGACGAAATGGCGGTTATCGATCCGGTGCGGGCACCCTCGAACACGTTTTTGCCATCGCAGAAGACGATCAGGGCAACATGTGGTTCGGCGACAGAGATACCGGCGCATGGCGATACGATGGTACCTCTATGAAAAACTTCACCGAAATGAATGGCTTGACCACCAAACAAATCTGGCAAATTTATACCAGCAAAAATGGCGAATTATGGTTCGCCATGGCCGATGGCAGCGTTTGTAAGTTTAATGGAACATCATTTGAAAGAATATTTTGACAAAACAACTTCACAAAAAAAATAATCTATGAGCAAAAACGAAAGAGTCTACAAAATGTCCTTCGCCGGCGTTTACCCCCATTACGTAACCAAGGTTGAAAAAAAGGGACGTACCAAAGAAGAACTCCACGAAGTCATTTTTTGGCTAACCGGCTATGATGAACAAGGCCTACAGGAAGTAATCGACAACAAAACCAATTTTGAAAACTTCTTTGCACAGGCTCCCCAAATGAACCCCAATACCTACAAGATCACCGGTGTTATTTGTGGATATCGCGTAGAAGACATAGAAGAAGAGTTGATGCAAAAGATCCGCTACCTGGACAAGCTGGTTGATGAACTGGCCAGAGGAAAGTCCATGGAGAAGATTCTGAGGAAGTAAACTGTGTCTATGCTCCTAACTCCCTTGGCGTACAGGCCTTAACGCCTTGATCTCCTCGTCGGCATATAGTCGCGATTTTATCACAAAACGGAGCCCCAAGGGTATTTCAAGAGAAAAACTCGCCCCCCTCCCCGGTACCACATCAACGCTTAATTGGGTATGCTTCCAATATTCAAACTGATCCTGCGACATGTAAAAGTCACATCCGTGAATGGTACCTAGCCAAACGTCCATCTCATTGATCATCAACTCCCCTTTGGGAAAACACATGGGGGAAGAGCCGTCACAACAGCCTCCACTTTGATGAAAGATCAATTCCCCATGTTGTTCTCGCAGCTGTTTCACCACTGTTTTGGCCCGGTCGGTAATAAGCACGCGTTCTATCATTGTTAATAGTTTAGATGATGAATACAGCAGATTATACTTTTTGAGGGGTGATTTTTTAAAATCCGGATGGACTCTAAAAATCACCCCTCAAAATAATTAAAAGAAGCCTAAGGCATTTTTATCATATGAAATCAGCATATTCTTGGTCTGGCGATAATGATTGAGCATCATTTTATGTGTTTCGCGGCCAATCCCTGATTTCTTGTACCCGCCGAAGGGTGCATGGGCCGGATAAGCATGATAACAATTCACCCAAACGCGACCGGCTTGTACCGCCCGTGAAATTTGATACGCCTGGTGCATATCTCTTGTCCATACACCTGCTCCCAGGCCATACAGCGTATCATTGGCAATATCAATGGCTTCCGCTTCGTCTTTGAACGTAGTGACGCAAACCACCGGACCAAAGATCTCTTCCTGGAACACCCGCATTTTATTGTTGCCTTTCAAAATTGTAGGCTGAATATAATAGCCTCCTTCTAAACCATCATTATGGGCCGCTCCACCTCCGGCCAGCACTTCACATCCTTCCTCTTTGCCAATATGGATGTAATTCAAAATTTTCTCGTACTGATCATTAGAAGCCTGTGCACCCATCATCGTGCTGGGGTCCAGTGGGTGCCCGAGTTTAATGGCCTCGGTGCGTTCAACCACCCTTTCTATAAAGGCATCAAAAATACTTTCCTGCACCAATATGCGGGAAGGGCAAGTACAAACCTCCCCTTGGTTGAGGGCAAACATAACCGCTCCCTCCAGACATTTATCAAAAAAGGCATCATCGGCATCCATAATGCTTTCGAAGAAAATATTGGGTGATTTTCCGCCCAATTCCAGTGTTACGGGAATTAAATTCTTTGAGGCATATTGCATGATCAGCTGACCGGTGGTCGTCTCGCCAGTGAATGCAATTTTATTGATCCGGGGACTGGAGGCTAATGGCTTTCCGGCCTCCAAACCAAAACCATTGACGATGTTCAATACGCCTGCCGGTAAAATATCCTGGATCATCTCTGCTAAGATCATAATCCCCACCGGCGTTTGCTCTGCCGGCTTGAGAACGACACAGTTCCCTGCCGCCAGGGCCGGAGCCACTTTCCAGGCTGCCATCAAAATTGGGAAATTCCATGGGATGATCTGTCCAACTACTCCAAGCGGTTCCAGTACATTCATCGAAACGGTGGAAGCATCCAACTCGCTTACGGTCCCTTCTTCTGCCCGGATAACCCCAGCAAAGTAGCGGAAATGGTCGATGGCTAAAGGCAGGTCGGCCGCTCTGGTTTCACGAAGGGCTTTGCCATTGTCCCAGGTTTCGGCGCGGGCTAATGCCTCCAGGTTCTCTTCCATGACATCCGCGATCTTTAACAACAGATTACTTCTTTCCGTGGCTGAAGAATGGTTCCACTTGGGAGCAGCAGCCCAGGCGGCATCAATGGCCAGGTCAACATCTTCTGAAGTAGACCGGGCAATTTTGGTAAAAGCTTTCCCGTCCACCGGTGAGATATTATCGAAATATTGACCTTGTACAGGAGGCGTCCATTTCCCTCCGATAAAATTGTCATACTGGTTCTTAAAAATCGGCTTTTCAACTGCGCTGCTGCTAGTTGTTGCGACATGACTCATAATCCATAGTTTTACTTAGTTAATTAATACGCAGACTTTGAACTGATTTAAAAATAAAATTTGGCTGCGCTTATCATATGTAAAATTATGGCTTGAAAATTGGATAGAATTGATGGATTCTATTAATTAGGTGAACAATACTTGCAAAGTAGTACGATACTATCCATTGTTAATGGGAAATTCTTGATTGCCCCAACAATTTTTACTTATTTTAAGGTAAATACTTGTACTAGATGTTATCAACAAAAGCCATTTTAAAGAACCGGCGCTTAGAAACGCTGGTTGAAAATCAGACGACCTACACCTTAAACAGCGCTGCCTTACACATATTTGAAACACACCAGGAGGCAGAACAAATCCTGCTCCGGTTTCGCGAGCCGGTTTTGGCCAGTATGCTCGAAGGAAAAAAGGTAATGCACCTGCATGAAATGACGCCTTTTGATTTTCTGCCGGGCGAATCCTTGATTTTACCTGCCGATGAAATAATGTGTATTGATTTTCCGGAAGCCCAAATGGACAAACCCACTCGCTGCCTCGCCATGGCCATTTCTGAAGAAAAGATTAAAGAAACGATCCATTTTCTGAATGAAACCAGAGCAAAAATGGATGATGAATGGAGGTTTACAGACTACAATTTTCATTTTACCAATGATATGGCCATCCAGCACATTATTCAACGCCTCATGTTTTTGTTTGCCGAAAACCACCCCTCTAAGGACGTTTTTGCCGATTTTATGCTACGTGAACTCATTATTCGAATACTACAGGCGGAAACGAAAAAAATATATACGGAAAAAGCCTTACAACTGAGCAATACTCATCGCCTGGCCTTCATTATTGATTACATTAGAAAGAACCTGCATAAAAACCTGACCATAAAAGAACTGAGTGACAAAACTTATATGAGTGAGTCGAATTTTCATCGGGTCTTTAAAAACGAACTCAACGTCTCCCCTATTGAATTCATCAACAATGAGCGAATCAAGCTAGCTACCAGCCTGCTGCAAAACCCCAATAAAAAAATAAAAGAGGTTTATGTTGAATGTGGCTTTAATAGCTTATCCTATTTCATTCGAATCTTTAAGCGACAAAAACAACTTTCTCCCAAGGCGTATCAAACACAGGTCAACAATAAGCTACCATTGGCTTAGTACTCTGAAAGATCAGTAATTCATATATTGGGGAATGATCAATGAATCCCTACATACCGAACCACCCATTTCTTCATTGAGAACGATCTCATCTCCGGAAATTACATCCCTGACATTCCCGCGACCATGACTATTCAGGCACTGGAAGATTGCCTGATCTCAGTAGCTGATTACAAAGATGTTTTTTCGTTGGTCAATACTGATCAGGAATTAACCAATGTGGTCCTGTTAAATTTTCAAAAGCTTAATCAGCAGAATGCTTCAAGAATAGAAGCCCTCATTTCCGGGGATGCCATGGCCAAGTATCAATGGTTTTTAAAGGAGTATCCCAATCTCCTGAATAGAATTCCTCATTATCATATTGCCAGCTTCCTTGGCATCACGCCTACCCAATTGAGCCGCACCCGAAAAATGTTTTCTCAACAAATGTAAATGAATCTCTTTGAGCAAGGTCTTTAATTTGTGCTGTGAATGAACTGTAACTAAAAAAAGAAAACAAAATGAAAATTCAACAGCCTAGAAGAATTGCCCACACGTACGAGCAAACCCTCAACGGAACCATCCAGGAGATCATGCCATTATATTGCCCGGTACGAGAATTGGATTGGTGCGAAAGCTGGAGTCCGAAAGCAGTTTATAGCCATTCCGGATTGGTTGAAAAAGACTGCATTTTTATCACCTCACATGGAGAAGAAGATGTAGTATGGTTGGTGACAGATTATGATGTCGAAAAGGGCCAGGTGGAAATGTACTATCACATCCCTAATACCCTTGTCACTAAACTGGACATTCAGCTTACAAGCGTCGCTCCTGACAAGACGAAGGCCGTACTAACTTATAGTAAAACCTCCTTGAGTGAAGCCGGCGATCAGGCGCTGAAAGAATTTACGAAAGGAGAATACGATATCATGATGGATTCCTGGGAAAAGGCGATGAACCATTATCTAAGCACAGGAAAAATGCTGAGGGGCTTGCCTAATTTTTAATAGAAAAGTTAGAATAGTAGTTTTTTTTATATATTTATCTTGAATTCACCCGAAAAACCTAAAACCTCATGAAAAAGTATCTACCTCTGTTATTCATCTTCGTTATTGCATCCTTTTCTCTTATCCTTTTCCAAAACTTAAAATCTCCCGAGAGTATCAACGTACCCCCTCCGACCTATGAAGATCTGGAAAAAGGCGCTCCCAACCTAAAAACCTTCAGTATGAAGCAGGATCAACTCCTGAGAGCCATGCAGGAGATTCAGAGTCGGGGCGAAAGCCAGGGCCTGGCACAGGATATGGAGTGGCTGGAGAAGGGGCCGGTTAATGTCGGCGGTCGTACTCGAGTGTTTTTTATTGATCAAAGGGACCCAACAGAAAACACCGTTTTCGCAGCCGGTGTAAGTGGAGGACTTTGGAAGACCGAAAATTTGTTGGAGCAGGAATTGATCAGTACCGGACCGGATGGAGAACTACTAAGAGAAGGAGGAACGGTTTGGGAAAAAATCCCCTTTGATTTTCCGAATTTAGGCATATGCGCACTCGTACAAGATCCCAATAATTTGGATGTTTTGTACGCCGGCACCGGCGAGTTTTGGGTAGCCAGCGGAGTTGATGGAGCAGGCATCTGGAAATCTACCGATGGAGGAAACAATTGGGAACACCTAAGCTCCACGGCCAACCAGCAATTTACCTTCACCAATCGATTGTTATTTGATCAAAATGGCTGGCTGTATGCCGCTACTGCCGATTCGGGTATTCTGAGAACCAAGAATGGAGGACAGTCCTGGGAAGTGGTTTTGGATGCAGTCTCCGGAACCATCTCCAATATTGCTTCCGATATAGAATTGGCAGCCAACGGAGATTTATATGCGGCTTTCGGAGGATGGGGTGAGTATGATCACATATACAAATCCAAGGCAGGATCTCAGGTAGGCGACCTCAATAATTGGGACAGAATTGTACTTCCAGATACCTTACAGCGCAAAGAAATTGCCTGCGCACCCGGGCAAGCCAACAGAGTATATGTTATTGGAGCCGAAAATAGTAACATGACCGGCTTCTTTGTTTCTGATGACGGAGGACAAACCTGGGAAAGCAAGCCTCCAACCGCCATTGACGGAGGCCAGGCTAATTATAACATGGTCCTGGCCGTTTCTCCCTCCGATCCAGACGTTGTCAGAGCTGGCGCGGTTAGATTATTCAGCAGCCAAAATGCCGGAGATAGCTGGGAATATACTTTTAACGGCCATGCTGATCAGCATTTCATCCAATTCCTTTCTCCGAATCCAGATTTCCCTCACCGTTCTATTACGGCTCAGGATGGTGGTTTCAATCTTATTTGGGGAGATGGAGTGGCTTTTAACCGTCGCGATAAAAATAACTATTACAAGACCACTCAGTTTTATGGTATTGACCTTCATCCTGGTATTGGCTCAAGTGATATGATTGGGGGGACCCAAGACAATGGTACACTCTTTTTTAATGAACCAGGTGAAGAAAAAGTGCCCCTCTCAAATGGAGACGGTGGATTTCCTCACATTGATCAGGATCAGCCTCACCTAAGGATCACTAATCCAAAAAGCAATAATTTTGTGGTAGTTGAACAACTTGATGGAGAAGAAATAGGGCCTTCTCGAACCATTCTTCTAGATGGTAACGCCAGCTTTATCAACGCCAATGACTATGACGATTTGAATAACACCTTATATGCCGGGACCACCAAATCTGCCGCTTTTTTACGAATAAAAAGGATTTTTGAAGATAACCCGATAATTGATTATGTAGATATTAATGGCTTACCCGGGCTGAGTGCAAGTGCGGTAAAGGTTTCTCCTAATGACCCCAAAACCGTATATGTTGCTTCCAGTAATCGCTTATATCGGGTCAATAATGCCTTGGATGGCTTATCTGTAGATGCAGATTTAATCTTCGAAACAAATTTTACCGGTTTTAGAAATATCACTATCGAAAAAAATAATGAAGATCATATTATAGCTTCTATGATTTCTCTGGATGAAAGCCAGGAATATTTATGGGAAACAAAAAACGCATCAAGCGGCAATCCCTCCTGGGAATCCTTCCACGGGGATTTACCTAAAATCCCTGTTTTCTGGGTGATATTTATGCCGGGCAATAGTGATCAGGCCATGATAGGCACAGAGTTCGGTATTTGGGTAACAGAGGATATTGACGGCGCTAATACCCATTGGGAACAGTGCAAAAACGGGATGCCGAATGTCAGAGTCACCCATTTGGTTCACCGGCCTTCAGATAATCGAATTGCCGCAGCTTCCTATGGGCGAGGTATTTTTTATACACAGTTCTTTGAACAAACCTATGCTTTTTTCACCAAAGATTCTTTACATATTAGCGAAAGTGACATCTTTACCGAGACTGAATGTAGAAATGCAACTGAAATAAAAATCCCAATTGAAATATCTCAATTACCTGACACAGAGGTCACCGTATCAGTGGCAGTTAATGAAAACGAAACGACAAGCACGGAAGGTCAAGATTTCGCCCTTCCGCCAACCCAAACCCTTACCTTTTCTCCGGATTCTGCTCTGCGGCAATTTTTTACCCTGCAAATATTCGACGATGCAGTTATTGAAAACATAGAACAATTAAGTATTAGTTTAAGTATCAATAGCGATGATATTACCTTGAGTCAGCCAAGTTATATCATTCGTATTGAAGATGATGAAAGCCCAATTAGAACCAATCCAACGGCTTCTGTTATCTGGGAAGAAAACTGGATCGAAAGAGTCGATTTTATAAATAAAATCTGGAAGCATAGCCCTCCAATAAGAGACCTTCAGGTAAACCAAACCCAATATAACATGTGGAGAGCAGGCGAAATATGCAATCCCATCGACGTTTTCTCCGCATCTATCTGGTATTATAACGGCCCCGAATTTCGATACGCCTGTGGATATAATTCGGGCCTGCCTTCAGAATCCATTATGTATCGTGAAGTTAATGCCCAGAACTATGAGCAATTACAAGTGGAGTTTGATTGGAAAGCGGGGGGAAAAGCGGGAGAAGATTATGGAAGCGTAGTATATTCTACTACCACAGAGCCCTTCAATTGGATAGCATTGCCTACTCAGTACGCAGAGCAAGCGGAGGTGCAAACCGCTCTTGTCAATCTGCCGGACTCCCTTAAGGATAGGACGTTCCAGATCGGATGGAAATGGACCAACAACGGTCAGGGTACCGACCAGCAAGGTCTGGCCATGAGCGTGGATAACATCCGAATTCAGGGCAATTTATTACCAACCAGGGCCGAGAATGAAGCAGCACAGGTTTCGCAATTTGTTGGACAGCATGATGAAGTGCTTTTCTTTTCAGAAAGAGAACGAGTACTGGCCGGTCTGAACCCCGCTAATAACGAGCCGCCGGGATGCGCCTCCATTGAAGTTATCAGAGAAGAAGGAACTTCCACCGCTTTTGAAAATGAAGCCTATACCGGCTTCTTACTGCCGGTTCATCATGAATTAAATTTTGAAAACGCTGGGGTAGCTACTGGCGGACTGAGTCTGTTTTTTGCCCCGGAAGATATAGAAGCCTTCCTCACTACTCATAATATTTCAGAAGATTCTTTGGAAGTATATTTTAGTGGAGAAAATAATGGAAATGAAATCCTGAGAATAGAAGACCGAATCATCTCAACTGTTGCTTTGACCAAATCCATTAGTGTTAATACTACTTACTCGAATGGTCAACTTTATCTTGGATGGTTACAGGCAGTCCCATGTACAGACCTCTCAAGTACCATTGAGGTGACTATCTGCCAGGGCGAATCATTCGAAGGGTATTCCGAGTCCGGCACCTTCCAGGATCAATTCACCGCTGCTAACGGCTGCGACTCCATCCGGACCCTGAACCTGACCGTCCTCCAAAACAAAGAAGAAACCCTTAGCGCTATCATCTGCCAGGGCGAATCATTCGAAGGATACTCCGATTCCGGTACTTTCCAGGACCTGTTCACCGCCGCCAACGGCTGTGATTCCATCCGTATCCTCAATCTCACCGTCCTCCAAAACAAGGAAGAAACCCTCAGCGCTACCATCTGCCAGGGCGAATCATTCGAAGGATACTCCGAGTCCGGCACCTTCCAGGACCTGTTCACTGCCGCCAACGGCTGTGATTCCATCCGGACCCTGAACCTGACCGTCCTCCAAAACAAGGAAGAAACCCTCAGCGCTACCATCTGCCAGGGCGAATCATTCGAAGGTTACTCTGATTCCGGCACCTTCCAGGATCAATTCGCCGCCGCTAACGGCTGTGATTCCATCCGGACCCTGAATCTGACCGTCCTCCAAAACAAAGAAGAAACCCTCAGCGCTACCATCTGCCAGGGCGAATCATTCGAAGGATACTCCGAGTCCGGCACTTTCCAGGACCTGTTCACCGCCGCCAACGGCTGTGATTCGATTCGTATTCTTAATTTGACAGTACTGGAAGACAGGTTTGCACTGCTTAATACGACCATTTGTGAAGGAGAAGTTTTTGAAGGCTATTCAACCACAGGCGTATATCAGGATCAATTTACGGGAGCGAACGGCTGTGATTCCATTCGGACCCTCAACCTGACGGTTATTCCAGTCATCGAAACGACTATCGACACCAGTATTTGTTCAAATGTCTCATTTGAGGGCTACTCACAGACTGGGACTTATCAGGATGTTTTTCAATCTGCCGGCGGATGTGATTCGGTTCGTGTTCTGAATTTGACCGTACTGCCTGATACGGACGAGGCCTGCCAGCTTACCAATACTCATGAAGTTAGTTTGGAGAACAGCATCGCTATTTTCCCTAATCCTGTAACCCAGCGCCTTCAAATCGAATGGACAAGCAGGCAATCCTCTCTGGAGTTCCGTTTATTGGATATCAGGGGTACTCTATTAAGGAATGGTATTTTTGAAAAAGATTCTAATCTGGACGTCAGCGAATTGAACCGAGGTATGTATTATTTGCAACTGACGGATGGAAATTCCCAGGTAGTAAAAAGATTTATAAAACTATAAAAAAGATAAAGGGAAATCCGCAATAAGCGGATTTCCCTTTATCTTTTTTATACTATCGACGATACAAAAGTCTCCGCCGTCGCCTCCCTCCAATCCAACAACCAGGCCTCCGGCACGGTTTTCTCCTCCAACAAGCAGCCCGTTGTTAGATAAGGGAATATCTCACTATATCTCTTGCTTTGGTTCATACTAATGCGGCGATACACCTGATGGCGGTTGATCTTGTCAGGGTGATCCAGTCCGGCCGCGGCCATGAGCTCCACAAAGCTTTTGATGGTCTCGTGGTGGAAATTGGCTACGCTTTGTTTTTTATCCTTTACCCGCAGGCCCTTCACCAATTCCTCCTTTTGAGTGGCCACACCCGTGGGGCAAGTATTTGAATTACATTCCAGGGCCTGGATACAGCCCAGCGCCATCATCATCGCCCGAGCGCTGTAGCAGGCATCCGCTCCGAGTGCAAATGCTTTGAATATATGGAAACCTGTGAAGATCTTACCTGCCGCAATGATCTTGATGTGCTTTTTAAGGTCAAAACCTACCAGGGCGTCGTACACAAAAACAAGTCCCTCTTTATAAGGTGTACCTACCGAATTGGTAAACTCCAGCGGGGCCGCTCCGGTACCTCCCTCTCCCCCATCCACAGAGATAAAGTCGGGAAATATCCTGGTTTGAACCATCGCCTTGCAAATGGCCAGGAACTCACTGCGACGGCCGACACATAGTTTGAAGCCGACCGGTTTGCCATCTGAAAGCTCCCTGAGTTGTTGGATAAGCTTTAGCAGTCCAATAGGATCGGAAAAGGCCGTGTGGAAAGGAGGCGAAAGTACAGCAGTACCCGGCTTAACATGCCGGATCTCGGCAATCTCCGGCGTATTTTTCTTAGCAGGCAGAATACCTCCATGGCCCGGCTTGGCTCCCTGCGATAACTTTACTTCTATCATTTTCACCTGCTCTTTAGCCGCTTTTTCTTTAAAGCGTTCGGGGGAAAAGTTACCATTCTCGTCCCGGCAGCCAAAGTAGCCGGTCCCAAACTGGAAGATGAGGTCCCCGCCAAATTTTTCGTGATAAGGGCTAATGCCTCCCTCCCCGGTATTGTGAGCGAAACCACCAATCGCAGCTCCACCATTCAACGCCATGACTGCGTTTTTACTCAAAGAGCCAAAACTCATAGCCGAAACATTCAACACGCTGGCTTCATAGGGCTGTTTGCAATCATCTCCGCCAATTTTCACCCGCGGATGCTGGTTCATATGATGGGCATCCAGCGCCTGAATGGAATGATTCATCCATTCATAGCCTTCATCGTACACATCCAGCTGAGTACCGAACGGAGCCGTATCTAAGGCTTTATCTGCCCGCTGGTACACGACCGAACGGAAAATCCGGCTGATGGGCGTCCCATTTGTATCCGATTCGATAAAATATTGATAGATCTTCGGGCGGAGTTCTTCCATTAAAAATCGGCCATGCCCAAATACCGGAAAGTTTCGCATAATGGGGTGCTTGGAAATGTACATATCATACAATCCAAGTAAAATAATCGGTAACAGCAAGATCAGAAACCACCAGACGGGCGGCCAAACAAAAGAAATGCCCACCACAGCGGCCAGGCTGATGACGGTAAAAAAGAGGAACTCGTTGCGCATGGAATATTTTTGGTGGGAATATAAGAAATTATTTAAAAGATAGCGCTTGTGTAAAAAGTCCTAAGGACTTTTTACACAAGCGCTATAAGAACCTCTTACTCTCCAAAAACCTCTTGAACGATAATTTCAAATCCTTCGAATACGCCTACCGGCACTTTTTCACCAGAGACATAAGGTGTTTTCCGAACGAGCTGATACTCCCCGGATTCATCCAGGCGATAGGGCAATATAGTGCCCTCATGAGGATGAACGATCCAATATTCTTTCACACCGGCACTTTGATATAGGACAAACTTTTCTGTCAGGTCTTTATTAGCCGTACTTTTTGATAGAATTTCAATTACCCAGTCAGGAGCTCCTTTACATTTCCCGTCTATTATGTTGGAAAGGTCACATAAAACACAAATATCAGGCTGAACCACAGTAGTTATCTTATCATTTGATTGCTGATTGTCCGGAAGAGGTAAAACTACATCAAAAGGAGCAGGGAAGGCTTTACACGATTTCCCTTTAAGAAAGGTCCAGATTATTCCATACAAATTACCTGAGATCTCTTGATGGTATGCTCCCGGCGCTGGCGACATTCGAAAGACTTTTCCTCTGATCAGTTCCACCATTTCTTCAAACTGCCAGGTCAAATAATCTGCGTAAGTGTATTTTTTATTTAAATCCAGCTGATCTATACTCGTAATCTTCATTTCCTGTTTTTTCTAAAAATGCAAAATAAGGATAAAAAAATCAAGATTAGCTGCGATGCACTTTTTGCCAAGCACTAAACAATACAACCATTTGTTAAAAAAGGGGTCTTTTGAAAACATAACGCCAAAAGGAATAAAAAGCTCCTTTACTATATTTATCCAAAATCACTATACCATGTTCAAAAACAACCTCAAAATCGCCTTACGTTCACTTCGCAAAAACAAGATCTACACCATTATCAATGTAGTGGGCCTCACCGTCGGAATTGCAGCCGCCCTGCTCATTTTTAGAATGGTAGATTATGAGCTCAGCTTTAATAAAAGTTTTGAGAACTATGATCGGATCGTAAGAGTATATTCAGAAAGGACCACGCCGGAAGGAGTATTAGAATACACCGTTTGCACCCCCGTTCCGTCTATGGATGCTATGGAAAATGTGGTCAGTCAGTTTGCGGCCATGAGTCGGATCAAGGAGATGTGGGCCAATCTCACCGTTCCAAATCCGAATGGAGGGGCTCCCCTGAAAAAGTTTGCCGTAGAAGATGCTCAGACAGCCATGTTCGTAGAACCCGATTTCTTTGAGGTTTTTCAGCTCGATTGGCTGGCAGGCGAATCTACTACTGCCCTGGATCAGCCCAATACCATTGTCCTGACCCAGTCCTGGGCCGAAAGGCTGTTTGACAACTGGGAGGCTGCCATGGACCAGGCTATTTTAATTGACAACCTAATTCCAATCACTGTGAAAGGTGTTGTCGCGGACCTTCCCGATAATGTCGATTTTAATTATCCTTATTTAATTTCCTACAGTACTCTGAACACCTATGCTGATTACTTTTTCCACAATTCAGAAGATTGGGGAAGTTGCAGCTCCAATGATCAGGTGTATGCCTTACTGACCAGCCCCGATCAGATAGATAATGCCAACGCTCTACTGGCTACCGTAGGAAAAGAGCAATACAGCCAGCGGACTGGCAAGCAAAGCCGCTTCCATATGCTACAACCTTTATCGGATCTTCATTACAACGAAGATCTGGGGCATTCCGGCCATCACCGAACGGCTATAAGTCGCCTTAGAATACTGGGAGCCATCGGCATCCTTATTCTCATTATGGCTTGTTTTAACTTTATCAACCTGGCCACTGCACAAGCTTCCTTGCGGGCCAAGGAAGTAGGCGTACGAAAAACACTGGGTAGCAGTCGCAGGCAGCTCATCGGTCAGTTTATGAGTGAAACCGGCTTAATCGTCGGCCTGGCTATTCTTTTAGGAACGCTATTGGCGACTTTATCCAGGCCGTTGCTAAGCCACATATCTGATGTGCCGGCAGACCTCCCCTTCCTTTCCCGTCCTATCGTCTGGGGGTTCTTAGCCGGTATAACGGTCATCATCACTTTATTAGCGGGGCTGTATCCGTCCTTCGCTCTGTCCAATTTCAAGCCTGTACGGGCCCTGAAAAGCAAGGCAGATAATAATACCTGGGGTGGAGCAGCCATCCGCAAGTCGCTCGTCGTGCTGCAATTTGTAATTGCCCAGGGCCTCATCATCGGAGCCGTTATCACTATTTTACAATTGGATTTCATCCGCAACAGAGATCTCGGATTTGACGACCAACTCGTGTATACTTTTTCTTTCAATTCGGATAGCACGACAATCTCCAGGCAATCCGCCCTCAAACAAAACCTGCTGAATATCCCAAGTGTGGAAGCCGTCAGCTTCAACAGTGATCAACCTTTTTCGGGGAATACCTGGGCCTCCAACTTTAGATATAGCAGTCGTCCGGAAGATGAAGACTATGGCATTACCCTTAAATTCACAGATGCAGATTATCAGAAAACTTATGGCCTTGAACTAACTGCCGGCAGATGGCTAACCCCTTCGGATACCATGAGAGAAGCCGTGGTCAATGAGACGCTTTTGAGGAAACTAGGAGTACAAAGCCCGGAAGAAGTGATCAATGAGCCGATCAGGTTGGGAAGCAGTCGTCATTTGCGGATAGTCGGGGTAGTAAAAGACTTCCATACACACTCTTTGCGTCAGGAGCATTTACCCTTAATGATGGCCACCCGAAAAGACTATTATTGGGACGCGGGAGTCAAGATCCGGCCGGGCGACCTCTCCGGCACAACAGCTGAAATTAAAAAAGCATTTGACGATGTACTTCCTGAACAAGTATTCAACGGCGATTTTCTGGATCAGAATATTACTCAATTTTATGAAAACGACAACCGCCTGGCAGCTACCTGTAAAGCTTTTGGTTTGCTGGCGATCCTAATTTCCTGTTTGGGCCTATTCGGCCTGGCAACACATGCAGCCAATCAGCGAGTGAAGGAAATCGGCATCCGAAAGGTACT
This sequence comes from Bacteroidia bacterium, assembly GCA_030430845.1. Classification (GTDB taxonomy): domain Bacteria; phylum Bacteroidota; class Bacteroidia; order Chitinophagales; family Saprospiraceae; genus JANQPA01. The sequence continues at coordinate 9,669 of JAUIKE010000066.1, read as the reverse complement.
GGGCGCTTCTCTGGCAGGCATACTGGGCTTATTGTCCAAAGACTTTTTAAAATTAGTGATATTGGCTCTGATCATAGCCTCTCCGATTGCCTGGTGGCTAATGAATCGCTGGCTGGATAATTTTGTGTATCGGATCGATATTAATTGGTGGGTATTTCTGCTGGCGGGTGTGCTGGTTATTTTCATCGCCTTTGCTACCGTTAGTTTTCAAAGTATCAAGGCAGCCCTGGCCGACCCGGTGAAGTCTCTGCGCAATGAATAATTATTATAAGGGCTAGCGGCTGTTGCCGCTAGCCCTTATCAATTAATTACTAATCACCTTCACTTTCTTCTTGGCATTTTCCACCATTTTCCGCTGTGTATCGATCTCGACTTTTTTGGACTCCTGATCTTGCAGGTTTTTCTGGATCTTTTGTTCCATTTCTGCAATCAGCTTTTGAGCGTCTTCGATCTTTTTATGATAATCCTTATTGTCTTTTTCCAGATTAGTCAGATCTTTTTCTAAATCTTTAAGCAGCTTTTCCTGAAGGCCCAGTTCATCCTCCGCCTCTACGAGGTCCAGGCTGTTTTTAAAGTCCAGTAGGAATTTAACTGCAGCCCCGTACTGGGCAGGATCTAATTGTGAAGAAACATACGCTCCTCCCAGATTAAACCAGAAAGTGGCCGTAGTCACCTTGTTTTTCTTATTCTCTTCAAACCAAGCGTAAATATCAACGGTATTGGCACTGATGGTTTTGATTTTGGCATCATCCGTAAACCAATGCTTCATCTTTTTTTCCCGCTTGGTTTTTCCTTTAAATTGTCGGGTATAACTTTTCCATTCTTTTTCCACTGTTTTAGCATCTACATTCCATAGATCTATAACAAGGGAGTTATTGATACCTTCACTCATGGTCTTGGGGGCTTCCATTACGCGAAGCTGCTCCTGAGCTGTCAAGTGGCTTAGGGCGAAGGCAAAAAGGAATAGAATCACTAACTTTTTCATGTCTATAAGTTTTTAATATTTGAGGTCCAAAAACTCGATTTCAGTCTTTTGGACGTTGAAACCTTTCAAAAGATACTTTTTTTGTGTTTCAGTTTCAATGATTTTCTCCCATTCCTTTTATTTTCCCAGGCCGATAGATATATCAAAACGGGCACTAAGGCCTACATATGGGCGAACAAGTATGTTCTGATTATCCCCGTCCAGGCCACCTCCTATTCTTCTCTGTTCTAAAAGAGTAGCTCCGGCATCCAGACCGATAAACTGGAACAACTTGAAGTTGAGTCCCGCAAACAGCGGCTGATCAATCACAAAGCCGGAATAGGCATTATTATCTACTTCCCCTATTTTTGACAGATAAACGCCCAGGTTCAGTGAAGTATTCTGGAAAAACTTGGGCGCCCGAATACTGGAGCTTATAGGTAACAACAAACCAATATAGGGCCCATCCGAATAATTAAATTCATCCAGATCTCCGGAAAGATGCACACCTCCGTAGCCTACATTGATGGATAAGGAACGTCGTTTCTGCTCTGTTTCATAGTCATCAATAAAGCGGCTAAACAATAATTTGGACCAGTCGCCTTTAATGTACTGATCAATTTCCACCTTGACTTTTTCATACAGCGATCCGCCAACCCGTTCAAAGGACAAGCTGTCCATTTTAACCTTATCATAGGCCTGCAATTGCTGGGAAACGGCATTTGAAAAGCCAGGGAAGCCGGCATCATCCGAACGTCGGTACCCTACCAGGCCTGTTTCCATCATTTCATTGGCCCGCTGCATCATTTTGGTAGTTCTTTCGGCAAGCTCTACCGCTTGGCCGGAACGTTTGACGCCGGCCACCAGATAACCAGCTACTTGCTCGGTAAGCTGTTCTCTCAGGTCATTAGTCTGCTCGAAGGACATATTTTGGAAAAATCCAACCCTAAAGTCATATTGATCAGATGCCCTTAATTTGTAATTGACCGCCAGGTTAAAATTATTCGTATTATCACTGGCAAAGGCCTTTTTCCAGATAGCCGTATAATCGACCTTTTTGCCGGCAAAAATATCGATCTCAATCCTACTAACACCTTCTGGAATAATACCGGTAAACATTAAGTTCTTCTCAGCCGGAAGCGGCTGTCCTTCATTAAAATAATTCTTCTCTAAATCAAAATTTACAGTGGCATATTGTGCCTTTATGATCGATACCTGGCCCAGGGCCAATAATAGAATAAAAAGTAAGGTGTTATTTTTCATAATCTAGTTTTATTAAAAAAAAGATGAGCTATAGACGTGCTGAAAATGTGGAAGTCACAGGTATTGTTCTAATTCTGATAAATTATTTATCAATCTAAGCTGGCTATTTTGAGAGATATCTCGGTCCCTAACTTATCCAAGGATATAAAACATTCCTTGACCTCCTAAAAACACAATTCTTAAAGGGAATTTGGCGATACAATGTTCATTTTTTGTTCTATCACAGTAATTATTGGTTGGTCATACTTACTTCTCAAAAAAGTGTCGCTGCGCTGCAGCTTTATTTAAAACTCATTTTTTTGCCTATGGTTGGCACCATAGACTGGGAGCTGTCACCGCTTTGCGGTTTGAAGAACTATTTTTAAAAGCCGCTGCGCGGCGAAAGCTTCATAAGCTCGGGTGTTAACCCGAGCTAAAAAAATGTGACTTCCAAAAAGCTGCAGCGCAGCGACACATTAAGAAGATGCTCTGTCAGAAAGTTGGTCTAGCTTTTTAACAGCCTCTAAAAAATAGCTAAGCTTCAGAAGGTCAAAAAACAGTAGTTGAGGCCTTTTGCCGGAAAGCATTTTAGAAAACAAGGGACGGAGTAACAACAGGCAGCTTCGGCTCAATGCAGATAGTCCGACTGCATCCAGTTTTTTCCAGCTACGAATCAGGCGAGTATCCAGGCTGGGATAACGCTTAAATAGGACTGCCAAATTATCTACAGCCTGTTTCGATTTGCGAAGAAAATCCTCTTTTTTTTCCAAACCTATATGCTCCAGGGGATTGTCCAGATGAATGATATCGATCTGCTCTTCCTTCAGTCGAAGCCCGAACAGGGTATCCTCATGGCCATATTGGCGTATACTTTCATCAAACTGAATACTTTTAAATATTTGCTTCGGAATGAGAAAGTTATTGGTCATAAAACCATGATGGGGATCTTTAGCTCTTTCAAGGGCCGACCGCTGCTCTCTGTTGATACCATACCACCAGTGGAAATAAAAATCAGGATCAGAAGGGGGAGCTTCCCGATACACACGGCCTCCGCAAAGCACATCTTTGGTGGGCAGCAAGCTCAGGTAGCTACGGAGGTAGTCGTCAGAAACCAAGTCTGAATCACAATCCATAAAGATCAAATAAGGATATTGAGCCCTTTCTGCCAGGCGGTTACGAATGCCGGCACGGCCTATATTTTCTGATAATTCTTCATATCGAACTTGCGGGAGTTGTGTCAGCTCCCTGTTCATGTCCTTAAACGCTGCAGCAGAAGCATCATCCAGGCAGTAGATCTCACAAGGTACATCCAGCAAGCCGGCCTGTTCATTCAGTTCCCTGACCAGAGGACGAACATCAAAATTGTAAACCGGTATTAATATGGACAGCATCTAATATTCGTGTTTAAACAGGAGTCATTCCGATTTTTTGGGACAATTTATAAAGCCTTACCTTTCAACTACTTAGTTTTGTTGTTCGTTGTTCGTTGTTCGTTGTTCGTTGCTCGTTGTTCGTTTACTTGCGAACAACGAGCAACGAACAACGAACAACGAATTGAAAATCAAGATTTAGTTGAATAGCCGTTTTTTCTAAAGTCTCTTAAAAAAATAGGGGATGACTCTCATGTTTATTTATAACTATATTTATGCCTCAAAATAACGAAACCAACAACATGAAACAACCTAAGTTATTATACATTGTCCGACATGGCGAAACAGACTTCAATCGCCAAAGAATTATTCAGGGAAGCGGGGTGGATACCAGCCTCAATGCCACCGGAAGGCAACAGGCACAGGCATTTTTCGAGAAGTATCAGGACATTCCATTTGATGTATTGATCACTTCAAAATTGCGCCGTACGCATGAAACCATGCATCCATTCATACAGAAAGGCATGTCCTGGGAACAATTTTCGGAGATCAACGAAATGAACTGGGGCATTCACGAAGGCAAAAAAGGCACCCCTGAGATGGTCAAAAGCTATCAGGATATGATCGCCCAATGGCAGGAAGGCAACTTTGATGCCCGCCTCAAAGACGGAGAAAGTGCCGCAGAACTGGCCCGGCGAATGCAGGTGTTTGTTGATCACATTCGGACCCGTCCTGAGGAAAAGATCCTCGTGTGCAGTCATGGCCGGGCCATGCGTTGCCTGATGTGCGTGCTCAAAGACCAACCCTTACAGAAAATGGAAACCTACACACATTCCAATACGGGCCTTTATTTGGTTCGCTTTGATGGAGAAGAGTTTCACTTTGAATTGGAGAATGATACTTCACATTTAGGATGAGGGTATCTCATATCATTCTTTTTAAGGGGTGTTTTTTAGAGAAAAACGAAGTTTTTCTCTAAAAAACACCCCTTAAAGAAATATTATTGGCTGGCGATCCCATCTGGCTCAAACCGACCTCAACCTAAATCCTTTTTTTTATGTTTCTCTAAAAAAACATAAATAGCATGACTAAAAACTTAGAAATCGCCACCCTCGGTGGCGGCTGCTTTTGGTGTACAGAAGCTATTTTTCAAAGAGTGGAAGGAGTGGAATCTGTAGTCTCTGGTTATGCAGGAGATACCGAAGAAACAGCCAACTACCAACAAGTATGTTCAGGTATGACCAAGCATGCAGAAGTAGTGCAAGTCGCCTTTGATCCAGAAGTCATCACTTACGAAGAGGTCCTCGAGATCTTTTTTGCTACACACGATCCGACTACACCCAATCGTCAGGGGAATGATGTAGGGCCACAGTATCGGTCTGTTATTTTTTACCATAATGAGGAGCAGCGACAAATTGCCCAAAAAGTAAAAGAAGGAGTAGCTCCTCAAATATGGGACGCGCCCATCGTAACGGAAATAAGCCCCTTGGATGAGTTTTTTGGTGGAGAAGCATATCATCAGAACTACTACAATAATGTTGGGGTGCGCAATCCGTATTGTTCGTTTGTAATCACGCCGAAGGTGAATAAGTTTAAGAAGAAGTTTGCCGATAAGCTAAAAAAGTAAAACAGCAGGCGGTGGTAACCGCCTGCTGTTTTACTTTAAGAAACAAAAAAATACGATATTTGGGTAAAAAGCATAAAATCCAAAAATAATACGTCTTTCCTTTTTGGCATTAGAACCAGATTCGTTACCTTTCCTTCTGTTAATCTTTAATGGCAGCAATCGCTGCCGTTGATTTATTCATTCGTTACCTTATCTAATTATCGTATAAAACGAGGCTGCTCAGAGGAAGCTGTTTCATGGATTCCTAATAGCTTAATTCTGCTATAATGAGGAACCTGGAATATTGAAATTTGAGCAGCATATAAAAACAGGCTTCATTAGTTATGAAATTAGGCGTTTTAAAAGAACAAGCATTCAAGCGCGTAGCTATTGTTCCGGAAACTATCCCTAAATTTCAGGCCCTCGGCCTGGACGTAATGATAGAGTCCGGTGCAGGCCAGTCGGCCATGCACAGCGATGATTCCTATTCGGAACAAGGAGCAAGCGTGGCCAGCCGGCAACAAGTCCTCGAACAGGCAGATATTTTATTATCCATTGCTCCGCTTTCAGACGAAGAGCTCAAAGGGCTGCGTAAGGAAATTATCCTGCTGTCTCAGTTTGAGCCCTACAATGATTCAAAAGTGACAGCTAAGTTGCAGGATCTGGGTCTTCGGGCTTTCAGCTTTGATATGATCCCCAGAACGACGCTTGCCCAGTCAATGGACATCTTATCATCAATGGCTTCTATTGCTGGGTACAAAGCTGTTTTGGAAGCAGCTCAATACCTCCCCCGCTATTTTCCTATGCTCATTACGGCTGCCGGAAGTATACGACCGGCCACAGTATTGGTATTAGGAGCCGGTGTGGCCGGCTTGCAGTCTATTGCTACCGCCCGCCGTTTGGGAGCTATGGTCGAGGCCTTTGATACCCGGGCAGCAGCCAAAGAAGAGGTAAAGAGTCTTGGAGGTAAATTCATTGAAGTAGAAGGTGCCAAGGATGATACGTCCGCTGGAGGTTATGCCGTAGCGCAATCAGAAGATTTTCTGAGAAGACAGCGGGAAGAAGTCCAAAAAAGGGCGATGAAGGCTGATATTATCATTACCACAGCCCAGGTTCGAGGACGCAAAGCTCCCACCCTGGTTCCGGCGTCCACCGTTGAAAAAATGAAGCCGGGCTCAGTGATTGTCGACCTCGCCGCTTCAACAGGAGGTAATTGCGAATTATCCCAAAACAATAAGGTTATCACCCATAATAAGGTGACGATCATTGGTAATTCCTTCCTGGCGGATAACATGCCCCAGGATGCCAGCTTGTTGTACAGCAACAATGTGCTCAATTTCGTCAAAACATGGGTCAAAAACGGGGAGTTAAACCTCGACATGGATAACGAGATCATTGCCTCAGCCCTTTTCACAGCAAAAAAAGATGAAGTAAGTTCTTAAATGCCTTGGCTCATTAAACAAGCAAAAACGAAGAAATAAATTATGGAAAGCGTATATATGTTTTTTAATGAAAACCTCTTACTCATCTACCTGCTGTTATTTACCATTATTTTAGGGTTTGAGGTCATTTCTAAAGTTCCCACGGTTCTGCATACGCCGCTTATGTCCGGAGCCAATGCCATTAGTGGCGTTGTCATCATCGGTGCCATTATACTGGTTCGCCAGGCTCAGCCGGATGACTATCTGACGCTCGGCTTAGGAATGCTCGGCATTATCCTGGGGATGGTCAATGTAATGGGCGGTTTTGCCGTTACAGACCGCATGCTTGAAATGTTTAAAAAGAAGAAAAAGTAAAAAACAATGGCTTTAGATACTCTCATTAATCTTAGTTTTCTAATCGGTGCCGTGTTCTTCGTCTGGGGACTTCGGCTGTTGAGTTCTCCGGATACCGCCAGACGAGGAAATATTCTCGCCGGTATCGGAATGGGCATTGCTATCATCGCCAGTATGGTCATGCCCATGTCGGGAGCTCCGAATAATTACGGATGGATTGCAGGCGGGATCGTCGTCGGCGGTCTGGTCGGATATACCTCCGCCCGTCGAATCAAAATGACGGCTATGCCACAGATGGTATCCGTATTTAACGGCCTCGGAGGTGCCTGTGCCGTGGTACTTTCCATGGCTGAATTGATCCACTATTACGATGGCTCGGTCGCCATGACCAGCGGGCAGGTACTCATCGCTCTGCTAGCCGTGCTGATTGGTGGAGTGGCTTTTACAGGTAGTATGCTGGCCTTCGCGAAGCTGGAAGGACTGGTTTGGGACAACACCCTGACCTTGCCCAAACACAATATTATCAATATCGTGTTGCTGATCGCTACTTTAGCATTGGCTGTATGGGTATTGATCCAAGGTGTCGGCGGTGGCGTCTTGTTGTTGATCATCCTCCTCGCCCTCACTTTAATATATGGGGTCTCTTTCGTAGCGCCCATTGGTGGAGCGGACATGCCGGTGGTGATCTCTCTCTTAAACTCTTTTACGGGGCTTTCAGCGGCAGCAGCCGGCTTGATTTACAACAACCAGATTATGCTGGTAGGTGGTATCCTGGTAGGTGCATCCGGTACCATTCTGACAGTTCTGATGTGCGAAGCCATGAACCGGTCGCTACTTAATGTGTTGATTGGAGGCTTCGGCGGCGGTGGCGGCAGCAGCGCTCAAGGAGCGGACGGGCCGCAGGTGGTCAAGGAAGTTTCCTCTAGCGACCTGGCCATACAGCTATATTATTCCCAGTCTGTCATGATCGTTCCTGGTTATGGATTGGCCGTGGCACAGGCACAAAAAGTTTGTAAGGAAGTCGATGACCTGCTGGAAGCAAATGGTGTCGACGTTAAATATGCCATCCACCCGGTGGCCGGTCGTATGCCGGGGCATATGAACGTGCTGTTGGCCGAGGCCGATGTCCCCTACCCCAAACTTTTGGACCTGGACGATGCCAACTCTTCCTTACCCGATACCGATGTCGTCGTGATCGTAGGAGCCAATGATGTGGTGAACCCTGCAGCCGAAGATGATCCCGGCAGCCCTATTTACGGTATGCCCGTCTTGAAGGTCTGGAATGCGAAACACATCGTGGTGCTGAAACGAAGTATGCGCCCCGGTTATGCCGGTATCCAAAACCAACTTTTCTTCCATGAGAAGAATAAGATGTATTTTGGAGATGCCAAGGAGTCGCTGGGTAGATTGGTTACTGAGCTGAAAAAGTTATAAATAGGTTGGGCGCTCGCACTCAACCTATTTAACTGTATATTATTCGCCGAATTTCAGACGATTTTAATCTGAAAAAGATAGCGAAAGCGGCAGCTTATTGTTAATTTAAGGATTGACAAAATTTCTTGGATTAACCATTAACAACAAAAAATATAAACTATGTTCGATCCCACAATTTTAATCGTCCTCTTGTTTTTCGGGATGATCATTCTTTTTTCCGGTATTTTTACCGTCAAACAACAAACATCTGCCCTAGTGGAGCGCCTCGGAAAATTTCAGAGTATTAAGCGCCCGGGCTTACAGTTTAAAATTCCGATGGTCGACCGGGTAGCCGGTAGAGTAAGCCTGAAAATCCAGCAGCTGGATGTACAGGTGGAAACTAAAACGCATGATAATGTATTTGTAAAACTTAGGGTTTCGGTTCAATTCCTTATCCTTCCTGACAAGATCTACGATGCCTTTTATAAGCTTGAAAACCCGCATGAGCAGATCACGGCCTACGTTTTTGATACCGTCCGGGCGGAAGTCCCTAAAATGATCCTGGATGATGTGTTCGAGCGTAAAGATGATATCGCCCTCGCTATCAGACGCGACTTGAAAGAAGCCATGAATACTTATGGTTACGACATCATCAAGGCGCTGGTTACGGATATTGATCCTGATCATTCCGTAAAAACAGCCATGAACCGTATCAACGCTGCTGACCGCGAAAAGCGCGCCGCCGAATTCGAAGCAGAAGCAGAAAGAATTCGCATCGTTGCTAAGGCCAAAGCCGAAGCGGAAAGTAAGCGCCTGCAAGGTCAAGGTATCGCCGATCAGCGCCGTGAGATCGCCAAAGGCCTGGAAGAGTCCGTTGATATTCTGAATAAGGTGGGTATTAACTCTCAGGAGGCTTCTGCTCTGATCGTTGTGACTCAGCACTACGATACCATGCAAGCCATGGGTGAAAACTCCAACAGTAACCTGATCCTGCTTCCGAATACGCCTTCTGCCGGTAGCGACATGCTCGGCCAAATGACTGCTTCTTTCATCGCTTCACAACAAATGGGTGAGGATATGAAAAAGGCGGATAAGAAAAAGCAAGAGTTGAAGATGCCGCCTTTGAAGAAATAGCAGCAGCATTATTATTCTAGTGCCTGCTTTAATAGTAGTGATGCTAGGCCCTCCTTCGTCCGCCTCGTATGTTTGCCAAGAGTTAAAACAAGTTCATTGAAATACGTAAATTGTTTCGACCCGGTCAAGAAGGAAGTCCGCCAAAACAATCTGCCTTTGGCAGAT
>JAUIKE010000065.1 GCA_030430845.1 Bacteroidia bacterium | reverse complement strand
CGTCGCAGCGGACCCATTTGTATGAGGCCGTGATCACAAAAGAACAGGTACAACAAAACATGTTTGACAAAATACTCGACTCCGTCTTTCAGGGCTCTTCCCTGAAGTTGGCGATGAAGGCCCTGGGCCATGAAAATACCAGCTTAGAAGACCTGGAAGCTATTAAAAAGATTATTTCTAAACTTGAAGACGAAAAGAAATGAAATCACTCGACCAATTTTTTCAAAACGAGATCGTCCACGCCTTGGGCTGGACGATCCTGCATTCTATCTGGCAAGGCTTATTAATAGTTATCCTCCTGACGTTGGCCTTGGTATTATTACGTAAACACTCCAGCCGCATTCGCTATTTTGTAGGCTATCTGGCTCTTTTAAGCCTTGCTTTATGCAGCGTAGTAACCTTTTTCTTTAGCCTGCCGGCTACTCCTTTAAACGCAATGGGGGCAATTGGTGAGTCTGCTGTTATTAATAATGCAGTTATACCGCTTGCGGAACTAGCTGTACCCCTTGTTGAAGAAGGAACTTATTGGCAGTCCGTGCTCCATTTTTTCGAACTTAATTTACCCTGGATTACAATTATATGGATGATGGGCGTACTCATTTTGTCGCTTCGATTTTTGGCTGAACTGGCCTTTGTTCAGCGATTGAAGCATCAGCCGGGTGGGAAAGTTGCCGGAGCCCAGCAAGATCTTTTAAATCAGATGGCGGCATCTATGGGCATACAAAAAATCATTGAACTAAAGGAAAACCTTCGAATCGACGGCCCCATGGTCATCGGTTTTATCAAGCCGGTTATTTTAGTGCCCATTGGTTTGTTGAGTCGCCTGGATACCACGCAGGTAGAAAGCATCCTGGCTCATGAACTGGCCCACATCAAGCGGCACGACTATATTTTTAATATGCTCCAGTCCTTGGTTGAAATTCTACTGTTTTTTAACCCGGCAACCTGGTGGATCTCTGCATTGATCCGTTCGGAAAGAGAGCATGCCTGCGATGAAATGGCCATTGCCCATACCGGTAATCAACTAGTTTTTGTACAAACACTGGCCAAACTGGAGGAATACCGCCGTTTTCCCAACAATATGGCTATGGCCTTTAACGGCCGTCGAAATGCGGGCGTGCTGGGGCGCATCCAACGCATAGTGAATAGCGAGGCGCAATTCCGCCTGCCGTTTAAACTGTTTTGGAGTGCCGTCATTTTGCTAGGGTCGGTGGGTTTATTTGCTTTTCAGGCCCAGCCAATAGCTACACAAGATCCTTTTACTGTGCTGGAATCAGACATGCAGGAACAGCCACAGGAAGGTCTTTCCGAAACTTTAAGGACCGTTGAAACCGATAGCCTGGTTCAACCTACAATGGCTCCGACCCAGAACCCAACTCTTGTTTCGACAGTTGCAACCGACAAAAAGGAAGCAACAAGCAATATTTCAGAAACCATCACAAAAGAAAATTCGCCAACTGTCTTTTCATCAGAAACGCTTAATCTTAATGAAGCCGATACGGTACCGGATAAGATCAAACAACTTCGCCGGGAAATGTTCGAACTGGAAAAAGGATTCCGCGAACAGGAAATGGCCTTACAACAGCAGACTCGGAATATCCAAAAAAAGATGTTACAGGCTGAAAGGGAAATCCAGTCCATGGAAAACAATCAAATGAAGGCCTTCTATGAGCTGGAAAAGAAAAGCCAGGAAATGCAGTTTAACCGAAATATGAAGCTGAAGGAATTGGAGCTGGAGCACAACACCATTGAAAGTAAGGCTATGGAGTTACAATACGAGGCACAGGAGATGGAGTCCAAAATGCAAAAAGCCGATAATGAAGAAGAACTGAGGAAAAAGCAAAAGGAAATCCTTCAACAGATGCGCGAACTGCAAAAGCGGAAAAAGGAAATTGAATTGAATAACCAGCGTCATCAGGTAGAAGTAGAAAAAGAAATGCAGCTGATCCAAAACGAGCAATGGAAATTAAAAGAAGGGATCAAACTGGATCAAAATGACAAACGGCTGGAAGTTTTGGAGTTAGAACAACAGATGCAGGAAATTCAATTCAAAAGGCAAATGATTGAAAGCGAAAAGCAGAGCAAGCTGCAGCTTTTACAAATGCAGGTTGAAGAGGAAATGATGAAGTGGGAAGAGAAGAAAGAACGGCAATAATTTTTTCTCTATAATATTTTATTGTTAATTTAATTGATAAAGGGTAGCCCTTCGCCCGTGAAACATTAAGCATTACCTATGGTTGGCCGCCGGAAGGCGGTCAACCATAGGTAATTTAATTTTTGTTACACGCCTTTAATAGCGGCCCTTTACACATTAAATTACTTCTTATGAAAACCCTACGTTTGACCTTCGCCATGGGCGGAGGCGTTTCCCTGGGCTCCTTTTCCGGAGCTGCACTCACCGAAATATTAAAGGCATTGGTACTCCACGGCCAGGACCGGGACGGGAACCCTTATGATAAAATCGTGCTGGATTCGATGAGTGGCGCCAGTGCGGGCGCTATTGCCCTGGCTATCTTGCTGCGAAGCCTGATGGATTACACAGTCATCGCCGCCAGGATTTCTGAACATTATATCCTGACTGAAAATAAAACCGGAGCCGATGATTTCTATAAACTCGAAGACCGAACTGCCCGGCATACTCAGAATAAGGATGATTTTCTGAAGATTATTGGAAAAAAAATCGATGCCCTTCTGGATGAAAACGGGATCCTTGACCCAAAGAAACGGGAAGAGATCAAAGAACCCTTAGTTGCCATTGAAGTGGCGCAGCTCCTGCAAGAGATCCTCTGGGTCAGGGAAGTCAACCTCCGGTCTTTATTAAAATCTACTTCTCAGGATGGTCAAACCGAAAACTTTAGCCTGCTTCCCCGAGACACTATCATAAAGCAGACCCGGAAATACCTTTTACCGAAGGATGGCGAACGGACCAAGCCCGGCAACATGAACATATTGGGCAGCCGAGTCCTTTTTGCCTGCTCCCTGACCAACCTCGTACCGAACAGGATTGTAGAAAACGTGGAAGGCATTAAGCTGGATGAATTCCCCCAGATCAGGGAGCGGAAAAGGGCCCTGAACTCAAAGTCTCATAAAGAATTGAGGGTTTTTGACTTCAAGCTACAGCCCTCTATATTAAAAGCAGAAGGGCTGGACACTTCGGAGTCTAACTGGCTGGAACTCTCTCCTGAAATTGTGGACAATGAAGATTGTCCACTCCGCTCCGATATTAATAAACCGGACGCCTGGGCCCGGATCGCCGCTTCGGTTATCGCATGCGGTGCCTTCCCGATTGCCTTCTCTCCGGTTATTCTAAAACGCTGGAAAGCCGAATTTCCTCAATACTCAAAAGAGCTCCCGCTTGATAACACCCATCAGTACAACTCGGTGTGGGAAGTACCGAAGGTAGTGGATCACAAACTGCCCTACGTCGACGGCGGGACCTTCAACAATGAACCTATCCGGGAAGCTTTCCGCCTGGCCAACTACATTGATACCAACCTTCGGAACAACAAGGACTTTAAAACCGAGAGGGATGCTTTTGACCGCCTGGTCGTTTTTGTGGACCCGATTGTTGACTCGGGCGACTTGTCCTACCATATGAGTTCCTATAGTCAACTGGCGGCCAGTTTCAGGAAGAGGAGCCTTTATAAGATAACAAAACAAAAGGCGCTGCCCAAGATCACCTCCTTGTCGGGCCGCCTGATCGGCATGCTGCGCAACCAAGGCTCCGTCAAGGAAGAGCATAAGATCAGCAATTACCTGGATCAGGTGCAACTCAAGGCTAAGTTGAGTGCACACCTGAACCTACTCAAGATCCCGATTGACGATTCGGAGGAAGAGCTGGAGTTGTTCAAAGAGATCACCCATCATGTGGATAAGGCTTTGATGCGCGGCATGATCCCCCTGGGAACCCGGGACATAGGCAAGTATTTCTTCTGGAAAGCTCAGGAGGAATTGAAGCAGGACATGGAGCGATCGCATAAGGAGAAAATCAGTTTGAAAACGACCGATTTACAGAACGCCTTTTTTAAAAAAATAGGTAAGACCAATATTAATAAGCTGGCTGAATTATTCGGGATAGATCAGGAGGCGAGCGGCCGGATTATTGAAAAGAAAACCCATCAGACGCTCAACTATCAGCCTTTTGGAGATTTAATCGAAAAATTAAGAGAGCCTGATTTGAAGGAAACTAAATTTAGTGAGGTTTTCGACCAATTCTTTAAGGAGAAAACCGGTGTGTACCTCTCGTTAAGAGAATTTATTAAGCGAGTCTTTTTCAATATGGCCATTGATGCGGCCCTCGATATTGACGGCAAGGACCCCCGGGCGGTGCAATTAGCCATTACTCCTGTTTCATATAAGGAAAAAAAGCAGGATGATCCGTACGATAGAGACGATGCCAAAACGATTTCCTTGCCGGGGGCGGAGATCCAGGCTTTCGGCGGCTTTATGTCGCGTTCATCCAGGGAGTATGCCTTTAAATACGGACAGTATTGTGCCTTGCAGACGCTTCAAAGAAATGAATTCAGGGCGTATTATTCCAAACTGGGACTGGATGTGCTGAGCGACCCGGACGTGCCGCCTGCTCCATTCGTCCCGGAGCGGACCTTTGACCAGGCCGTCGAAAGGTTTAAAAAACAACTGGATCAATCAAAAGAGGCGAATTTGAACGGGCAGTTGAAGGAAGACCTTGAGTTATTGAAAAAGAGCAAAATCATCTGGCCTTTATTGGGGAGGGTATTGGGCATTTTTCCCAACATTAAGCGGCAACTGATCCGATGGAGTCTATGGCTTCCCTTAGCCTGGTTGCTGATAGCGGCGGGGATTTTTTATGCTCAGGAGTATGAAATATCTTTTTGGACAGTACTGGTGAGCCTGAGTGTTTCGCTGACTATTTTGCTTGTTGGGGGGCTGGTATATATAGCCTGGAAGTTGTGGAATAGGAAACGTACATCCGGCGGTTCTCTTTTTGAGGAAATGGAAAGTTTCCCCAACTATGAGTTGATGGCCGTTTGGAAAGTGAAGGACGGAGAAAGGGTAAAAGCGGTCAGGTTGAATAAGCGACGCAGGTACATCCGCACCTTTTCCCTTTGGTATAAGGACAAAGAATATATGGGGATCAAGCTATTTTTGCGCCAAACGGAGCAAAACGGCTATGAACGCCGATACGATCTTTTTTCCTATAGGCGATCTGCCCGGAACTGGAGTTATAGTCCATTCAGCTCTTATATGCATAGTTTGAATTGGGGGGGTAATGATCAGGAAAAGATCAACTTCATTCATTATTCCCGTCAAAATAGGTGGCGGAGGAGCCTTCCGTTTTTTCAGAAAAAAGAGCACTCCCTGAAGATTGATCCGGACTTCTTTGAGCCGAATGGAATCGAGCGGCTTAAATTTTTTATTGATCCGGCGATTGTGATGGATGAAAAGGGGGAGGAGGAAGATTATGAAAAATATATTTGTTTGACGCGGGAGTTGGAGGAGATTATTAAGGAAGTGGGGTGATTACCTTAGCTCGACTTTTTCGGATGCTATCGCCTGTGTCAGGCGAAAAATGTGGTATCATTTTAAATTTCAAAATAGCCAATGGACGATTGACCGCATTGCTGCCCACCAAAACTGGATGGCTAATCAGGCCAGGAGTATCTGGAGGGTGAGTCAGTTGTCGTGAACGTTTTATTTCATTTTAATCAAATTTCCACTCCATCAATTCTTTTAGTATTTCCATGTTTTCCACTGTTTTTTGATGGTCTTGCTTTATTATCTCTTGGTGAAAATAAGAGTCATATTGATAAAGCCTCGAATGGTCGGTATTCTTTTTTAATTTCGTGATTTTCCTTCGAATATCTCCGGTGTTTACCCGAAGCCTTTCAGCAGCAATATTGAAATGGGTCAAGTTCTCATTATAGTCATCTTCCAGGCAGTATAAGTTGAGTACATGCGCTTTATAGGCTCTGCCTTCGGTATGCATCTGGATAGTTTGATAATAACTTTGTTGTGCAAGTTCATAATGATTATTGGCTTCCAGATAGGCCAGAGCGTTTTGTCCAATCATGGTATCTAGTTCTTTATCAAATATTTCATCTTTGCCCTTATAATTTGCTTCATGCTCCATACTTTGTAAAAAATACATGTGATTGTTATATGCTCGGCTCCATGCTCCCATTCTTCGATGTCCTTCTGCCAGATATGAAAAACCAATTACATAAGCAGGCTCAAATAACCTGACCATCTTTATAAGCTCTCTTAAACAAAAAATTGCTTCTTTTATCAAAAAGGAGAGTATATCTTGATAACAATTAATCTCTCCCTCTGCTGATTCAAGCAAATAAGGGAAGTGCTGTTTCATCCTTGATGAAATCAGTTTCTTACTGATGTGGAACGATTTTTTTTCGCCCATTGCAATAAACTCGACGAAGACATAATATAAAGAGGAATTCTTTTTTATTTTAAATGAATCATTTTCGAAAGAATGGTTCAAGAGCCATCCACCTTGAAGAATTTCGGTAAGGATATAATAACACCATTCTGATCTATATTTTAATTCTAAAATTCTACTATATCGGTTACTGATTGAATTATATGGAGACAACAAGAAATCATAACTTTTTCCAAAAGCATTGGCTCGGACATCAAGGCGTTCAATGGTTGATAGCTTCATTTTAATACTTTCTGCAATAAAAATGGCCTCTCGAATATCCATACCATTATTAATATTGTTATAAATGATATCCCGGTGTGTATCTCTATCTAGTATGTTCAAAATTTTTCGATACTTCAATATTTGAGGGCGGTTAGAAACCTCGTAATTCCAGGTCGAAGAATGGAATATTGAGACTGCCATATCTTCTATTGTTATGAAGATATTGGAGGAGGTAGTTGAGTTAGGAGCGAGAAATTTTTTAATTCTTTCTACATTTGATCCTTTGTCATTTTTAGAAGCATTCAATAAGTCTTTTATTAAATAAAGTGTTTTTTTTATTTGGAAGGCATAGCTATAATTCCTACCCGCTCTTAAATACAAGGCACCCGCTAACTGATAGGTCAAGATGATCGATTTCACAGAGAATATTTTTTCTTGACCTTTAACCATTTTATGAAATAAATTCATTAGATCTAAAATATTTTCATAAAGTTCAGGCCGGGTTTTGTCATGGGTGGTTATTTTAATGGAATTAATGTTCCACTCAGGGAAAACAAAATTATCTTCATCTAAACAAGCTAATAAAGTGTCTCCTATCTTTGAAATGACATTGGCAATGTAATGAAAGCGATGGGTATTGATTAAATCAGAGCATTCTGGAAAAAGATATGCAGTTGCCAATGCTAAATAACTGAGTGGCTCATTCTGGAGTGTTAAGGGTATTTTATTTTGCCTGGTATTTTCCAGCCTTGGTTTAAGGCGTTCAATTATTCTTTCTTTATGACATACCAATAATTGATGAAGTGCTTCCCAGTAGTAATTGAAAGCAGCTAAAGACGGTTGAAAGTCATAGATATATTTTTCGGAGTAATCTATACTTCTTTTCACTTCCTGCACTGCTTCAACCTGGGTTCTTATTTTTTCATTTAAAGATCCAAGCTTATACTCATCCTCTTTATATAATTTTGGAAACTGGCAGTTTTTGTAAAATAGTAAACTGCCTACATTATTATAATAATCGGCTAGCAATAAATGCCTGCGGTATTCATCTCCCCGTATTTTGGGGGAAATATGGGATATTTGTTTCTCGGGAAAGATAATACTTATTAACTCTTGTGCATTTTGTTTAAGGTTAAAATAGGTAATTCCATCGCTTCTTGCCTTTTCAATAATGCCTAAGTGAGCGACGAAAGGCATGCTTACCATTTGAATAGTTCGGTGGTCATCTGAAGCCATAACATCAGAAGCCTGATAATCAGTTTTTCTCAAACCTGGAAATAGCTTTTTTAAATATAAACTAGTGTCTAACATTAGTGTTCGATAATATGAAAATGCAGAGTCAAAAGCTCTCATTTTTTCTAGCGTCAGGCCTAATTTTAGCTTATTTCTTAGCCAAAGGAGGAACTGGTGACGTGTGAGTAACTGATCTTTTATAGCATTAGGTAATCTTAAGGCTTGAATGGATTCCGTATAATATAATAATGCCTCATCATATTCCTTATCATAGTAGTATAAATCACCTAAAATCGTTTGTACAAAACATAAGGAATGAAGAAATTGATTGTCTCCATGAATTGGTTGGTAATCTTTGTGTTTATTTCTTAATTCAATCAACTTCTTTTTATAATGTCTTTTGATCTGAAGAGATTCGTCTAGTGTAAAATTAAAGGCGGCAGAGGCTATGGCAGATGTCTTTGAAAGATAGGTTAACTCGCGACTTACCCGACTATAAAACCGATATTGAAAAATTCCACTCACTGTAGACCTTATGTAGGTTGACGACAGAAAGCGAATGATTTCTTCAATAAATCTTCTTAGGTTTGGTTCTTTATTCACTAGGATAACCTCCGGTATCAACTCAAGGTTTCGCCATGAAAAACCGAAGGAATGGAACTTCATGATATGGTCAATAATAAAGGCAGAGGAGAATAGTAGCTTGTCTCCTAAAGATTTAATATGACGAGAATTTATTATTAGATAAGGACGATAAAGATTTGCTGTCAGTCCTATTTCATGTTGAAAGTCAAACCTGAATCGAATAAAGGCCCCCCATTCTCTGTTTAATTCTTCTTTGCTATCCTGATAGTGATGTTGAAGTAATACTAGGTTTTCTTTGCAGAACGCTTCTTTCTTTTCTCTTTTCTGTTTATCAGAAAGGTCAGTTCGAGTCTGTAGAGGAAGATCCAAAATGATTTTTTCTGTTAAGGATGCAAGTTTTTTTGGTGCTCCATTACTTCGATATATGAGATAAATAATGTAATTCTGGAGTAAATAGATGATTTTGAATCTTTGAAATTCCCTGATTTTATTCAATCCGTCTACTTGAACCTTATCTTTTTGTAGAGTCAAAAATGGCTGTTCTGAAAATGCTATCCTTTCTGCCAGATGTTTTAGGCTATAGGATTTATCCTCCAGGCCTCCATTTAATTGGAGGTCAGCCATAATAATTTTGCAGAGGTAGGCTTCCGTCATTTGCGAAATTCCTGCTCTAATGTTCACCTTGTCTTTAAAAAAGCTGTTGACATAAATTACATCATTGAAAATGCTGCTGTAAAATGAATCGCGGTCTGCAATGTCAGCTAAGTCTGCGTCAAACATTTCCCGGCCTGCAATAAAAAAAAACTTGGCCCGGACCACGTTTAGGAAACCCTTCAAATTACCCAATAAGCTGGCTACCGCTTCCTGTCTTTGGCGGAATTTACTATTCCCAGGGGCATTAAAACCTAAGTCAAGTGATGGATTTGAGGATTCCCGCTCTTCTAGGTTAGAACTGCTATGTGGCTCTATTTTGTCTAACTCGTCGATGATGAAAAGAAACCTCGGAATTGGAAGATTGTGCGGAGTCTTTTGATGATGAGTCTGACCTTTATGCTCTTTATACCGTAATAAATCAATTTGCTTAAATATCTCAATCAACTCATCTTCAATCTCCTTGGGTGAAGCAATAGGATAAGCAACCTGATTCTTATTAGTAAATTTCCCGAATGGAATAGTTATACTTTTGAGAAGAGACGAGACGCTGATACTTAAGCCAGGGTTTAAGTTGAGCTCCTTTAATGATGTTACTTGCCCGCTTATTCTCTGAGAAAGACTTAATAATTGATGTAGCACACTCTCATAGCTCGATGCTCCTTCATTTTTATTGATTTTTAAGATCGACAGTAGAAATTGCCAAGGATAATAGACCTTCCTGTCAAAAACAGGGAGGCTGAATTCCTTTTTTTTTGACACCCAAAAAAGGAGCATTTCCTTGGTAATCCTTTTTAAAATCTCTTCTTCTAAAAGAGAGTCTTGAGAGAGGTTGATTTCAAACTTTTTATAGAATTCACTTTTTGCGGAAATTAAAGACTTTGTAGATTCTTTTTTATAAAATAGAACCAATAGGTCTTTTGTGAAATATATTATGGATACTATGCAATAGCCGACAAATAGCCCAAGTAAAGATCTGAATAAAAAATTTTGCCCGGGCTCAAATAATGAGGGCCATCTTGCTTTATTAGGAAAACATTGAAATTGTATACAAAATTCAATCGGGTTGATGAAGTAGAATAAAAAACCAAGTAAAAATAAAATGAATGTCAGATTTTTATAATAATTCCATACGGCATCCAGGATTTTCTCATTCTTCTTGTAGCAAGAGAAAATCGCTAAAAGAATAGGGATACCTAAAGCAAATCCTATCGACAAATAAGGTGAATACTCGTTTTTTAATAGGACGAAAACTATCCCAATCCCCAAAGCATAAAATAAGAAGTGATACCAATTGTAGCAGGAGTAATCCCAAATGGGGATATTTTTCCTTACTGGGAACTTTATGTTTTTATTATATTCCCTGATCGCCTCCCTTACGACACTCGTTTTTCCCATTCCTCTAAAACCAGTAACTAAATAAGCACCGGATTTCGTTCGGGAATTCTTTAGGATCAATCTGATCCGTCGTTTAACGGACGTACGTCCAATAAAACGTTGGTCATCTAATTCACCACTGTATGGACTGTGATGAAACCGGTAATTCTTCAACTCAATATATACTTCCTTAATCCTGGCTGAATAGTCAGATAGGCTAAACTGGGGCATGATGGGAGGGTGTTTTTTAATTGATTAATGATTTTTTTATGAAATAAATGTTGGGGAGGGTAAGTCCTCAACAAAATTCATATTTAAATTTACAAATAAATATGGAATGCCCAAGCTTCTATCGGATTGATTTTGATATATTGAAGTTGTTTAATGTTGTTCTTCAGACCTGTGAAATGTTTTTTTTGTCTTATTTTCCATAAAAAAACTAAAAGCTAATGAAAAAAATACACGTTTTTTTATGTGTGCTGGCTATCCTATCAACCGCCTGCCAACCACCCCCCCAAATTGGCGAGCGCACCGGTCAATGGACCACCATCGAAGCTTCCGATGGCAGCCTGCCCGTTCAGCGACATGAGGCGGCTTTTGTAGGAATAAAAGATCGCTTTTATCTATTGGGAGGCCGGCGGATGAACCCCAGCAGTATTTTTGACATCCCTTCCCAAAGCTGGAAAAACGGAAACAAAGTTCCCATCGAAATGCACCATTTTCAGCCGGTGGTGTATGACGAAAAAATTTATATCCTGGGTGCCATGACGGGCAAGTATCCCGGCGAAACGCCTATTCCTCACATTTACATATACAACCCGGTATCGGATAGCTGGGAAAAAGGAGACCCCATTCCCGAAGATCGACAGCGGGGCGGGGCAGGAGCGGTGGTTTACAAAAATAAGATCTACCTGGCCTGTGGCATCAAAGATGGTCATCGCGGCGACCACAAAAACTGGCTGGATGTATATGACCCCCAAACGGGACAATGGGAAAAACTCCCCGATGCTCCTCGCGCAAGAGATCACTTTCAGGCTGTTGTAGCAAAAGACAAGCTGTACCTGCTGGGAGGCAGAACGACCAAGTCGGCCGAAGGGCCTTTTAAAAACACGATTCCAGAGGTGGATGTGTATGATTTTTATACGAATACCTGGTCTACTCTGGATAATAATCTACCTACTCCCCGTGCCGGAAACTACGCCATTCTTTACGGAGAGGACATTCTGGTGATGGGGGGCGAGTCGGCTACGCAAAAGCCGGCCCATAAAGAAGTAGAAGCCTTAAACATCCATACGCATAGCTGGAAGAGCCTCAGCCCGATGCTTCAGGGAAGGCATGGTACGGGCGTGATTTTGTATAAAAACAAGCTGTACGTGGCCTCCGGCAGTGGCAATCAGGGCGGAGGGCCAGAACTGACGAGCATGGAGTGTATGAGTTTTTAAGAAAAAAATAGTTTTTTTACCCAATAAACAAAGACGCAATAAATACCAAAATTGCAGCAAAGGTACCTACGATCGCTGCTCCAACCGTGTACAACTTATAGCCTGTTTTGATGTCCATGCCGGTCAATTGTGTTACGACCCAAAATCCACTGTCGTTGGCGTGGGGTACGACTGCCGCTCCTGCTCCGATAGCCACAACCAACAAAGCTTTTTGCATTTCGGTATCAAAGCCTAAAGTACTCACCATGGGTGCCATGATAGAGGCCGTGGTGATTAGCGCCACGGTAGATGAACCTTGGGCAGTCTTTATAGCGGCAGTCAGAATAAACGGCAGCCAAATGCCTAATTGGGCACCGGCGAGGAGCTGAGTCATGGCTTCAGCAATGCCTGAATTTTGTAAAATCGTGCCGAAAATTCCACCTGCTCCAGTGATCAGGATGATGGTAGAGGCATCCGTCAGGGCCTTGCCGACCCAGCCCCCGGTAGAGAGAATATCCTTGTCCCACTTTTTGGGAAGCGTAAAGGCCAGGAACATCCCTATAGTTAGTGCAATGACTGGTGTGCCGATAAATGATAGAAATTGCACGGCCCAGGAGCCGCTTTCTCCTTCCGGCAACTGGAACTCAATAATGGATTTTCCGACGATCAGTAGAATGGGAACCAGGATAGGCAAAAAGGATTTGGCCGCCCCCGGGGCATGCCTGATCTTCTCCTCGACTTCTTCTTCCGTGAGATCTGGGTTGGGATCGATGTAGGTTTTGGCGGCAACTTTTTTAGAATAAATAATGGCTACGATTAAGGACAAAGCACTGATGATGAGCCCAAGCAGCATAACCAGCCCGACATCCGCATCCAGAATGCCGGCTGCTGCAATAGGTCCCGGCGTGGGTGGGACCATCACATGAGTAAGCATTAAGCCGAGGATAAGCGCAGTGCCGGTGCCGGCAATCGATAATCCGGCTTTTTTGCTCAGGCTTTTATTCAGTGGATTTAAGATGATAAAGCCACTATCTGCAAAAACAGGAATCGACACAATGTACCCGATGATGCCCATGGCCTCGTGCACCCTTTTTCGTCCTATTACTTTGAGCACTGCTTCTGCGAGTTTAAAGGCGCCGCCGGAATGTTCAAGAAAAGCCCCGATGATGACTCCGAGTACAATGACCATACCTATCTTTCCGAGGGTACCTCCGAAGCCATCATTAATAGATTGAACAAGCACATTAAAGTCCATGCCGGAGGCCAGGCCAAAAGCAAGGGCGGCAAATAAAAGGGCCAGGAATGGGTGGACGTTGTAACGTGCGGTGAGCAGAATGATCATGACCACACTCAAAAGCAATAGTAATAAGATAAACATAGGATGAATAGTTAGTAGGGTATTAAATTATAGGAGGCGGCCGCCGGCCGCCTCCTATATTAATTTGGGCTGGCCAATATTAGTGAACATCTCTTTTTACCTCCGAACCGGATTTTCCAACCAGAAAATCGAGATCGGCTCCAAGATGAGCCTGCTGAACTGTATTGATGTATAAATTCAAGTATCCCCTTTCTGAATGGGGCTCGGGAGCAACCCAGGCAGCTCTCCTGGCTTTCAGCTCTTCATCCGAGATGAGTAATTGTAGGCTTCTCTTGGGGACATCCAGTTCAATGGTGTCACCCGATTTTACGAGAGCCAGCGTACCGCCAATAGCGGATTCGGGAGATACGTGCAGGATGACAGTCCCGAAGGCGGTGCCACTCATACGCCCATCTGAAATGCGGACCATATCTTTGATGCCTTTCTTTAATAATTTGGCAGGCAAGTCTACATTACCGACTTCGGCCATCCCAGGGTAACCAACCGGACCTACGCCCTTCAGGACGATCACACTACTGGCATCGATCTCCAGATCGGGATCGTCAATCCGCTCGTGGTATTCTTCAATGGTTTCAAAAACGACGGCTTTACCGCGGTGGGTCATTAATTCGGGTGTGGCGGCGGAGGGCTTGATGACGGCCCCATCTTCACAGAGATTTCCGTACAGCACCGCTATACCGGCTTTTTCCTGGAAAGGTTGATCAAACGAAGCGATGACCTCGCGATTGTAACAAGGGGCCTGCTGATTGTTCTCGGCTATGGTCGCTCCATTCACTGTGATGGCATCTTTGTGCAATATTTCTTCTAATTCCTTTAGCACGGCAGGAAGCCCTCCCGCATAGAAGAAATCCTCCATCAGAAATTTGCCGGAGGGCATCAGGTTGACCAGTAGTGGGATATTACTGCCCAGGCGGTCGAAGTCTTTCAGTTCCAGTTCCACGCCGATTCGGTTGGCGATGGCTTGGAGGTGAATGACGAAGTTGGTGGAGCCACCGACGGCCGCGTTACAAATAATGGCATTTTCAAAGGCTTTTCGGGTCAGGACCTTGGATAATTTAAGGTCTTCCTTTACCATTTCCACGATCCTGCGACCTGATAAATGGGCCATCACCTTTTTGCGGGCATCCACAGCCGGTATGGCAGCTGCGCCAGGCAGGGTGAGGCCCAGAGATTCGACCATGCAGGCCATGGTAGAGGCCGTACCCATGGTCATGCAGTGGCCTTGCGAGCGAGCAGAGCAAATTTCTGCCTCGGTGAGGTCTGCTGTGGTGAAAGATTCATTCTTCATTTTATCCTTCAGCTTCCAAACAAAAGTTCCCGAGCCGATGCGTTCTCCTTTATACCAGCCGTTGAGCATAGGACCTCCGGGTACGACAATGGTAGGAAGGTCCACGCTACAAGCGCCCATAACCGTTGCTGGGGTCGTCTTATCACAGCCGGTTAATAATACAATACCGTCCAGTGGATAGCCTCTGATGCTTTCTTCCGTGTCCATGCTGCTCAGGTTGCGAAAGAGCATGGCCGTGGGGCGCATGAGCGTTTCTCCCATGGAGGTAACCGGGAACTCTAATGGAAAGCCACCTGCCTCGCGAACTCCTCTTTTTACAAATTCCGCAAAATCTCGGAGGTGAGCATTACAGGGAGTTAGCTCTGACCAGGTATTGCAGATACCTATGACGGGCTTTCCTCTAAAGTAATCATCCGGATATCCCTGGTTGCGGAGCCAGGATCGATGAATGAATCCCATTTTTTCATCTTCCGGGCCAAACCATTCTTTGCTACGCAGTGATTTTGGTTTTTTTTCTTCCATTTTTTCTAAGGCTTAAAGAATTTACTTGCTTAAAAAGGTGTTTTCTTGAATTTAAATGTGGAAAATAAGCATTAAGCCTTAGAAATTCATATTATTTCCACTTTTGCATTTTCCCTTCCCGCAAGGCATCAATCGCCATCCGTACGCTGATGGCCGCCGTCGCGCCTGTTTTTACATTCGAAGCGGGTTCATTCTCATTTAGAATGCAATGGTAGAAGTCCATGAAGGCATAATGCGTCCCTTCCCAATCCTCGTTCACCCTGTCCACCTCAATGGGGTAGCCCTTGCCGCTGCCGAACTTTTTGAGGGTGGCTCCGGAAACCCCATCCACGGTCCCTAGCTCTTTTTTATTCAAATTTTCATAATACAGCCACCCTTTATTGATGGTCAGTTCGATGGTGCCTTTACTACCTTTGAACTTGAACTGGTAACCTTCGTGGGCATTGGCGGTCAGGGAGATGCAGTTCACTTTCATGCCGTTGGGGTATTCGAGCAGTGTGTTGACATTGTCGAAGGTCTCGCGGCCGTCCTTCCAATAATCGATGCCTCCAAAGCCAATGGCCCGACTCGGATGACTGTCAAATACCCAATTGACGAAGTCAATCTGGTGGGAATGAAGCTCGGCCGTTAAGCCGCCGGAATATTCCCGATACATCCGCCAATTGATCATGCGTTCGTATTTCGGCTCCGGCACGTGGCGGCGCCAGTCGCCGTTGCGATTCCACTGTATGTAGATGTTGGTAATATCTCCGAGATAGCCTTGTCGGATGAAGTCGGCCACCTGGAAATAGAGGGGATGGTAGCGATACTGATGGCCAACAATAAAGGTTTGATTCGTGGCCTGTACTTTTTTAACCAGGTCACGGGCCTGATGGATTTCGTAGGTCATCGCTTTTTCGCAGTAAATATGCTTCCCACTTTCAAGGGCCGCGACTGCCATGTCGTAATGCAACGAAAGCGGGGTAGAGATGACGACTGCATCGACATTAGGATCGGCTAGTAATTTACGGTAGTCTTGGTAAGCCTTGCAGCCCGGCCCGGCACTGGCCACTGCTTTTTCCAGCCGGAAAGGGATAATATCGGAGCAAGCCACTACTTTAAATTGTGGTAGTTTTTTCAAAATATGGATGATGCCGCCGCCGCGGTCGCCCGTACCGATGATGCCTAGTTGCACCACATCGTTTGCTGATATGGTTTTGCCGCCCGCTTTTATCTGACTCAGTGTGAGCCCCGCTGCAGCCAGGCTACTTTTTAATACAAAATCTCGTCGGTTCATAATTCTCTGATTTTAATGCTTCTGAATGAGACCTCGTTCCCGTGATCCTGTAGCAGGATATGCCCCTGTGCGTGCTCGCCGAATTTTGGCCAAATTTTATATTTGCTGTAAGCTACCAGGGCCCGATACATGGGCGTATTACGCTCGTATTCCACCATTTTAAAGCCGTTGAGCCAGTGCTCGATGTGGTTGCCGCGCACGACGATGCGGGCCTGGTTCCAGGTTCCTATTCCTCTGAAATCTTTTCCGCGGCTGGGCACCGAGAGGTTTTTTGCGGGGATCAGGTCGTAGAGTGAGGCGATGGTTCGGTTTCCATTTACTCCTAACTTAGCATCCGGATGTTTGACATCATCAAGGATCTGGTATTCCAGGCCAATGGAAGAGCCTTCCCCTCCTTTATTCAGTTCTGGGTCGACGAAGTATTTAATACCGCTGTTGGCTCCTTCTGTAATTTTAAATTCTAACTTCAACTCAAAGCTGCTGAATTTTTCCTTTGTAATGATATCACCTCCATTGGCCGATTCAGCGCCGTCGGATGCCTGGACGGTCAGGATGCCGTCTTTTATTTCCCAGCCTTTATCCGGGAATTCGGGACTACGGGCGCTGCGCCAGCCATTAGTGGTTTGGCCGTCCCAAAGTAACCGCCAACCCTTGCGCTTTTCGAGTTCAGTGAGGGTGTTGGGGATAAGATTGATTTCCGGTGTTTGGAGCGAAACCGGCCAACGTGCTGCTTCGAGCCCGTCTGTTTTGATACGAATATTACGCCAGTGAATTTCCCGCCCGGCGAGCTCTTCCTCGTTTGGGATATTATGGACCTGTAGGGCAATGAAGCCCGAACTGGTCATATCATCCACGAGATTGGCTGTCTGGATGCCATTCACCCAAATGCGAATTTCGGTACCGATGGCCTCGATGCGATATTGGTTCCATTGTCCGACTCGGAAAGCTTTTTGTCCTAGCGGGTGGTCGGCCAGGGTATAAATCCAGGCCCGACCTGCTTCATCGTAGATACCTCCACTGAAGGCTCGTGGACTGGGGTCGATCTCGGCCTGGTAGCCATGTACCCGGCCGTTTTGATAATCTTTATTGCTGAGGCTTCTGAATTGTACGCCTGAATTCAAAGCCGCATCGCACCAGACTTCAAACTCAAGTATGAAGTCGTCGTAATTGTTGGTGGTGCAAAGGAAGGAATTTGGAGTGTTGATTTTGGTGATCCCAACAATGGCTCCGTTGCGCACTTCATAGGAAGCCTTCCCATTTAATTGTTTCCAGCCATCCAGGTTTTTTCCGTTAAAAAGATCCTGCCAGCCGTTATTTTTTTGGGCAAAGCTGCTGGGGTGTTGGATAAAAAAGAGGATAAGGGCTGTAAAAAAGAGAAATGGTTTTTTGTTCATGTTTTTCGTTTGTTTTGTTGGTGGCAGTCTCCCGACTGCCTAACCTATTTTATGCCGGTCTCTGACCGGTAACGCTATATTCACCACTTGTCAAATAGGCTTTGTATTATATGATCTCTAGCAGTCGGAGACTGCCGGTGAAAATGGTGAGGCGGTCGGAGACCGCCACCAACGAATGTTTAAAAAGACCTTTGGCCTTTTTTAACATCCCCTAACTAACCTCCTCCGGTTTCCATCCTTTTTCATACTCCCGGCTCCAGTATTTTTTCATCACTTTTTTATCCTTAAAATGACCGGTCGCCGGGTCGATGGCCAGTTGTTTGTTGCCTTCCCGGTAAGAAATATTGGCATAATGGCATAGATGCGTACTGACTGCGCCCTCCTCAATGGGGCAATTCAGCTTTTCTTTCCCTCGAATGGTTTCGAGGAAGTTTTTTACATGCAAGGTGGTCATGCTGCCGCCTCCGCCCAAGGCTGTTCCTGCTTCCGGACCGCCTTTTCGCTCGCGCAGCAGCTTACCGTTGCGGTCGTAGAGGCGATATCCTTCCCTGTTCACAAAAACGCTGCCTTCCGAACCGTAAATGATCGTACCTCTGCCCGAGCCGTAAGTAGAATAGCCCGAGCGGCTTTTGCCATCCCATTTAACAGTCTTATTATTGGGAAAAACAATGCTGGCGTCCATGGTATCGTACATCGTCCAGGGATCGTCCTTATAGTGATTTTTGGCGGCATTTACGTAAACTTCTTCCGGGAACTTTACCTGCAGCGCCCAGCGCCCGACATCCAGTTCGTGCGTCGCATTATTGCCCGTTTCGGCCGTTCCCCAGCGCCAGAACCAGTGCCAGTTGTAATCGCCGACGATGTCGATGAAATCGGTGCGGGGAGCGGGGCCTTGGAAGAGCTCCCAGTCGAGATAATCCGGTACCGGCATTTTTTTAGCATCCGGCACACGTCCGCGGGTATTGGTGTAAAAAGCGGTGGCGAGATAGGCTTCACCAATCACACCTTTATGAATTTCCTGTATGATCTCAATGGTTTCCGGGGCGGAGCGCTGCTGCGCGCCCATTTGCACCTGTAGTCCCGTTTTCTTTTGCCAGGCGATGAGCAGCTCATCTTCGCGAGGGTTGTGACTACAGGGTTTCTCTACATATACGTGCTTGCCGGCCTGCAAAGACAGGATCGCTCCCGGTGCATGCCAGTGATCGGGCGTGGCATGAAAAACGGCATCCACATCCGATTGTGCGAAGATCCGGCGCATGTCTTTTTCCTGTTTGGGAGCACTCCCGACTGCTTTTTTGACACGAGCAGCTCCGGCTTCCTGTCGGCGGGCGTCCACATCGCAGACGTAGGTGATGTCGACATTGTCGAGCTCTGCCAGAGCATCCAGCAGGGCCGGGAAGCGGCGATAGCAGCCGAGCAGGGCACAGCGGATGCGGTCGTTTGCCCCGAGGATACGTCGGTAGCTTTTGGCGGAAAGTGGGAGGCCAGATAAGGAAAGGGAAGCAGCACCGGCAGCAGAGGTTTGGAGGAAAGTCCGTCGTTTCATTTTTTTGTTGGTTAAAATAGGGTTTCTGGGGAAGGAAAAAAAGAGTAAGAGGGATTTTTATACTGTTCATTCTCAAACACCCAGTGTTCACTTTTTATACACTATTTTTTTGTCTTAAAAATAATGTCGCATTTAAATTATTGATTATCAGTGGTTAAAGCCTAGTGGCATAGTTTTTGGTTTTAAGGTGAAAGAATCCAATATTTTAACCGATCAACCCACACCGACATGCTAATCAACCATCTCAAAATCGCCTGGCGCAATATGCTCCGCCATCCCGGCTACTCCTTTTTAAATATCTCGGGCTTAGCCCTGGGCATTGCTGCCGCCTTTGTGTTACTGTTTTTTGTGAAGGAA
Organism: Bacteroidia bacterium; assembly: GCA_030430845.1. GTDB lineage: Bacteria > Bacteroidota > Bacteroidia > Chitinophagales > Saprospiraceae > JANQPA01. The sequence continues at coordinate 20,095 of JAUIKE010000065.1, read as the reverse complement.
GAGACCAGCTATGACCGGCACTTCGAAAATCACGAAAAGATCTTTAGAGTAGCCTCTGATTTTTACAATATGGGGGGCTTTGCCCGAACCTCGGAAGCCCTGTACAACTGGCTGAAAGATGAAAGCAAAGAAGCCAAATATGTCACCGCCCTGGATGTGGTGGGAAATGATATGCCGATCGAGGCTGATCAGGTGGAGTATGTTGAAGGTCGGGCCCTGGCCGTTGATTCCAACTTCTTTCGGGTGTTCAGCTTTGAACTGCTGGAAGGGAATCCACGACGACTTATGAAAACACCCGATGAGGTGGTCCTGTCGGAGCGGCTTGCCAAAAAATATTTCGGTGATTACTCCGCCATCGGAGAAACCATCGTGGTCGGGAAGGATAAGAAACCCTACAAAGTCAGCGGAGTCGTTAAAGACAGCGAAAAGAGGACGCATCTTACCGGAGATCTGTTCCTGCCCATGGAGTTCGAAAACGGAAGCAATTGGACGTCTGCAGATATTTTTGTGTATGCGATGTTGCATGACCAGGCCTCGCCAGAACAATTGGAAAGCAGCCTGGAAGAGCTCAAGAAAAACAGGATCTATCCGACCTTCCCCAATGAAACCAGCTATGAAAGCTGGGCTAAGGGAAGTCATCGCGTGGAATTCTTCCTTCAGCCCTTGGAAGACATCTACATGCATTCCAAGTTCCGCTTTGATCTAACGGCAGGCGGCAATCCGCAGCAGGTAGCCATATTGGGCGTGATCGGTTTATTTCTGATCATTCTCGCTATCGTGAATTATATCAATTTGACGACGGCGCGCTCCTCCGTGCGGGCCAGGGAGGTAGGCGTGAAAAAAACACTCGGCGCCGATCGCGGAGCCCTTTCGCGGCAGTTTCTGGCCGAATCCTTGTTTACCAGCTTGTTGGCCATGTTAGTTGCAGGAGCTTTGATCGAAGTTTTATTAAAGGTTTTTGAACAGATTACCGGACAGCAGATCATCACCTCGCTCATTTCGAATTGGACCGTTCCTGTGGTATTGCTCGGCTTCTCGCTGATAACAGGACTGTTGGCAGGCCTTTATCCCGCTTTTTACCTTACCCAATTCAAGCCAATCAAAGTTTTAAAAGGACAGCTGGCTTTATCCGGCAATAGAAACCTGCGGGGAGGTTTGGTGGTATTCCAGTTTACAATAGCCGTAGCCCTGATGATCGGCAGCATGGTGGTGTTCCAGCAATTAAGGTATATGCAGAATGCCGACAAAGGCTTTGAGCAGGAAGGCGTGATGATCATCACCAATGTCACCCAGTTGGGAGACCAGGCTATGGCCTTCAAAGAAGAACTCAATCAATTTCCTCAAGTCGTCTCTACTAGTTTTAACGACCGCATGCCGGGCGGTAACTTCCTCTGGATGTACACCTATCAGACCGCAGAGATGGAGGAGTCTAAAACCGTTCAAACCTTTCCAGCCGATGAGCATTATATTCCTACGCTGGGCCTTCGCCTGCTAAAGGGCCGGAATTTCTCCAGGGATATTGCTTCCGACAGCAGTGCCGTCATCCTGAACGAATCGGCAGTAGAAGCTCTGGGTCTGGCGGGCAAAGATCCGATCGGAGAAGAGGTGAATAAAGGCTACCGGGTAATAGGCGTGGTGCAGGATTTTAATTTCCAATCTTTGCGCAACGAAATCGAGCCTGCAGCCATGGTCTACGGAGCCAGAGGGCATCGGCTGGCCGTGAAACTAAAGGGAGGACAAATGACTCAATTGCTGAGCAACCTGGAATCTACCTGGGATCAGTTCTCTCCTGAGGAAGCGGTAAGCTATACTTTCCTCGATGATAACTTTGTCAAGCTGGCAGAAAAAGACCGCATGCTAGGGAAGGCCATGGGCATATTCACCGGCCTGGCCATTTTCATAGCGTGCCTGGGCTTGTTTGGTTTGGCCGCCTTTATGGCGGAAAGGCGAACCAAAGAAATTGGTATCCGGAAGGTATTGGGCGCAGGTGTGGCTTCTCTGGTGGGGCTTTTGTCGAAAGACTTTTTAAAACTAGTGTTAATCTCCTTTGTAGTGGCTTCTCCGATCGCCTACTATTTTCTGGGCGAATGGCTGCAAGGCTTCGCCTACCGCATTGAGATACAGTGGTGGTTTTTTGTACTGGTTGGCCTTCTGGCGTTGGGGACGGCCTTGCTGACGGTCAGCTTTCAAAGCATTCGGGCGGCTATGGCTAATCCGGTGGATAGTTTGAGGAGTGAGTGATGGTTTTAATATAAACGAAGGCCCATTGCCGTACGGCGATGGGCCTTCGTTTATTATATCAACTGTAATAGAAAATTAATTCCATTGTGAGCTATATCGCAACTTGAATAACTTAGACGTTTACACCACCATTATATTACCATTTTCAAACCATAGCTTTATATATTGGGGAGGATAAATAATCAACTTTACACAAACTCATTTTTCCATGCAAAAAGACTTATTTCAAATAAAAGACAAAGTTGCCGTCATCACCGGAGGAGCGGGCGTATTGGGTGGCGCTATTGCCAGTGGTTTAGCCGCCGCGGGGGTAAAAGTCGGAATACTGGGCAGGACGGCCGGGAAAGTTGATGCCAAGGTGGCCGAGATCCAGTCGCAAGGCGGGACGGCCATGCCTCTGGTGGCGGATGTACTTCAGCAGGACCAGCTGGAATCGGCCCGGGAGCAAGTATTAAGCAAGTGGGGGCAAATCGATTTTTTACTGAATGTAGCCGGTGGCAACCGGGCCGGCGCTACCATCGGCCCCGACCAAAACTTCTTCGACCTGTCTATCACCGATTTTGACGCAGTAGTCGCCTTAAACCTCAAAGGCACCGTTTTGCCTACCTATGTATTCGGACAACCCATGGCCGAGCAGGGCAGCGGAAGCATCATCAATATTTCTTCCCTGACGGCTCAGCAGCCTTTTACACGTGTAGTGGGCTATGCAGCAGCCAAGGCCGCTATCGATAACTTCACCAAGTGGCTGGCCGTAGAAATGGCCGCCAAATTTGGCGCTCATATTCGGGTGAATGCCATCGCACCGGGGGTTTTTATCGGCGAGCAAAACCGGCGTTTATTGCTGGATGAATCAGAACAACTCACTCCAAGAGGAAATACCATCATCGAACACACTCCCATGCGCCGCTTCGGCGAGCCCGATGAGCTGGTCGGTACCTCTATATGGCTGTGCAGTGCCGCTTCCGCTTTTATTACCGGCATCGTGGTGCCCGTCGACGGAGGCTTTAGCGCTTTTTCAGGAGTTTAAAAATACTTAAAATGAAAAGACTGGAACAAACATGGCGTTGGTACGGCCCGGAAGATCCCGTAAGCCTCGCAGATATTCGTCAGGCCGGAGCTAGCGGTATTGTGAATGCTTTGCACCATATCCCGAACGGAGAGGTTTGGACAACAGCCGAGATCCAGAAACGGAAAGAGGCCATTGAAGCGGCCGGGCTGCCCTGGTCGGTCGTGGAAAGCCTGCCGGTTTCGGAAGATATTAAAAAGCAGTGTGGCAACTGGGAAACACACCTTGAAAACTATAAAATCAGCCTACAGAACTTAGCCGGGCTGGGTATAAAAACGGTCACCTACAACTTCATGCCGGTGCTCGACTGGACCCGGACGGACCTGGACTACCCATTACCCGACGGATCGACGGCCCTTCGGTTTGACCAAACGGATTTTGCCGTTTTTGAGTTATTCCTCCTGCAAAGGCCCGGCGCTGGAAAAAGCTACAGCGAATCGCAAAAACTGGCTGCCCAGCAAAGGCTTGAATCGTTTTCGGAGGCCCAAAAAGAGCGGCTCATCCGGAACATCATTGCCGGCCTGCCCGGAGCAGAGGAGGGCTATACGCTCGAACAATTCCAGGCGGCACTTGATTCCTATAGCGGCATCGATGCGGATACCCTCCGACGCCATTTGGTGGCTTTCCTGTCGGAGGTCATACCCGTGGCGGAAGCAGCGGACATTAAAATGGTCGTTCATCCGGATGACCCACCTTACCCGATCCTGGGCTTGCCGAGGGTGGTGAGTACCGCGACTGACCTGGATGACCTCTTTGAGGCCGTCCCTAGCCCGGCAAACGGCTTGTGTTTCTGTACCGGCTCCTTCGGCGTACGCGAGGATAATGAGCTGCCGGCTATGGTCCGCTGCTTTGCGGATCGCATTCACTTTTTACACCTCCGCAGTACCAAAAGGGAAGCGGACGGCAGTTTTTACGAAGCCGATCACCTGGATGGCGATGTGGATATGTACGAAGTCATGCGTGCGGTAACGGAGGTGCAAAGCAAGCGCTCAACTGCTATCCCCATGCGGCCCGATCACGGCCATAAGATGCTGGATGACCTGAGCAAAAGAACGAATCCGGGCTATTCGGCCATCGGCCGCTTGCGGGGCCTGGCAGAGTTGCGGGGCCTGGAATGGGGCGTGCTGAGGTCGATTTGAAAACAAGCAAGCAGCCAGCTGAGGCCTCAGCTGACTGCTTTCTTATTTTCAGTGTTTTAGGATCTGCTTTGTAAAATAATATTGCCGATTGCGGATTTGAAGATACCAAAGGCCTTTCGGCAAATTGGAAACATCCAGCGAAAACTGTTTTTGAGCTTCAGGGATGCTTTGGGTTCGTACGAGCCTTCCTGATGCGTCGAAGAGCAGTAGTTTATGATCGTTCTCCAGGTAAAAACCGTCTTGGAATTCGATCTGTAGCTGATCTTTTACCGGATTGGGATAGACGTCAAAAAAGGAGGTCTGTATCACTTCATCCGTACTTACGATCACATCAGGTAATCCGCAGGGCGAATGGACCGTAGAGTCGGCCGGGGCACCAATGGCGATGTAATCCAGGTAAAGCTCATTACCGGGGAAGTTATTGTTTTCTCTGTCCAGAAAAATCCAGAGATCCCGCAGATTTTCGGGGTCAAATCCACCCAGGCCTTCTTCTGTAAAGGTATAGGTCAGCGTCGTCCAGGCATCCAGGGTGCCTGACACCTTTTGGGTCAGGGTGGCCGTACGGAAATCCGCTGAGCCGTCACCTGAGCGGAAGAGTACGCCGATCGGTACTTCGGCCGCACTCCTGGCTCGTATTACTACCTGTACCTGCTCGCTGATATTGGTAATTGCACTGCCCCGTTCATTGACGGGATTAATGACGATCGGCCGAAAAGCGAGGTAGGGCTCGTTTAAGGAGTCGGTGACTTCGATTTTGATCTCCTCACATGCTGTTTGCGTGAGGGTCAATTTGCTGGTTTCGCTTCCTCCGAGCAGGCTGGGGGTATCCGTGTCCCAGTTTTCCAGCCAACTTTGTGCGAGCACCTCTGTCGTACAAGGAGAATACCGGCTGCTGTCGGCCTGCCCGCCTATGATGATGTGGTCAATATACAGCTCATTACCGGCAAAATTGGGCGTGCCGCGGTCTAAATAAAACCACATATCGCGCAGATCGTCCGGCTTGAAGCCTTCCAGTTCAGATTCTGAGAATTCCAGGGTAAAGCTGGTCCAGTTTTCCAGCCCGCCGAGAATAGTCACCGCCTTTCTTGCGCTGCGTTCTTCCTGCGTGCCTTCCCCGGAGCGAAACAGAATGTCCATATTGATCGTCCCGGCCGAGCGCACCCGCATACTGACATTGACCCGGCCGCTGAGGTCGGTGATGTCTTCTCCATTTTCATCTATTGGATTGACTAAATAAGCATTGTAGGGCGGCAATGGATTATTGTTCGGATCGGGTATGCTGAGCTGGAGGGTTTCGCACTCCATATCGAGGGTAAAGGTCGTCACTACGCCGGCCGTACTGCCGGTATTGATAGACCGTAAGGAATCTGCCTGAAAATAATCCGCAAAAACCACTTCACCGCTTTCGGCAGGCTGATCGCAGGGCGAGTTACGAGTGGTATCGGCTTGCCCACCTATAACAATATGATCAATATAGAATTCATTGCCGGCGAAGTTGTCGCTGCCCCGATCCAGGTAGAACCATATGTCGCGCAGGTCGGACGGATCAAAGCCGGCATAGTCAGAACTGTCAAGCGCAATGGTAAAGCTGGTCCAGTTTTCCAGCCCCCCGGGTATGCTGACCGTTTTCCGGTCGCTGCGTTCGTCGTTCGTGCCTTCCCCGGAGCGGAACAGCACATCCACATCCAGGGCTTCTGCCGATCGGACCCGCATCGTGAATTGGACCTTGTCGGAGATGTCGGTGATCTCTTCGCCATTTTCGCTAAAGGGATTGACCTGATAGGCATTGTAAGCGGTTAAAGGGGCGTTTTCCGGATCTGTAATACGGAGCTGTAAGGTTTCGCAAATCGTATCCAGGGTGAAGGTCGTTACCTGCCCGGCACTGCTTCCGGTATTGATGTTTCGAACTTCCTGCCCGGAAAAATACTCTGCGAAAATCACGCCATCAGGCTCGATGCCGGCTTCACAGGGCGATTCCATGCCGGGGCTGGGCCCTCCGCCGAGGGTGATGTAATCAATGTACAGTTCGTTGCCGGCGAAGTTGTCGCTGCCCCGGTCCAGGAAAAACCAGCAGTCGCGCAGGTTCCCGGCATTGAAGCCGCTGATGTCTTCGCCGGAAAAGGTGATGGAGATCTCTGTCCAGGCTTCCAGTCCGGCCGGGATGGTGTCGTATAGGATGGATGTCCGAAAACCGGCGCTGCCGTCGTCTGATCGGAATAGAACCCCTACAATGATTTGCTCGGCACTCCTGGCCCGCATGCTAAAGCTGAGGGGAAAAGCGCTGATATCGGTGATTTCTTCTCCTCCACTGTTTTTAGGATTAACAATTATGGGACTATAGGCGGCCAGTGGCACATTGAGGGGGTCAGTGACCTGAACGAGCCCTTCTTCGCAGGCTGTTGGAGTGACGCTCAAGACATCACCGCCGGAGCCGGTGAAAATATAGTTTTGATCGGTCCAGTGATGTTCCCAGAACTGAGCGGTTGCCAGCATTGGAAGGCAGAAAATAAAAAAGAGTAGTATAGATTTTTTCATGCTACAAGATTTATAAAACAGTTTTTTGGTTAAAAAAAGTAAGGCAGCAAGCTTACTGACCGGAGGCCTGCTGTAGTTGGTAATAAGCATAGGGCGTGGTAAATCGAACGCCTTCAGCTTTGAGGAAATGCACTATTTGCTTGAAGGTCTCAAAGCGCTTGGGCTCTTCCACCCAGCTGCGCGGATGCCCCTGGATGACCAGAATGGGTTCGTCTTTAAATTGCTCGTATCCGGCTTTGAGTTTTTCAAGGTCGGGGATGTGCACCGGGTATTCGATATTGACTTCGGCAATGCGTTGGATGACAAATTTGTCGGTAGGGGCCTGAGTTTCTTTGTACATCCATACCTTGATGTCTGGAATTTGGGCCAGCGCCTGAGCCGTAAACTCGTCGGTCGAATTGTAGGGGGCGCCGAAAGAGCGCAGGGTGATGCCTAGTTTTTCGGAGGCCAGGTCCTGTGCATTTTTCAGGTGTTTCATTTGAGCGGCATAGTCGGCTCCGCGAAATTCCCTTATTTCGACACCTTCTACGGTTGATCTGCAGTGGCAATATCCGTGATGCCAGATCTCATAGCCTTCCTGCTGTCTTTGCCGGATCCAGTCGAAGTAGGCCGGATCATCTTTTTCGAGGGATTCACACACCAGGCCGATCGTTCCGGTCACTTTTTCCTTGTTTAGAAAATCGACCACCTGCTGCCAGCCCGCATGAACTAGCCCGTCTTCCTGCCAGAGATCGTCGAGCTTGAGTACGACGAAGGGTTTTGAATTTGGCCCCTTTGCTTTGGGGGGAATACTGCAGGCCTGCGTCAGTAATAAAAGAAGAGCTGCCAGGGCGATATTGATTCTTAACATCTTTATTGCTTTATGATTTTTATTAAACTGCTTTTCCCTGTTTTGTCACTGATACGCAAGTAGTAGGTCCCGTTTACCCAATGGCTGGTATCGATTTGTTTGACCTGCTGCTCCTGTGCTATCAAGCTTCCGAGGGCGTTGAACACCTGGACGTTCAGTGATTCGGCATCTGCTTCCAGGTACAGCGTATCCCGGACTGGATTGGGGGATACTTTTAGCTTGGGAACAGGCTCCACCTCTGTACTGGTCAGCGGGTCGATCTGAGCGGTATTGGAGTAAGGAGAGGGCCCCTCATGGCCGCTTGCGTATACCCGGTATATCAATTCGGAGCCTTGGTAGGGCGCTAGTTCCGTATGGATGAATGAGTCGGCATCAGCCGGCAAGTCCGCTATGGTAGTGAAGGAAGCTCCTCCGTCGGTAGATAGTTCGACGTGGTAGGCAGTTTCCCGGGCGGCGATGTCGAGCCAATGGAGCAGGACCTGCCCGTCCATCCACTTAGCTTCCAGCATAGCCGGGCCATCCGGAGGGATGCCGAGGCCCAGGCGTGTTTGTAGTTGTTTGACATATAATGAAGGGATCAGTGGTGTTTGATTACTCAGTTCTTCATACCCTTTCGGATGGGGGAAGTTGTGGAGGTTGGTCACGTAGGAGGGGCAGGCAATGGCATAGTTTTGCCGTCCGGGCGGCTTTTGCAACTTAATATTGCGGGACAGCGGTACTTTTACGCCCCAGGCCACACTGTGCACAGCCGACCATCCGTGCCCCGTACCAAAGCTTCCGCGATTGTAGAGTCCCAGCAGCGTATTAGTTTGTGAACGGGAAAAGGTGATGTTATCAAACAACAGCCCCTGACTCCAGCGGCGGTGGCCCTCACTGGAAGAATAATCGGTTTGGGATTGACAATTATAGAAAACAATGCCGGAGACGGTGCTGGCTCCGTTGGACACGAAAGAGTGGCGGCCTTCGGTAGCAAAGCAATTTTCGAATAAAATATTATTCGACAGGTGCCCAGCGGCAAAATTGTATCTTCTGGCGCCGGTTATTTCGGAATGCGGTGCCAACCCCTGGCAGTCGCGCACCGTCACGCGACTGGCAGCCCGGGTATCGACGGCGGCATAAACAAAATGTAAAGCCGTAATTTGTTGTACCCAACAATCTTCCACACCAATCAGGCGGATGGCGTTATAGGCATGGTTCTCATCTGATTCGCCGGCGGTTTGAATATCGATCCGCAAGTTTTCGACTCCTATATTTTGCCGAAGGTCTTCTTTATTCAGAACGTAGACTTCCGCCACGGACAAGGAGCGGTCCAGATGATCGTATATCGGTGCGTCCAGGGTGATCTTACTTTCCTCAAAATCGACCGCTGTAATGTAGCGGTTGTATACAATATCAATTTCGCCGGGTGACCAGGGCGCATCCACATCCGTATCACCAAAATTAACAGAGGCCAGCCATTCCTGGGTACTGGCATGATGGATAATGACGTTATTGCCTTCACTGAATAATTCAGGTGCGGCCACCTTAAGAGATCTGGACCCAGCCGGTACAAAGTCGCTGGTCACAACCGAATGGGTGCCCGGAACGGACTTCGACCAGCTGGCATTCGGCGTATTGCCGACCTGAATGAGGTCCCTGTTCGCAGGGCTGTTGCCGATGCCCAGTAAGATGGTGTTATTGGCCGGGTCGCTACTGTCGCCTACGCCTCGTAATACCACCCCACTTTCTCTGATCACCAAGGTACCCTGAATGTCATATGTGCCGGCCTCCAGTAGCAAAGCCCCTCGCAGGCCGTTTTCATCCATCGGCAGCGCGCCTATCTCGTCTAAAGCGGCCTGGATATGGGCCGTGTTATCTCCTTCAATGGCGCTAATCGTTTTGACGACCGGCACCTCCGGAATCGGGGCTTCCCCGTTTTTATAACCGGCATAACTGAAATCGGGGATATAGTTGTTCTCTGCATCGGCTACATATCGGAGGTGGCCGTTGCTGTCTTCAAAAACGATTGTTGAAGCTTGCTGTGCGATGCAAAGGTTAGTAAAGGCAATTAGTAGAAGGAAGCTTGGTAAAATATAATTATGCATAGGTTTCGGTTTTATTGCATTGGTTCACAGGCTTGTATCATTAGATTTTTAAAATCGCCGGCTTGCTGAACACCGATGACGTCTCTTTCCCAGGCCGCCAAAAAGCGATAGCGGAGCTTTTGGGGAGCGTTTTTGAACACATAAGCATGGCTCCAGGCATTGGGCAGCAACTCAGGTTCATCTTCGAGCTTCATCACCACACCCATGCCCATATTTTCGTGATGGAACGATTGTTCGCCCCAGGTAAAGGCGTATCGGCAGTTCGCGGCCTCTCCGCTTTGGAGGGCATCCAGGTGTTTTACAAAGCCGGTGGCGAAGTACATGCCCTGGGGCAGACTGCCGTTTTGAACCTCCAGTTGGATGGTGGTCCAGGCTTCTCCGGCCCGGATGGACCAGTCCTGGACGAGGTCAAATTGATGGTCCATAATCTTTAGCCCGCTGAAAGTGGTTCGGATGGTGGCGGATTCGGCGTCCTGGGAGTGGATCTCCACTACTTTTTTCTCGCAATTAGAGAGGGTGAACAGCGAATCCTGGTACCAGATGGCCGGGCTCCCGATGCCGAGGGACTGATTCACTTTGAGAATATCAGAGCCCCAGTCCATGATGTCGTGGTATTGCCAGCTAACGGTATCCATGACCAGGTCTTTGACCCGTTTGCCGTAAATGTCGGTCCGGTGGCGGCTGTCCATATAAAAGCGGTAGGCGATCAGATCGTTTTCGAGTACAGGTCCTTCAAACATAACCCATTTGTTTTGGGGTTCGAGGTTTTGCGGCACCTCCAATCGCTGTTGGGGGATGTATGCACCGGTGATCCTGTTTTTGTCGGCATTGTTGTAGTCAAAATTCTGCGTGAGGAGGAGTGCCTGCACTTTTTTTTCTTCCTCCCCGGGGGGGGCTGGCTCTTCGGTGGAGGTGTTGGATTGGCAGGCGATCAAAAAGGCCATGCTCAATAGCAAAAGGGAGGGTGGACAAAAGCTGTGTGGTTTCATACTGTTTGATTCAAATAAATAGGTTGTAATCCAGGGAGGCTGTTTTTTGCTCCGGTGGAAAAAATCATTTAAAAAGCCTGGATAAAGCTAGAAAAGCAGGAGTTGGTAATCGTCTATTTTTAGGTGGGTAATCGTATAATCTTATCTGATATTCATGTTTATGTTTTGATTTAATTGCCTAACTTATGTTATGTATACAACAAAAAAAGGATATAAAATTTGGAAAATTAAATAGAATTGTATCTTTAGAGCGCCATTGTCTAATTTGGAAATGGAACTGAGGAGCATATCATATGGAAGGACAATATTTAGCGGTTAAGTGGTATTCGATTTTGGGCTATCTGTGTGTTTTTGGTTGCCTGGCAGGGGCCCTTTCGGCACAGGACAGGGCCATTTTTCGGCATTTTGAGAAAAAGGATGGGCTCTCTCAGGGATCAGTATTTGCTATTACACAGGACCATGACGGATACATTTGGATGGGTACCCGGGATGGCCTCAATAAATATGACGGCTATCAATTTACGGTTTACCGGAACAACCCGCAGCAAAAAGGCAGCCTGGCCGGAAATGATGTCCGGGTCCTTTATTTTGACACCCTGGAATCCGCCCTGTGGGTCGGTACTTACGAAGGCTTGAGCAAATACATCGCCAAAGTAGATAGCTTTCAGAATTACAGTGTTGGGGAAGGCCTCTCTTCCAATTCCATTCGCAGTATTTTCAGGGATTCGCGTGGGCGCCTGTGGGTAGGCGCGGCTAACGGGCTTAACCTTTACCAGGCGGAAACCTCAAGTTTTGTGACTATTCCGCTCCATTTTTCCGGAAGGTTTCCTTTGGGCGTCAACGCCCTTTACGAGGATGAAAAGGGGGACCTACTGCTAGGGATGGGGCATGGCTTGTATCGTTTGAAGGAAAAAACGACTGATTCTTTTGAAGTCGACCCTCTTTTTACGGATAAGCCGGGAGAGGATGCCCTGCCGGATTACAATGTACAATCCTTAATTCGAGATCATGCCGGAAACCTATGGGTCGGTACGCAGGCCGGCGGGGTATATCGATATCATCCCGGAAATAAGCAGCTAAAGGTTTATCAACATAAAACCAATGATCCTCATTCTTTGAGCAATAACAGCGTCCGCTCCATGGCGGTCAGCCCGGAGGGGGCGATCTGGGTCGGTACCTTCGTCGGCTTGAATAAATATCTACCTCAGGAAGATCACTTCCAACACTTTCTGAAGCAGGACTTCCATCCGGGCAGCCTGAGCAACAGCTCCATCCGGGCCGTCTTTTTTGATCAGCGAGGGGGCTTATGGCTGGGCACCTATCACGGCGGGGTGAATTACTACGATCCGGCCCTCAGCCGCTTTAGAAATTATGAGCACCTGCCCAGCAAGAACAGCCTCAGCCATAATGTGGTCAGCTCTTTTGTAGAAGACGAAAAAGGCAACTTCTGGATCGGTACCGAAGGCGGCGGCCTGAATTATTTTGACCGTGCAAGCGGTGACTTTACCGCCTTTCAATATGAGCCCGATCAAACAAACAGCATCAGCGGGAATAATGTCAAAACCTTATTAAAGGACGGCCAAAAGCTATGGATCGGTACCTTCGTTGAAGGGATCAATTGTCTGGACCTGCGCACTATGCGCTTTCAACACTACAAACATGAGCCCAACAAGCCCCAGTCACTGAGCAGTAATAATGTGTATAGTTTTTTAAAAGAAAACGACCGATTGTGGGCCCTCACCTATGGCGGCGGCCTGAATGTACTGGACCTGCAGAGCAAGCAATTTTACAGCTACCAAAATGACTCCCGGGACACCAACACCATCAGCTCCGACAACGGCCGGGTGCTGCTAAAAGACAGCCGCCACCGGCTGTGGGTCGGCACTGAATACGGGCTGAACCTGGTGTTGAGGGATTCGATCAGCGATCTGGACCTGAAGTTTCGGCGGTTTTTGGACAATACGAAGGTGTATGCGCTCTTTGAGGACCGAAGCGGAATACTGTGGATCGGCACCTTTTCCAGCGGCCTATATGCTTTTAATCCCTACACTTTTGAGTTTCAGCAGTACACCGAAGCAGACGGCCTGCCCGGACACACGATCTTCGGTATCCTGCAGGACGCCGAAGGGCGGCTTTGGCTCAGTACCAATAACGGACTCTCCAAGTTTGACATCCGGAACAAGGTTTTTACCAACTATAATTTCTCCAACGGGCTTCAGAACCTGGAATTTAATTTTAATGCTCATTATGAGGCCGAGTCGGGTGAATTGCTTTTTGGCGGAACGAACGGCTTTACACTTTTCCATCCTTCGGAAATCATCCCCAACGATTATTCTCCGCCTCTGGTTTTTACCGACCTGAAGGTATACAATAAGAAGGTGAACGTGATGGAGGACAACCGCTTGTTGGAAAAAGTGCTGAATCATTCCAATGAGCTGACTTTTAAGTACAATGAAGCCATTTTTTCCATCGGAGTATCCGCCCTTGATTATTTTAACCCCAGTACCATACAATACGCTTACAAGCTGGAGGGGCTGGACAACGACTGGAATTATACGGTAGGGCGGACGGAGCCCAGTTATACTATTCAGCGACCGGGCACCTATGTTTTCAGAGTAAAAGCCACGAACAGCGACGGGGTATGGAATGAGAACGAACGCCGTTTGAAAATAACCGTTTTGCCACCGCCCTGGCTCAGCATGTGGGCCTATATGATCTATGCGCTGCTCATTATAGGGGCCATTTACGGCGTCTGGTTCTTTATGCGCTTGCGCAACCGCCTGCACCTGGAACAATTGGCCAAGCAACAGCAAAAAGAGCTCAATGAAATGAAACTTCGCTTTTTCACGGACATTACTCATGAGTTTCGCACTCCGCTCACCCTGATCCTGGGGCCCCTGGACGAGCTGATGCAAAAGTATGCTTCGAACGGCATCCACAAACAACTACAATCTGTGGAGCGAAATGCGCAACGCCTGCTCAAGCTGGTGAACCAGATCCTTACTTTCCGAAAACTCGAGTCGGACCATGAGCCAGTGAGCGCCAGTCGGGGAGACATCGTCTTTTTTATCCGGCAGATCTTCCTGTTTTTTGAAGATACGGCCCGCCAAAGAGGCATCAACTATACTTTTCACAGCACGGAACCCGAGCAGGAGCTTTGGTTTGATTATGAAAAGCTGGATAAAGTCTTTTTTAATCTGCTCTCGAATGCCTTTAAATTTACTCCCGATAAAGGCGCAATTTCTGTAAACATCCTGAAAAAAAGAGACCGTATTCAAATCAGTGTTCGGGATAACGGCAATGGCATAAAAAAGGAGTTACACGAACAAATATTCAGACGGTATTATGAAAAAGTAGCCGTTGCTACTTCCAATGTCAAGGGCTCGGGCATAGGCCTGGCGCTGTCCAAACAAATGGTGGAGCTGCATCACGGAAAACTATGGGTAGAAAGTGAAATAGGAGAGGGGGCTACCTTTTGGGTAGAAATTCCGATCGGTAAAGAACACTTCAAAGCCAATGAAATTACAGATCGCCAGTTGCCCATGCAAAATGTACTGGCCAATATGGAGGATGCCGAGATCAAGTCGCCGGATTTCTCCTGGCTGGAAGAGCCCGCACAGCAAGCTCCCGAAGATGCCCCGCTGATCCTGGTGGTGGAAGACAACGAAGAAGTTTTGCAGTATGTCCAAAGTATTTTCCAGCAATGCTACCGGATCGAAACGGCCGTGAACGGGCTGGAGGGGCTAAAAAAAGCCAAACAGCTGAATCCGACCCTGATCATCAGCGATATCATGATGCCGGAAATGGATGGCATCGCTATGTGTGAAAAACTCAAGCTGGACATCAAAACCAGCCACATCCCCATTATTCTGCTCACCGCCCGATCGGCCCAGTTGTTTAAAAATGAAGGACTGGATACCGGAGCAGATGATTATATCACAAAACCTTTTAATCCGGATGAGCTCCGCCTGAGGGTGCGGAACATCATTCAGGGGCGCCAAACCATGCGGCAGAAGTTTGTACGGGTCATGAATTTAGAACTCAAAGAAATTACCGTGACCTCGGCCGACAAGGAATTCCTGGATCGGGCCATGGAAGTGGCCGAAAAGCACATTGACAATACCCGGTTTACGGCCGAGCAGTTCGCCTACGAGCTGGCTGTCAGCCGCCCCTTGCTCTTTACCAAGATCAAAGCCCTGACCGACCAGACACCCAACAATTTTATGAAAACCCTTCGTATGAAGCGGGCCGCTCAACTGCTCGAAACGCGAAAACTGAATGTTTCGGAGGTCGCCTATAAGGTTGGGTTCCGCGATGCCCGTTACTTCAGCAAATGTTTTCAAAAACATTTCAATCAAACCCCTTCCGAGTACATGAATAGCTGATAAATGCCCGCTTTTTACGCATTTTGTACGATTGTCTACCCTAAAATAGACGTTTTCCCGCCTTTAGCCTGCTAGTTTTACCACAATGTTAATTTGACATTTTGAAATAAAATTTAGTCAAGACACTGCATTACAAAATAAATTGTATGAAACGGTTTTTTACACTTCTTACATATATCACACTGCTGATGCTTTTTTCTTCAGTGGATATGCAAGCACAGAATGGCATTATTTCCGGTAAGGTATTCGATTCGGATGGAGGGTCCAGCTTGCCGGGAGCCAATGTATATTTAAAAAACAATCCGACGAACGGTACCGTAACGGACATCGACGGAGCTTTTAACCTCACCGGTATTCCGGTTGGGGAGCAGCTGGTCGTCGTCTCCTTTTTGGGCTATGAGTCACAAGAGCTGACGGTGCTGGTAAAAGAAGGCGAGCAGTCGAGTATCGAGGTCAGCCTGAGCCCGACCTCCTTTTTAGGCCAGGAGATCGTGGTGACGGCCCAGCTATTGGGGCAGGCCAAGGCCATCAACCAGCAGCTGAACTCGGAGTCGATCGCCAACATCGTCGCTGCGGACCGCATCCAG
The DNA here is from genome assembly GCA_030430845.1 of Bacteroidia bacterium. Lineage (GTDB taxonomy): Bacteria > Bacteroidota > Bacteroidia > Chitinophagales > Saprospiraceae > JANQPA01. The sequence continues at coordinate 4,219 of JAUIKE010000065.1, read as the reverse complement.
GAATTGCCGGATGTGAATGCCGCCGAAGCCATTGCCCGCCTGCCGGGCGTTTCCATCAACCGAAGCGGCGGGGAAGGACAAAAGGTCGTGATCCGGGGCGTAGAGCCTAAATTCAATGCCATTACGGTTAACGGCGTACGTTTGCCCTCCAACTCCGGGACCGACCGTTCGGTGGATCTGTCTTTGATCTCTCCGGAATTGCTGGACGGTATAGAGGTGTTCAAATCTCCTCTGCCGGATATGGATGCCGAGGCCATCGGCGGGACCGTCAATTTAAAGCTGCGCAAAGCGCCGAAGGACCTGAGGCTGCTCAGCCGATTCTTTAAAGGTTACAACAACCTCAATGATGATTTTGGCGATTTTAAAGCCCTGCTTCAGGTAAGCGACCGTATATTGAACGACAAACTGGGCTTTGTCGCTCAGGGCAATGTGGAAAGATTTAATCGGGGCGGTTATTACCTGACCAACACCTGGGCGCAAGGCCGGACCGACCCGGAAACGGGCGTGACCGACATAGAAGGCCGAACCCTCCGCTTTGAGGATCGCGATGAGATCAGGCGCCGCTGGAACGGCAGTCTGAACCTCGATTACGACCTGGGGCGATCCAGCATTTCACTATTCGGCTTGTACAGCAAAACAGAGCGGGATCAATACCGCATCCAGAACTTGTACAACCCTAGTGAACCCGGTATTTTTTACAGCGGACAGTCTATCGACAACCAGCTGGATCTATACACCGTGGCGTTGAGTGGGGAACATAATTTCAATAAACTTATTGTCGATTGGAACATTTCCACCTCCCGCACGAAAGGAAGCACGCCGTACAATGTTTTTATGGAAATTCAGGATTTTCTGATCCCTTATGATTCAGAACTCAACAATACGGGGCATCCTCAAAACTTCTATGAGGCGGCGAATCCGGACCTGGAATCCGCCTTTTTATCCGAATTATTAGCTGAAAATACCAGTACGCTGGAAAATTCTCAGACCTACTTCGTCAATCTTAAACTGCCTTTGAATGTGGGTAAAAACATTGGCGGATATTTCAAATTCGGAGGGAAGTACTTCACCATCGACCGGGAGCGGGATGTTTCTCTACAGGCCGAGAGCTTTTACTTTCTGGGTGGGCAAATTACCGCGAATGCAGCGGCTGCTTATGGTGATGATCTGATTTTTTCGACTGCGAACGCTCAGCTGATCAGTATACAGAATTTCCTGGATGCGTCCAATGTCGTCAATTTTGAAAACCAGGACGGGAGCGAGGTCGTGTTTGATGCCATTCTCGACCAGAACAAAATTCAACGATGGTATGAATCACAGAAGGGCTTATTGAGTAATGACCGGACGGTTTTGGTGGATAATTATGAGGTAGACGAAAGCATAGCGGCCGGCTATGCCATGCTGCGCCTGGATCTGGGCGAGAAGCTGACCGTCATTCCGGGCTTTCGGTATGAATATTCCGACAATGCCTACTCCGCTTCGATCTCGACCATCAACGGCCGCTATGGCGTGAACGGCTATGCCAGGGATACGCTGACGAAGCAGACCTACGGAGAATTTTTGCCGCATTTGCACCTGAAATATAAGCCACTGGACTGGCTGGATGTGCGGGCCTCTTTTTCTACGACTTTGGCCCGGCCTGACTTTCAGTACATTACTCCCCGGGCTCAGATCAATGACAGCAATACCAGCATCGCCGCCGGAAACCCCAACCTTAAGCACGCACGGGCCCAGAATTACGATCTGTTCGTGTCGGCTTTTAAAGGAGGACTCGGGCTGATCACGGCCGGCGTTTTTTATAAAAACATCAATAACCTCTTCATTCCATGGACCATCCAATTGGTGGATTCCGAGATGGCCGCAGCCAATGGGTGGCCCAACAATTCCGGCTACCAGTTGGGCTCCTACACCAATCTGGGAGAATCCAAGGTATGGGGATATGAATTTGATTTGCAGACGAATTTGAGTTTTTTACCGAAGCCCTTCAACGGCTTTGTTTTTAACATCAACTACGCCCGGCTGTTTTCGGAAACCGATTTTTACTTCCTGACCTCCGAATCTATTTTGGTCATTCCATTTCCGCCGGTGATTGAAACCATCTATACCAACAATCAGCGCACGGTGAGTATGCCGAGCCAGTCGCCACACATTTTTAATATGTCGGTCGGCTTTGACCTGAAGGGCTTTTCGGCCCGGCTTTCGGGCGCATTTCAGGGCACCAAGGCGAGGAGTTACAGCCTCAACAAGGACTTTGATCGTTTCGACCTGGAGTTTTGGCGTTGGGATGCTTCGGTCAAGCAAAAGATCAACAAAAACTGGAGTTTGTTCGTGAATTTCACCAATCTCAACAACCAACAGGACATTTCCTTTACCCGGAACGAAAATTACATCAACACCATTCAAACCTTTGGGTGGACCGCTACTGCCGGCCTACAATTCAGATTGCAGAAGTAGGCAAGATACAGGGCTATTCAATTAATAAAATGATTTAAAATCAACCATTTAAATATTATTTTCAAATGAAAAATCTCTACCAACTAGCCTTAGCTATGCTATGCCTGCTCCTGAGCTGGCAGGTACAAGCACAACGCATCGTCAACATTCCAGCCAGTGCGGACCCCTTTAGTCCGGCCGACATTTTTCCCGTCATTATGGGAGACACCACCGAGATGGGCGAGAGAATGGACAACAACACAATCTATCAGTTAGAGAACGGAGCTGTTTACATCACCTCCGGCCGTTTGGTGAACAAACCCGACTGGCCCCTGCAAATCCAGGCTGCAGATCTGAATAATACGGACAGCAAGCCGGTCATCACCCGCATCCCGAATGCTTCGGGTGCCTGGAATGACATTATGCGGCCGGAAGGGGATGTCAGTTTGAAAAACCTCTGGATCATCTCCGGAGAAACCGGACCGGATGAGCAGCACGACTGGGGGCGGATCCGGATTATGGGCCCCGGTACCCGCATTGTGGTGGATCATTGTATCATAGAAAAAGACCGGGGCGGATTTCTGCAAATGAGAGCGCCTGACTGTAAGGTGTATGTGACGAACTCTGTTTTGCGCAACGGCGGCAACCGCTTCATCCTGGAAGGTAACGGCCGCGGCATTGACTCGCGCAACTTTGCACAGGACACGATCGTTATGCGCAATACGGTTGTACACAATATCGTCGACCGGGTGTTGCGCAGCCAGGGGCAGACCGAGCCGCATAACTACATCGAGATCGACCATTGCACGGTATTCAATCAGGTGGGCCGCCACGGCGCTTTCCAGTTTGGCAAAGCCCTGACGGTGAAGGTCACGAACAATCTGCTGATCGACCCCATTATGTTAGGCACCTCCCCGGCTTATACGGACGAGCAATCCCAGCCGGATAAAGGAGCGCACAAGGTATTTACGATCGACACCCTGTATGAGGGCACCAACTTCACTTTTGCTGCGAACAACATTTTCTATAAGCAGGAAGTACTCGATTATTTCGAGAGCAACGACTCGGTCAGTCGCCCGGCCGTCTACTCCGATCTGATCCTGCAAAAGCTGGGAGACAGTGCAGCCGATACCTATTTTGAGGACCCCGTCGAGCTGGCGGGCATTCCCATGAGCATTCTACAATACGTCAAAGACATCTATGCCGACCCATTTGCGGAGGACATGTTCGATTTTGTGGTGGAAGATGTTGCAGTGGCCGGCACGGCACTGGACAACGGCAATTTGTTCGACTTTTCGACTTTTAGTCCCTGCTACAGTACGGACAGCCCTTCTGCAAGCGCGGACACCAAAGGCGGAGCCGTCGGAGCCGTTGTGTTCTGCGATGATCTATCCGAAGGAACGGACGAAGCCGGAGAAGAAGTGCGCTATGTACTGATCGAAGACAATGGAGACCCCTTCACGCCGGTTGATATTTTCCCTGTTATTATGGGCGATACGCTGGAAGGAGGAGCAAGAGTCAGCAATAATACCATCTACCAATTGGAAAACGGAGTGGTCTACATCACCTCCGGCCGTTTGGTGAATACGGCTGATTGGCCCCTGCAGATCGAGGCGGTGGATTTAAATAATACAGAACTTAAGCCGGTCATCACCCGCATCCCGAATGCTTCGGGTGCCTGGAATGACATTATGCGGCCGGAAGGGGACGTCAGTTTGAAAAACCTCTGGATCATCTCCGGAGAAACCGGACCGGATGAGCAGCACGACTGGGGGCGGATCCGGAT
>JAUIKE010000302.1 GCA_030430845.1 Bacteroidia bacterium | reverse complement strand
TGCCCGCCTCGATTCGACAATAAAACGGTAGAAAAAATTCAAATTCAAGCTGAGCAACTTTTTACCCACCTGGGAATGCAAGATTTCGCTCGATTCGACGGTTGGCTTCTAAAAGATGGGAGCCTCTGGTTTTCTGACTTCAATCCCATCAGTGGAATGGAGCAAAACAGCTTTTTGTTCATGCAATCCTCAAAAATCGGCATGAGTCACTCAGACACTTTGCATTACGTGCTTCAGTCCGCCTGCAGACGTCAGGGTATTGAATTTCCTAAGAAACAAGTCGGCCAGAGCATCCAAAGAAAAAAGAAGGTCAATGTCCTTTTTGGAGGACAGACTGCTGAGCGACAAGTCTCCGTGATGAGTGGGACCAACGTTTGGTTGAAGCTGAGAAATTCAGAAAAGTACGATCCTTCACCCTACTTATTAGACCTGAATCAAAATGTCTGGAAACTGCCTTATGCCCTCACTCTCAATCACACCGTTGAAGAAATTATGGAGACTTGCCAGAGCGCCAAAAAAGATGAAGAGCGACTTCATCGCCTCATTGAACGTGTCAAAGAAAAGCTAGCCGCCAAAGAGATAGATTTTTCTGAGCCCTGGTTTGCCCCTGAAAAAATGTCTCTAGAAACTTTCATCAAATCCTCAGAATTCGTTTTTATAGGATTGCATGGGGGGATTGGAGAAGATGGTCGCCTGCAAACCAAACTCCAGAAAGATAAGATAGCCTTCAACGGATCCGGAGCTAAAACCTCAAAAACCTGTATGGATAAGTATGAAACTGGGCAGCTTGTTTCTTCCTTAAAATCAGAAGGAATTTTCACTGCTGAAAAAAAACTTGAAAAAATCGATCATTTTAAAAGTTTTAAAATAATTGGCTTCAGAGCCTACTGGAAAGAACTGACCCAAGCGCTGGGATCTAAAACAGTGATCGTGAAGCCTGTGGGAGACGGGTGTAGTGCAGGAATTGCTCGCTTATTTTCTGCTGAAGATCTTAGAAAATACGTGGCCTATGCTGAAAAGGGCAAAACCTTTATTCCTGAAGGGGTACTTAAAAATCAGCATGGGTTGATTGAAATGCCACCGGTTAAAATGAAAGAGTTACTCTTTGAGCAATTCATCATCACTGATCAAGTGTCTGTGGTTTCAGACGAATTGAAATGGAGAGAGCGAACCAATTGGATTGAAATCACCATGGGGCTGCTCGAGGAAAAGCCAGGAAAGCTCAAGGCCATGTCACCCAGTTTAACCGTAGCAACAGGAGAAGTGCTTAGTCTCGAAGAAAAATTCCAAGGGGGGACAGGGGTCAACATTACCCCTCCACCACAACCCTTTGTGAAACCTTCTGCGATTAAAAAAGCCATGAAGCGGATGGAGCTCGTAGCCCAAAGATTAGGCATTCAAGGCTATGCCCGAATCGATGCCTTCATGCACCGAAAAACCGGCGAGTTGATCATCATCGAAGCCAACTCCACCCCAGGCCTGACCCCTTCCACGGTCATCTACCACCAAGCCCTGGAGGAAAAACCAGCGCTTTATCCGACACAGTTTTTGGAAAAAGTGATCGAAGCTGGTATGAAGAGAGACAAATAATCCAATACAATGGATTCTATACTCTGATTCCCAGGGGAAAATTGAAATAGATACAGACGGAAGAAGGGGGGGTGGAGATGCTGGAGCAATCTCAATTTAGAGAGCCCACAAGGTATAGGTAAGGGCCATAACAATCAATGAAGCAAGGGCATACCCAATCTTAATTAGCTATATGATTTTAGTCTTTTAGAATTTTTGGTATCAGCTCAGGGGGCACCTTCCTTACCCACATTTTATTCCTTTTTTCCATCACGGCCTTACAAAGACGATGAACTCCGTCCAAAATTCTCCACGAACCATTAAATAAAAAAATATGAATTGGATAGCTCATGTCTGCATTCATTATTTTTTTGTAGTGGCCTAGATTTTCCTCCGGTGATTCAATTAGCTCTCTCAACGTTAAGTTCCAATCATCTGTACCTTCTTTTTCTAGGTACGCAATATCCAAATTTGATTCCAGTTCCTTGATTGAGATTTCTTCTGAGGGTAAATCCAGTCCCCATGTTTTTTCATCGACATGCACAAAGCCAAAATCTATTTCCTTAGGTTTGGGCATAAACAACAATTAAGTGACACCAATAAATATACCATCAAATAATTCTTAAGACTGAATTGTAGTATTTTATTGACGAATACCCCTGCCACCCCCTATAAAACCTATTCTTGTAAATCAACCTGACTGTCATGGCATACCACCTTTTCCCATTCGGAGGGTCTACGCCCTCATTGTTCAATTGATCGGCTATTTTTTGATAACTGAGAGGCTTACCGTATTTAGGCTTTCTTCGGTGTTTGAATATTTGCCTGACCACCTCAATTTCACTTGGGACCTTCGTGTACTTCCCATTTTCAACCCTGAAGCCATAAGCCACATTACCTCCTGCATAGCCCTTGCCAAGCTCTACCTTTTTAAGGCGACCAGCAGACATACGAAGGGTGATCATAGATTTTTCGTATTCGGCTAGCATCCCTTTCATCTGCCTGAATAATTTACGTGTCGGGTTGTTGTCACATAGATCTGGTTCTTCAATGGAAACTACTTTTAAACCCTTCTTTTTAAAATCGGATATTAGATTCTCTTGTAATAAAAGATCTCTAGCAAGTCGGTCCAATCTAAGAATAACCAAAGATAAATCTTCATTCTTATGCTCCTCTGCAAAATCCAAAAGGGAGATCAAAGCAGGTCTGTCTTTTAAGGCGCCTGAAACTCCTTCATCACGGAAGATTTTTAAGAGCTCAAAGCCATTCGCTTTTGCAAAACTCTTTATTCTATCTTCTTGCACCTTTAAGCCATAGCCCTTTCTTTCCTGAAGCTCGGTACTAACTCTGATGTAGCCAATAATTTTTCTCATACTTATTTAGGACTAACAGAAAACGTGAGCATCCCTAGGCCAGAAGCAAGCGAAGCTTCTATTAGCTTGTTGTCATGAGTGGTCTTGATGCTCTGATTTGGATTTGTAGTTAAACTAGTGACCGCTTCATTTAGCCAGTCATTAGCCCCAGCCCAATTAGGAGCGGCATTGTCAATAAACTTAAGGGCTAAAGCAGAGTTCTGAAGTACAACATCGTTATTATCAGATGGAATGAAAATGATGAGGGTAGTTTTATCGATATCGGCCTTATCCCCAATAATTTCAAGTATAGCCAAGTCATTATCCGTTTGACCCATATATCGCTCTCGTCCATCATTTAATGGAGCTGTCTTTTCCATCACAAAAAAGTCTGTCAGAGATTCCATGACTTGGTCATATGAAATACCAAGTGTTTTAGGTGCCGATTGCTGCGCTAGCTTTTCTTCTAACTCCGCCTGCTTAGCCAAACGCTCTTCTTCCTCTTCTTGGGTTTCTTCTCTCGTGATCTGAACACTGGTTTCACTTTGCTTGTGCTCGTTTTTAGCAATCACATTAAAAGTGCTTGTAGGTGAATCAAGATTAATCATCAGCTCATAAACAGAGGGATCACTTTCACTTTGAGTCATCACTCCTTGACCTTCCACCACCACACTTGTGGCATCTTCTGCTTGCAGCTTTAATTCATAGTCTAAAGAGGCCTCTGAGACGTTTTTAGGGCTTAAAAGAATAAATGAAGGGGTTGGGTAGTTCTCTACGCCATACTGCTGTAAATTGATTCCAAAAGAGGCGATGGCAACCAGAAGGCCAGCTAGTGTTAAACCAGCTCTTGTTTTGTGGTTCCTGAATTTAGAGACACGATTCTCAAAGAACTTTTCTCCCTTAAGAGGATGGAGCCATACTCCAATGAGTAGGAGTAAGAACCCAAACCATACATGATAGGGATTGGCAGGGGTGAAGTAGAAGAAAAGAGCGTAACTTCCGACAAAGAACCAGAAGATTCCTACTTTCCATAAATGTTTCTTATCCGCTTTATTGGTCGACATGGGTTAAAAAGTTATGTTTTAAAATATGAAGCGATTTTGTCGAATTAAAATGCATTTTAAGTCTCAGTATTCTAACTATTTTGAGATTTCAAAAAGGGGCAACCAAATGGCTACCCACATCGCAACCTCTCGCGAGGATGTTCAAGTGGCAAGTGGTTACCCCAACTTGAACTTGAACATCAATAAAGCTTGAAAAGCACAAAAAAAAGAGAGATTCTGTGATGTGGGTAGCGAGTTAATTATAATTTTGCCAATGCCAAATGGCAACTAGAAATAACCATCCCTCTATTATAGGCGCGTACATACGTGCTTTGCGCATTTAATAAAAGGGATTTTGGCTTATTGACTGCTAATTCTCTTTTTGAAGTTTTAGGGGTTTTACTTGATGATGGGCTCACTGAAAAAGTTTTTTATCTCAGTGATCCAGCTTGGAATAAATGTAGGATTACCACCCTTCATTAAGGAGACTTCAATGTACTTCTTAGCAAAAATAATCTTGTTTCTACCTTCATTTTTCTTAAAGTACTCCTCTAGCTCCAGGTTTTTAAAATTTCTAATAAAGCTCGTATTTCCTCTTTTGTTCTGAATATTAGAAATAATATAATCTTTTTCAGTTGTTAATTTAGATAAGGCTTCCTTAAATATTATAGGGTTTAGGGCTTGCTCTATTTCTGTTTGACTTGTATCCGTATTTTTTAAATTTAATAATTCTGTTCGCTCATTGGAGTCTCTGTTGCTCAATCTTCTAATTCTAAGATTGTCATGTTTCTCATTGATATTGTACATCTCAGGATCCTCAATCCTTTTGAGATCAGTATCAATAAGGCACCAAACCCTTCCGCTTAGTGGTCTTGACTCATCCATTATGGGCAGTTTCAAGTATTTGTAGAGCTGCCAAACTTTTGATGCCCCACCTAAAGGTAAAACTTTCAGTTTCCTATTTTTTACCTCCTCGCTAAAGAAATATTCAAAATATATCTTTTCACTGACACCTTCCACGATTAGCCAATTATAAGGATTGTCACCCCTAATGGAATAAAAAATAGACTGAACTAAGTCATTTGTACTTTTAAGTAAAAAGTCATGCGGTATTCTATTTCCAGACAATTCAATATCCTTTTTTACTTTGGGCTTATAGTCATATAGATCATACGTCTCAAAGAGTATCTCATTTTTTTTATTATTATTTAAAAAGTGACCCCATCCCTCGCTTACTATAGGCAAAAAACCATACCAGTGTGTGGTAATCAAAACCTGGCTATTTTTAGAGATGATCTTTAATTTTTCAAATTGCTCATAGCATAAAGACGTGTGCAAAGAATTTTCAGGCTCATCAATTCCTATTATAATCATTTTATTGCGTATATCATCCCTAATCAAAAAAGCATAAACTAAATTAATTAGAGCCTGTCTTTTTTCTCCTGCACTTAATTCACTTACAGGTTTCCTTATTTTTCCCTCCTTTTTGTTTAGTATTCTTTTTTGAAAATATGACTCGATAATCTTCTCAACTAAATCTGATTTTGTTATTGTATTATTCCTCTGCATGCCTGTTTCATAACAATACTCATTATTTAGCGTATCCTCTATCTCTGAAATGAAGGAATCAAGTTTTTTATTTATTCCATTTGAGTTAAAAAGGTTAACACTTGATAGTGCTACTTCAATAGCTTCTTTAAGTCGTTTTCCAAAAATTTTTTGCATTTCTTCCGTTTCTATTTTTGTGAAACGTTCCACATCAAGCTCAACTGGTAAATATACATAAGAATATAGGTCTTTAAGGTCTTGAAGAAACTTTTTCCATTCAGATTTATCTAATGTTTTTGCAAGTTCATCCTTCCAATTATCAATAATAAGCTTTCTATCGTCTGTATTCTTATTCTCAATTTCTGTTTTATCTTTTTCTAGAAAATTTATAATAAAACTTTCTTCATTATGAAAGCTACCAAAGTATATTTTATGCGCCGCTGCATCTAAGTTAGTTTCTCCAATCACTATTAAATAATGTGTTTCTCTTTTATCCATAATTCTTTCCCTTAAATCAAAAAATTCCTTAGCATATCTCTGAATATTTGCTGAACTACTCTTTTTTTCAATCGACCAGAAAAAATTACTAATCTTTTCAAATTCCCGTTTCTTTTTGGTAACCTTAGTTTTTTCTATTAAAAATATCGGCAATATAAAGGGATTATTTCCCGTAGTGTGAATGCCGTCTTCTCGTGCACTTTTATTTATTAAATAGTTTTTTTTGTTAAAAAAGGAATCTAGAGCTTCCAATATTGAGCTTTTACCAGCTCCATTTTCACCAATGTAACTTGTAAAATTGTATTTATTACCAACAGGTATAAATTTAATATTCTTGTAGGCCTTAATGTGCCTTAAAAATAAACCAATTATCATATTACCTATATTACAGTATTTTTCCTTTAAAGTAGATTTCACCAGAATACTAAACCTATTCCTATGTATAAACAACTTATTAGGTTTGACCATTAAATATAAATATTCAATACCCAGTTTTCTATGCTATAATTCGATCACTACTTCAACGGGGGTGTGCCCCTCAAAATAAGGTCAGCAAACCAAGCTTTATGGCCTGATAAATGGCTTATTATAGAGCAAAAAGTAACATTTTGGCCATGTGATTTACATGGTAAGGGTGAGGTCCCAGGTTCAATCCCGGGTGGTGGCTCCATTTTGTCACTGCTTAAGAGATTTTGCCTTGCCGCTTTGAGAGTGTGCTGATTTTTTTGGGGATT
>JAUIKE010000064.1 GCA_030430845.1 Bacteroidia bacterium | reverse complement strand
GTATTAGGAAAAAAAGCTACCCGGGATCTGAAAGTGGGAACACCGCTTAGCTTTGATCTACTTTTTTAAAAAATTGAATAAGCACATATGAGAACTGCCATCATACGAGGTTTTGAAGATCATTTCCTACAAACATTTATTCCAAAGCTAATTGAGCAGTATCAATTAGACAAGGTATACTGGATCACTCATTTTTTACAAAACATACCTACTGAATTAAAAGACAAGATTGAAATAGTAGACGTGGCCTATCTCAATTTTTTCAAGGATGTCGACATGAACGATTTTGCTCCCCTTGAGGAATCACTGATCGATGCGATGAAAAACACAGAAAGCCAGGTCATGGCAATGAATGCGAGACTCAACCATTACCACATTTTTTATGAAATGAATCGCAAGCGTTACCTGCGTACGCTCCGCTACTGGAATCACTTGTTGGGCACAACGGATGTACAACTCGTCCTTTTTGATATTCTCCCTCATAGCCCCTTTGATTATCCCTTGTATGAACTCTGTCAGATACATCAAAAACCTTTTTTGTTTTTCGACAACTTTGCTCCCGGTTTTACAGCTTTATGGAAAAAATGGGATGGACAGCCTCTTGGATTGAAAGAAAAGATCCGGGAATTGTACCAAAAAGCTGAAGAAAATGGAGGTATTGAGATCGATGTCAAGCTTTTGTCAAAAAGGTCGCAAAGGATCTGGAAAAAACAAATGGGCATCAATGATGATGAGGCGGTTCCTTTCTATATGAGAAAGGAATTCGTGCAGCGAATGAAAAAGGAATACCGCGAAATGCAGCAAAAAAGGAGAAAAGCGAAGCTAAAAAAGAACCTGAAGAATCTTCCTTCCTACCTGAGCTGGCGCGGTCTGTTTGATTTCGTCAATTATTTCGGCAAAAAACTGCTGGTGAATCAAATAAAAAAAAGGCACTTAAAGTCCAGGCTCCGGCATCTTTCTCAGGATGAGATCCCTGATCAACAAAAATTTATTTACATAGCGCTCCATCTTCAACCTGAGGTATCTACCGGGCCCCGGGCCGGCGCTTATGTGGATCAACACCTGATGGTGGAAATGTTGTCCGCCCTGGTACCGGATGATGTTTTATTATTGGTAAAAGAAAATCCTAAACAAACGGCGCTGTATCGGGATGCCGATTATTACGACGACCTGGTGAGGCTGCGAAACGTTCGGCTCATGTCAAAAGGAGTCAACACCTATGATCTCATCAACAATGCCCTCGCTGTCGTTACAGCTACCGGCACAGCAGGCTGGGAAGCACTTTTCCGGGAAACGCCGGCTATTATTTTTGGCCATCCCTTTTACGGATTGTGTAAAGGCGTGTACCAGGTAAAAAGCAAGGAAGATTGCGAAAAAGCATTGAACCGAATCCTGGCAGGACAGAGTAAGCCCCGATTAGCAGATACTTTCCTGTTTCTTCAGGCACTTGAGCAGTCCACTATCGAAGCCAATCTTTCTGATTTAAGACAATTGGTTTTTCCTTTTCCGGAACCTGCTTCCGTCAATCACTTACTGAAAGCGCTCGAAGCTACCCAGAAGCCGGTTGTTCCCTTAAAAACATGAGGCATGCGAATCACTCATTGGTCAGGAGCATCACATCTCCTGACTTTTGTACCTCAATAATATTTCCTTCTCTGAGTAATGTCATCTTTACCAGGTAGAGATACACATCGCTTTTAGCCGGCTCTCTGTTCACTTTTCCATCCCAGCGATTTTGCCTTCCTTCGAATATCAAACCACCCCAACGATTAAAAATAAAGATCTCTATCTCCTGCAAACTACAGGTAGCTTCATCTACAAATACCTCGAATTGATCATTCACTCCATTACCATCCGGAGAAAAAACATTGGGGATAAAAATATCACATTCCAAACAGTCACGAACACCAAGCTGTAGCGTATCGGATTGAAAAACACAGCCGCCGATATTCACGCTTGCCCAATAAGGTCCCGGAACATTTATATTGATCCCGGGGCCGGTCTGGCCGGTATTCCACTCAATGTCAGCTCCCGGAATATCCAGTGTAAGAGGAATGGTGTCATTAACGCAAATAATCGTATCATTACGCAGTTGAAGATGATCGCTCAGTTCCAATTCCAAAGCATCACATCCATCACAACTATTGAATTGAACATTAATAGTGTCAGTCTGAAATGTACATCCGTCCAGCAAGACCCTGGCCCAATGCATGCCCTCCTGTCTCACTTCCAGGGTAGGTCCCGCAAAACCGGTATTCCAAACTACCTCTGCGCCTTCGACATCAATGCTTAAAGCCAACGTACTTCCCGTACATACAATGGTGTCCGACCCTAGTTTTAAGGAAGTCTCGATTGTTGAACGGAGGTCTTCGCAGTCTTCGCAGTTCTCAAAGGTTATATCGATGGTATCAGTAGGGACTTCACAGCCATTAATGAGAACCGTACCAAAATAAGTACCTGTTTCACTCACGCTTAAACTTGTCCCCCTTTCTCCCGTACTCCAATCTACTTCAAGGCCTTGTTCCTGTGCAGACAGGGCTATTTGTTCTCCTTCGCAGGCAGTCGTATCCTGTAAAATAGATAATGGGATTACGCGATTGCCGGGCGCATCCGTCAGAGCTGTAAGAAAAGCGCCACCGAACTGGCTCATACTGTGTGTACTCCCGATCAAAGTAACCTCCTCACGCTCAATATCCAATCGCAAGACATCAAACTCATGGACCAATAGTAAAGTATTACTGCAATTGAGTTTTTCAATATCCCCTACAGGCTGATACGGACTAGTGGCAAAACCCAGCGTAGCATTGGCAACCCCAGCGCTGACATTCTGAAAATCGATTAAATAAAAACGGTTTTCATCATCTCCGGGCAAGCCGTCATGAACGATCAATACATTGTCGCTAAAAGTCATATTGTCTACATCAGGCGTCCCGGAAGGGAAACTAATTTGGGCAAAAATGGAAGCTTCTGCGGTGGCTGGATTGATCTCAACAAGCGTTTCTGAGAAAAAATCATTATCAGCAGTACCTCCGTTTAAGCTAACGGCTGCATACAGCTTATTATCCGCTTCATTGTAGGCCAGACCTTCCGCTAAAAAAACCGTTTCATTCGGTACACTTAAATTTCCAATGATCGTGAGTGTGCCATCCGGAGCTAATTTAACAAGTGTAGGAGTGGTTGTTAGCCGGATCATCCCATACATATTCCCATCGGAGGTAGAATAGGTTAAACTCCGGATCGCTTCCCCATTCGGTAAATTATTAATCGGTAAAGTTTCAACAATCGATGCATCCGTAGGATTAATTATTAATAAATTGGAGCCCACTACCGTAAAAACATCATAAGACTGAGCAGGAAGGAGGTAAGACCAAAATATTAACATCACACACCAAAAAGTATTATTTAAATTCATCACCGGAGGTTTATGAAGTTAGCGAGATATCATATCAGATTCAGGCAAGACCGTCTCAAATTTAGCGCCATCTATCTTTTGTCGAAAATAAAACGAAGCAACTCCTGAATAATTTCCCTTTCCTTACAATTTGTTTTTAACCGAAAAATAGACAGACTGGTACATTGCTGTGGTGAGAGGCTCTTTTAATAATTTAAATCCGTATATATTTTTTAAATACATACATTTGCAGAAAAAAATCACATGAGGTTCCTTACGAAATTTTCTTGCTTAGTATTTCTGTTTCTAATCCACTTATCTGCTACCACCGATCCTGTGTCGTATGAGTTAGATCAAATCGAGGATATGCAGTGCAAATTATATGTACCCAATGCCTTTTCTCCCAATGGGGATGGCGTCAACGATCGTTTCATACCTAATTCCAACTGTGATTTTCGGGAATTTGAGATGCGGATCTTTGATCGTTGGGGAACCTTACTCTTTCAATCCAAGAATGCGAATGAGGGTTGGAATGGTAAATATAATGGAAATGAAGTGGCCTCCACCGCTTATGTTTATTACATCAGATACCGAAATGTTCCTCAGGATACGTCCGTCGAGACCTTTACCGAGGTGGCGACCGGAAATTTTGCCTTATTGAGATAAAAAAGTGTCCGTGCCGCTACAACTTTATACAAGTGACACAACAGAGTGAGGCCCTTAGGAGTTCTATAAAAAAAGAAATTCCTTTATGATGGTAAAAAGTTGGAAACTCATCGTATTAATGTTGGGGGTACTCCCCTTTTTGGCCCTTACAAATCTGGAAAAAGCAGGCCCTGACCACAGTCAGTGGGATCGTCTTTTGCAAAAGCATGTCAGCAGCAGCGGCAAGGTAGATTATGCTGGATTTAAGGAAGACCGAAAGCTATTAAATGCCTACCTGGCAGAACTAGCCGCCTTCCCTGTCCAGGATGCCTGGCCAAGAGAACATAAAATGGCCTACTGGATCAATGCCTACAATGCTTTTACCATCAAGCTGATTGTCGATAAATACCCGATCAACAGCATTCGTGATTTGCACGACGGTGACCCCTGGAATGTCAAATGGATTACGCTAGGAGATAAAACCTATTCACTCAATAATATAGAGAATGATATTCTGCGGCCTCAATTTAAGGATGCCCGAATCCATTTTGCGGTCAATTGTGCCGCCAGGTCTTGCCCTCCCCTTGCCAATAAGGCCTTTACCGGCAAAAACCTGGATCAATTACTGGAGCAGCAAACCCGGCAGTTTATCAACAACAATAAGTATAACGAGATCAAAGCAGGCAAGGTGAAAGTGTCCAAGATCTTTGAATGGTATGCAGAGGATTTCGGCCAGCTTACAGGTTATTTGAAAAAGTATGCCAACATGGAAATTCAAAAAAATGCCAAAATCGAATTTGCAGAATACGACTGGGCTTTGAATAATTGATACTAACCATGACCTGGCCGGACCAATTCGTACAACAGATGCAACACCAACTGGGAGAAGCCCAGAACGCTTTTTTTGAGTCGTTGGAAACGCCTCCTCCCGTGAGCATTCTCCTCAACCCTGGAAAGCCTTTACCTTTCTCCTCTGATTTGGATTTGGTACGCTGGAACTCCCATGGGCGTTATCTGCCAAGCCGCCCGGTTTTCACACTGGACCCATTATTTCATGCCGGCACCTATTATGTGATGGAGGCCTCCTCCATGTTTCTCGCAGAGGCTGTCCGGCAATGTGTTGATCTCAGCCAGGATTTAAAAGTCCTGGATCTGGCAGCAGCTCCGGGAGGAAAGTCGATGGTGCTGGCCTCCGTCCTGTCGGCCGATAGTCTTTTGCTATCCAATGAGGTGATCAACAGCCGCTATCAAACGCTGAAATACAATGTAAGCAAATGGGGCTACCCGAATATCTGGACCAGTAACAATGATGCGGAAGGATTAAAACAACTGGGTCCCTACTTCGATCTGGTTGTAGTGGATGCGCCTTGTTCGGGTGAAGGTTTGTTCAGAAGAGAGCCCGAAGCGGCCAATGAGTGGTCACCTGAGCATGTTCAGCATTGCTCGGCCCGCCAAAAAAAGATCCTGGCGGACACCATCGAATTGATTCGGCCGGGAGGTTATTTGATTTATAGCACCTGTACCTTTAATACACTGGAAAACGATCAGAATGCTGAGTGGTTGAAAAAAGAGATGGACCTACAACCTATTGAATTAAACCTCCCTGAGGAATGGAACATTCAAGCGACCGCTTTCGGGTACCAATTTTTTCCCCACCTGTTAAAAGGAGAAGGTTTTTTCCTGGCTTGTTTTCAAAAAAAAGGAAACCCTTCATCTGTAAAGGAGGGAAAAAGTAAAGGAAACAGGAGTTCACTTCAGAAAATATCTAAAAAAGAAAAAACGGCCATTCGTCCCTGGTTGGCTCCCGATAAAGATTTCACTGCTTTTTTACACCCCAAAACCGGAGAAATCCACCTCATACCTGCTTCATTAGAAGAATCTGCACGTCATATTGCCCGGCAGGTCAAAAAAATCCATCTGGGAACGATCCTTGGAAGTTTAAAGCGCGATCAGCTGGTCCCGGCTCCTGCCTGGGCGCTCAGTATCTGGAAATCAGAAAAGCTCTCCTCTGTCGAACTCGGGGAAATGGAAGCGCTCCAGTTCCTGAAAAAAAATCCGCTCCCTGTTGAAAAGATCCCCAAAGGCTGGCAATTGATCACCTACCGGGGTCAGGGCCTTGGCTGGGTAAAAGGCCTCGGTAAGCGGGTCAATAATTACTACCCCAATAATTGGCGAATCCTTATGGATATTCCGCAAGAGCATACTTCTTTTTGGTAGGTAATTATCTTATTTCCACCCACCATTCCTTAGTTGTTTCAGAGGTTTCAACAGATCTACAACAAATTCATTGATATCCGGTACGATCTTGAAATATAGGAGCGGGGCGGCGAAGAGTAGAGCACATAGGCCTGACTTCAGAATAATATTCAGTAAAGAAAATCCGGTTGAAGGAATCAGGCTCGCGAGCAGGTAGGCCAACGCAGCCAATAGCATAACCCACAGGAAGTTTAGCCGAATCGGCTGCATTTTGAACACGATCCAGATGAATACGTACTTGATAATGTTGAAAAAAGCAATCGAAATAGCCGTAGCAATAGCGGCCCCGGTGATGCCGTAAATAGGAATCAAATAATAATTCATGAATACATTCCCAAAGGACAAGACCAGCAGGGCAATTAAGTTGAATCGATAATAAGTCGAATAGCCGATTATGGAGCCGTTGACGCCCGTCGTCATATCAATCACCCGGGCCAGGCCAATGATTAGTACTACATACTGCCCGGCAATCAGCTCGTCATATTTGGACGACAAATGGAACACATCTCCCAGGTTCAGCCACACGAGTGCCAACAGGAAAAGGCCGGCCGTGAATAATAAGATGGACGATCGATTGTATATTTTCACGATCTCAGTCCGGTCATTTTGGCCCCAAGCATTGGAGATGATCGGAGCGGCAATACCGTTAATCGCAGCCAGGGGTATGGCAATCGCATTGCCGATAAAGAGTGCAATACTGTACAGGCCTCCCTCATCGTAATTGGTTAAGGTAGGAACCATGATGGTATCAATGCTAAAAGCAAACACCGTCCCGATACTTCCCAGCACTCCATACATAGCGTAATTCAACATTTCCTTAAGCAAAGGGCGGTTCAAAAAACGGAAATTGATCCGCCAGTTAAGCCCGCCGAGCAGGCTCAGGTAGATGATCAGCCCCAGGAAGATGGCCAGATAAAGGGCTAGTAATAGCCATTTGACGGCCTCGCTACCCACTAACCCCCAATAGTACAGCAGCACAAGAATGGGAATTCCCAGTTTGATCCCAAGATTAAATAAAGCATTGGGGATGACAATGCGATTAAAGTTACTGGTATAGGAAAGCATGAGCTGGATCAAAATAATTAAAGAACAGAGCAGAAAAATCGTCAAGGTATTATCCGCAAAGTAAGCCCGGTTGAAATTCAAGGCGGCCAGCAGGTCAAAAAGTGGTTCTTTAAAATAATAGCCGACTGTGCCGAAGATCAAAAGGCCAATGGCCAGCCACAAAAGCAGGAACCCCAGAAAGCCATGGTTGTCATCATCACTCCTAAAATTCCGAAAAAAGCGAATGGCCGGTACGGTAGCGCCAAGGGAGGCAAAGGGCCATAAAAAAGTAGCGGCACCGATCAAAAACTGCATAAAGCCATAGATCTCTTTATCCAGCGGATAGATAAAGATCGTGCTGACCACCCCTATTAGGGTGCCCACATAAGAAACAATTGACCTTTTAATGCTTTGTCTTTTGATGATGCCCATGCACGGAAATGATTAACAATGGGCAAAGCTATTATTTTATTTTAAAAAAAACTTGCCATTTTATCGTCGGACAAAATACAAGTCCTCCTTTCTTAAATCTTAAATACCACCATTTATCCTATAAGAAATATTTTTTTCTTTACTTTAGCATCGATTATGTAAGAGGTTGTGCCTGTCGAAGGCCTCGACTATCACTTCCGGATTTCACATAATTAAATTCCAAAAACTGATCGAATGAAACTATTGAACACGCTCTTATTAGGGCTGCTGGCGGGCTTTAGTCTACAAGCCCAAAGCCTGCAACCAGGTTTGCTTTCCACCGCCGGAGGATTCGTGACCACCTCATCAGGCAGCTTGCAATGGACCTTAGGAGAGATAGCCGTACAAACTCTTTCTTCAGGGGATCAACAACTTACACAAGGACTTCAGCAAAACGGGATGATGCTTACACCGGTTTTTGAAACCGGGCAAAGTGCGCTGTACATCGAAGTTTTTCCCAATCCTACCGTACAACAAATCCTTGTTCAAAGGAAAGCCGAGTACCTACCTGAACAAAGTTTTACTTTACAAAACATGCTGGGTCAAACACAGTTGAGTGGCACTTTGAGAGATGAACTAACCGCCATCGAACTGAACACCTTAGCCGCCCAAATTTATATCTTGCGAATTTTCAGTCCTGCCGGCCGGCAGTTGGCTGTTTTTAAAATCCAAAAAATCGATTAACATGAATAAGCTATTTGTTTGTCTGGCCCTGCTTTGCCTGGCGCCGGTTTTTCTGGTTGCTCAAAGTCCAAAGGCCTTCAATTATCAAGCGGTGGCCAGGGATCAAAACGGGGATGCCCTGTCTGAGCAAGCGATCGGGCTGCGGATCAGTATTTTACAAGGAACCATAGACGGAAGCTCAGTTTTCAGTGAGCGCCATGCTGCCACCACCAATGCCTTTGGCTTGCTCACCTTAAAAATTGGAGCGGGGCAACTGTTGAGCGGCTCTATGGACGACATCCAATGGGGAGAGGATGATTTTTTCCTGAAGGTGGAAATGGACATCAGTGGAGGCAGCAATTATGTGGATATGGGTACGACGCAGTTATTGAGTGTCCCCTATGCGATGCATGCTTCCAGCACGGATACCGCCAAATTCGCTACGTTGGCCGACCAGGCCAACCTGGCTGAAACGGCCGGCTATGCAGAGCAGGCCGGGCAGGCTAGTTTTGCCGACAATGCCGTGAATGCCCAGCAAGCCACCTTTGCCCAGAATGCTACGAATGCACAGTCTGCTACCTTCGCACAAGAAGCTCAGTTTGCTCAAACCGCCGGCAATTCTTACTGGTCAGGAGACAAGGAAGATATTTATTACGATAGTGAAGGTTCGGTAGGTATCGGTATCAAACCGAATGCAAAATTGCAAGTACATAAAGGAGATGTGTATATTGATAATGTCGGCAGAGGAGTAATCATGCGTGACAACCTGGGCGGATGCTGGCGTTTGACCATCGATTCAGCAGGAAGGGTACAAACTACTCAACTGGAAACCTGCCCCGGCGAAGAATAACGGAAGGGGTTGTGTAAAAAGTCGTTCCTCGTTTTTACCCACCCCATTAAATTTTATTTGGGAGGTCATTTTAAGAAAAAAACAAAGTTTTTTTCTTAAAATGACCTCCCACCCGCCTGCCGGCCGGCAGGAAGGCCGAAGGACTTTTTACACCCCCCCTTCCATCTCATTTAAAATGATTATCTTCCACCAAAGGAAGATAATCAAATGATAGAAGTTCAGGACCTTACCAAAACCTACGGCCAGTATCATGCGGTCAATGAGGTATCCTTTAAGTTAGAAAAAGGTGAAACGCTGGCCCTGGTAGGAACTAGCGGCAGCGGCAAAACGACTACCCTCAAACTCATCAACCGACTCATAGAACCCAGTGAGGGAAAGATTTTCCTGGATGGAGAGAACATTTTTTCCATGCCCCCCGAACAGATGAGGCGCAAGATGGGCTACGTGATCCAGAATATCGGTTTATTCCCACATTATACCATCGAAGAAAATATTGCTGTCGTCCCTAAACTCATGGGCTGGGGCAAGGAAAAAATCAAGGAACGCAGCACTTATCTATTAGGGCGCTTAAAACTGCCGGCTGAACAGTATTTATCCAAATATCCTCATCAACTCAGTGGCGGGCAACAACAAAGAGTCGGCATCGCCCGGGCCCTGGCTGCCGATCCGCCCATTATTCTGATGGATGAACCTTTCGGAGCCCTGGACCCCATCACCAGAAATGTGATTCGCCAGGATTTTATCAATATGGAAGAACTATCCAGCAAAACCACCATCATTGTTACCCATGATGTAGAAGAAGCCTTTGAGCTGGCCGACCAGATCTGTGTACTGGATAAGGGAAAGATCCAACAACTAGGCACTCCTAAAGACCTGCTCTTCCGCCCTGCCAACGATTTCATCAAAGCCTTTTTAGCAGAAAAAAAACTCGATCTTCAGATCCAGCTTTTTACACTCAGCGATGTTTTTCAGTTTCTCCCCCAGTTTGTAAAAGAACCGCCTCAGGGTGCGAAGATTTTGCCTGCCGCATTATCCATCAAGGATAGCATGGCTCAGTTGAGCGAACAAGTAACAGGCACTTCTAAATTGTTTATCCAAAAGGATGGCTTAAGCAAACCGCTTAATATGGCTGAGTTAATGAATGCTTTTCAACAATTCATCAACCATCATCAGATAACTGATAATTAACAACCTAAATGAATCTACTCGAATTCATACAAAACAATTCTGACAAACTGTTCGAGCAATGTTTTGAGCACATTGGTTTAACATTTATTTCTCTTTTCCTGGCCATTTTGATAGCTGTTCCAGTTGGTATTTGGATCACTCGCCGACCAGGATGGGCTGCGCCGGTACTTGGGTTTGCCGGAGTGCTGCAAACTATTCCAAGCATTGCCTTGCTTGGCTTTATGATCCCGATTTTAGGCATAGGGATCAAGCCGGCAATTTTTGCTTTATTCCTTTATGCCATCCTGCCCATTTTAAGGAATACATATACCGGTATTATGGAGGTGGAGGAAGCCGTGACCGAGGCGGCCAAAGGTATGGGAATGACCTCCCGCCAGATCCTGCGTAAGGTCGAACTGCCCCTGGCATTACCAGTAATCTTTGCAGGCGTCCGGACCGCTACAGTCATCAATGTTGGCGTCGCTACTCTTGCCTCTTACATTGGTGCCGGAGGATTGGGAGAGTTCATCTTTGGAGGGATTGCTCTCGACAACTCGGCTATGGTTCTTGCCGGTGCCATTCCGGCAGCGCTCCTGGCCGTTTTCTTCGACCAATCACTGGCTTTTATTCAAAGCAGGGCAAAACGCACCCGTACCCGGCAGCATCTAAAGGCCCTGGCTCTTGTTCCACTTTTATGTATTTTTTATCTACTACCAGGATTCTTTACTTCCGGCCTGGTAGCTGGCTTTGATCCGGAATTTGCCGGCAGGGAGGATGGTTATCCGAGTTTATTAGAAAAATATGACCTGGAATTCAATACGCTAATGTTAAATGCCGGTCTGATGTACCGTGCAATTAAAGAAAAGGAAGTAGATGTAATAAGTGGTTATGCCACTGACGGACGAGTGAAGGCTTATGACCTTGTATTGTTGGAAGATGACCGATATGCGCTGCCGCCCTATTTTTGTGCTCCTATTACCCGCAAGGGACTCGCTGCAGACCATCCGGAAGTCGTTCAGGCCGTTGAATTATTAGCCGGCCGAATTTCCGATGAGATTATGATCGATTTAAATTATCAGGTAGATCATCTCAAAAAGTCACCGGAGGAGGTCGCTACGGCCTTTCTGAAAGAGCTTAGGTTGTGGAAGCCGGACCAACAGCAGGGAGGTGAAAGCATTACTATCGGCTCAAAAATTTTTACTGAGCAATATATTCTGGTAGAATTATATGCTCAATTGATAAATGGTCATACAAACCTGGATGTGGATCCCAAACCAGGGCTGGGAGGAACAAAGATCTGCTTTGAAGCGCTGGCCAACAATGAATTAGACCTGTATGCCGAATATACGGGCACCGGCTTTCAGGTTATTTTATCTCCTCCGGAAAACCTTGTAGCGGACCTGATCGACGATCCTGAAGGCGTTTATAATTATGTAAAAAATGAATTTGAGGAGCAATTTGGCATACAGTGGTTATCTCCTTTGGGATTTAACAATGCCTATGCCCTGATGGTGAGGAAAGCAGATGCTGAAAAGTATAGTTGGGAGAAGATAAGTGATTTGGAGCGTAAGTAAAAACAAGAGTCATGCGAATCGCATGACTCTTGTTTTTATTTTAAACCAGTTTCCCCATATCCCTCACCAGTATCTTACCTCTATTAAAATAGATCAGATCAGATTTTTTCAGTTCATTCAAAACCAACGTAACGGTTTGACGAGAAGTGCAGGTGATATTGGCAATATCCTGATGGGTCAGGGAATGCTTTAGTAACATTTCATAACCGACTCTTCTACCTCTTTTATTCACTGAATCCTTAATAAAGTCGATGATGCGGGTACGAGCATCTTTAAAGATGAGGGACTCCAGTTTGCTTTCCGCTTTCATCAATCGGTCACCAAAAGACATCATGACTTTATTGCAAAGGTCGAAATTATGGCGCATGAGGGATTTAAAATCATCTACTTTTACAGCATAAAGGTGCACATCTTCCTTAAGGGCCTGGGCGAACTCCTGCCGGTTTTTCTCCCCGATCAGGCCCAGTTCTCCAAATATGGCTAATGGGTGGATCAGGTTTTTGATGACTTCTTTGCCATCTGTGCTGTGCGTGCCGATTTTGACAGCTCCTTTGGCTAGAAAATAGAGGTGATCGGAAGGTTCGTCGGTTAGGTAGATAAAACTGTATCTGGGTTTAATTTTTAGTTCCATCATATCTGCCAATCGCTCACGATCTCTGCCACTGAGGGTACTAAAAAGAGGAAATTGAGCCAAAAAAGTGGATTTGGCATCGGTACCGGTTTGATTACTTTTTTCTTTGAATAGATAATTGTCCATAAGTCGAGTTTTTATTGCAACCAAAAATTGAATGGGAGGGGTTCAGGATCAGCAAATATTATGTGTTTGCTATGTAGAAGACACTAAAATTATTGGCTACCCCTATGGGATTGGCTAATTATTTATCGAAACCCGGCTTTATTTTGTTAAATATTTCTTAAAAGGAAAGGCTGCAAATAAAATGGGCGGTTTCAGCCGCCCCTAAACTTATCTTCCTACGCGAATAGAATCCAGCGAAGTGCTGTAGCCGGCAAAGATACCCTGGCCGTTAACAATGTTGTTGTACAGAACGACCGGCTCGGCGAAAGGTGCACCCGGATTTTCCTGTTGCTGGCTAAGGGAGCGTTGATACAAATAATACTCTTCCGATACGGAACGAAGTTCTACGAGTAGCTTTCCAGGCACCTCCTGCCTGGCATCTAAGTTAAATGTGATAGGGAAAGTGTAAGCAACTATGTTACCATCAAAGGGTGCATCCTCAAAAAGAACGCCGCCGTCAAAATAGGCAAGGATGAAATTGTTATCTATGATCTGGCTGAACTGAATGGGAAAGAACTCACTTTTTCCAAAAATAGTATCCTGCCCATCCAACATAAATTTGTACACCTGCTGATAGAGGTTGAGATGGTAATAGTTATTCTCTTCCTGAGGGTCGGTAAAGCCAATGGTAACTGAAAAGCGATACTGGGCTTCCTCTTCCGGGTTTTTTTCGATGAGATAGTCACTAACCTTCAAAGACTGGATGTCAATTTTGGTAGGAATTTTGCTCATGGCCTCGATGGGATCAAATCCGGGAGCATCCACTTTAATGGTGTATGGAACCTCTACTTCAGGCTTAAAACCTTGAGTGACATAAAAAGGATCATTTTCCTTTTCACTAACAAGAAGCAATCGCTGAATAAATTCTTCCTCTTTGAAAAGGCGAACGTCGGCATCCAGAATATAGGGCGTCGGGTCAGTATCCAGGACAGATTGTGTTTTGGAAACTCGCACTTGCATATTCCGATCAGCCGTAAAATTACTGATGACAACTAATTGCGGGGCCGGCTCTTCAATAACTAAATCTATAGGACGCTCACAGGCCAGAGCCAGCGAAAAAAGAGTTAGCAAGAAGAATGTAAAGATCCGGTTCATAAGCGTAATTGAATATGCAATATACCAATTTGTTTGCTAGAATGAAATAGCGTAGCTCAGGGAAGGCATAAAAGGAATCATTCTAACCTGTACAAATTCCTTCACTTCCTGCAAACTTTCTCCGTTTGCCAACAAAGAAGTGCGCAGGTCATAATAAAGGGGATTGTTGCGATTGTATACATTATAGACCCCTGCTTTGACCTCATGATGCAACCAGGCAGTTTTAAAGGAAGCATTCAGTCCAATATCCAGGCGGTGATAAGCCGGCAGTCGGTACTGATTTTTGCCATTGTATACCAGGGCTGTTACCGGAACATCCCTAAAATGATCAAATTGATATTGATATTTCTGAATGGGAAGGCTAAATGCCAAGCCAGAGCTAAAGGTATAATTGGTGCTCAGGCTAATACTGGGGGAAAGTTGATAGATCATCGCCAACCCAAAATTGTGGCGCCTGTCGTATTTGAAAGGAAAGGGATTCCCCTGGTTTACGTTCTCGAACTGCCGGTCCGTCCAGGATAAGGTATACGACATCCAGCCTCTGAGTCGCCCCCATTCTTTATTCAACATCACTTCTATCCCTTTGGAAGTGCCGCTTCCGACGGTAATATTCTGCTGCCAGTCACTGAGAAAAAAGACGCCTTCGGAATAGGAGATCAAATTCTCCATTTCCTTATAATATAATTCCGTTTTCAATGACCAGGATTTAGAGGGTTTCCAATGGAAGCCCACTACAGATTGCCAGGCCTCTTCGGGAGCAATCGTTCGGGTACTGGGCACCCAAAGATCAGTTGGAAAGCCAAAGCCGGAATTTGATAATAAGTGTAAAAACTGATAAGTTTTCCCGTATGAAGCATTCAGAATAAAATCAGGAGACAACTTATACTTTAACGCCAGCCGGGGCTGCAAAACCCGGTGGTTTCTATTGGTTACGCTGAGAATGGTGGCTCTAAGGCCCAGGTCAATCAACAATCGGGCCCCCAAATTGAGGTGGTTTTCAATATAAGCTACATATTCCGTACTCCGCAATTGAGGGTTCGAAAAATCAAGCTGCCCCTCGATCTCATCAGCACTTTCATTCAACTGTAGGGCTCCTGGCTGAAACAGGTGACTGTTGATGGAAACTCCGTACAAAAATTTATGACGAGAACTCGGATTTAGTTCAAAATCGATTTTTACACCCAGATCTTCAATACTGGACTGATACCGGCTTAGGGTATATGCCTTGGCAATTTGTTGAGTGGGGAAAAGAGTGAGCAAACTATCGCGATGATCATAATTGATGTTCACCCACATTTTGCTGTAAGTGAGGGTGGTGTTGGCAAACAACTTTGGGCTAAAAATATGGTTCCACCGCAGAGCCGAAACCGTATTCCCCCAGTCAAAGGATTCCCGGAATTGCTGATCAAACTGGAAAGGCACCAAAATGCCATCGACGTTCCTGGCAGTAAATTTTGCCGACTTTTGACCGTTGTTTTGAAAATCGTCCTGATTTTTATAAAAACTGAAGTATACCTTATTCAGACTATCCAGGGTATAATTAAGCTTTAAGCTAAAGTCATAAAAATTGTAGTCGGTAACGCCCTGCTCTGCCCTGCTGCGTTTATATTGGCGCGAATAAGGCTTTAGAAACCAATTCAGAACAGATTGGCGGCCGGAAAGGAAAAAAGAAGCTTTACCAGGAATGATGGGCCCCTCCAGGGAGGCATTGGCGGTTAATAAGCTGAGCTCCGCCTTTGCGCTGTACTCATTTTGATTGCCTTCTTTGGTTCGGATGTCCAGAATAGAAGACAGACGCCCGCCGTACCGGGCCGGTACGCCTCCCTTGATCAACTGAGCAGAGCGAATGGCATCGGTATTAAAAATGGACAGTAAGCCGGCCCCGTGAGAAAGGTTATAAACCGGCACATCATCGATCAATATCAAATTATGACCTGGGTTTCCGCCTCTGACAAATATGCCGCCAATGCCGTCTGTACCGGTTTGCACACCGGGATATAAATGAAGCGTCCGGATTAGGTCAGTCTCACCACCAAGAGAAGGTAAAAGAGAGGCATCTGCAATATTAACCCCATCTACACTGGCAGCCGTTTGTAAGGCAGATCTTTGCAGCATTTGCATGGCTGTAATTTCTACCGGCTCGAGCGTCAGGTCCGTTCGCAATTTTAGGCGCACTTTCCTGTTTTGAAAATGTTCTATGGCAATTTGCCGCCGTTGATAGCCCAGATAGGAAATGTCCAATTCAATTTCGCCTTCCGGAACGGTCAGACTAAAAAAACCATACGCATTGGAATAAGCGGCTTTATTATTTTTTTTATCATAAACACTGGCGCCGATCAGGCGTTCGCCGGTACGTTCATCTTCAATGTAGCCGCTAATCGTATATTCTTCGGGAATGTATTTGAATAAGGCAATACTTTCTCCTATCAAACGATATTCCACTCCCGTACCTTCCAGCAAATAATCCAGTACCTTGCTCAAAGGTTCATTTTTAACGATCACATTAATTTTTTCTTTAGGCAGGATGTTATTCAGGAAGGTAATATCAACACCGGTTTGATCGGTAATAGTATATAATGCTTCAACAATGGTTGTTCTTTGAAGTTCCAGATCGATCCGCTCATCCAATACGGATTGCCCCCACAACTTGCAGGTAAACAAAAGGACAATCGCAAGTACGTATAGGCTTTTGTTCATTGCTTCATCATCACGTGACCTGAAAATGCTAGTAGTATTCTTGTTAAAAGTAATTTTCGAACGTTTTGTTCAGGTAATCCCATACAGATTAGTATGAAATTAAGAGTAGTATAACAAATTTCTACTCATTTGGGGTATTCTGTGGGGATTCGTTCTCTATTAACTATAGACGCCCTCTTGCTCCTAATGGTTGGGTATGGCAGAGGTGGGAAACATTTTACCGCCTCAAATTACAGTTTTTCTAACAGAATATCTCTAAAATCTGGTAGGCGCCGGGGCCGGTTTTCTTAATACGGAGGTTTAGTTTCAAGCGTTCGAGCAAATTTTCTAAAGATTCATTTTTCTTTATGGAAAAAGTGATGATCGAACATTCTTCAGAGAGTATTTCTTCAGAGAACCTTAGCTCTACCTGAAAACGCTCTTTTAAAACGTCGCAAAGCTGTTGAATAGGTACAGCTCTGAAAGATTGTGCCCGATGCAGATACCAGTCTGGCCGGGTGAGCTCAACTGAGGCCTGTTTATCCATAAGCTCTGACTCGTGATAACAAGCTCCACGGGAATTAGCTTCCAGGAGTAATTCCTCTTTTTGGTCAGCAAAACGAACCAGGCCTTCATTCACCTCTACAACAGTCGAATCCTCCTCGGGATAAGCCCGCAAAGAGAATTCGGTACCCAGAACCTGGACTTCCGTTTTTTGAGTAGTGATCGTAAAAGGGTCTTTAGGATTGGATTGAATATCAAAATAGGCTTCACCTTCCAGTACAACTGCTCTTCTTTCACCTTTTGTAAAGGCCCTGCTCAACTGCAAGCGACTTCCCTCATTAAGAACCACCACAGACCCATCCGGCAAGCTAACTTCCTCTATTTCTCCCACAGCGGTTTCATATACAGGCAATTCAGGCTGCAGGATTAAGGGAAGGCTAATCATACAACCGACCAAAACAGCAGCAACAGCGATCCAGCGCCAGGATAACATCCTGACCATCTTATTGTCGGACACAGGCTGAGATTCCTCCGCCATCTTCTGACGCAAACGTTGCAAGCCTTTATCTGTATCTACCTGATAGCGGACCTCGTATGCAGCGCTGTGACGCCACAAGCCTTCAATTTGGCTACTGGCTTCGGGATCGCGGCTTTTCCATTCTGCGATAGACTTTTGCTCCTGTTCGCTCAGTTTTTCCTTATTGCTTTGCTTTTTGAGCAGTGCGACAAACTTAGCGTAATCCATAATTTCCTTTGTTTCTCTTTGTATGGGACACCATTACTTTGTTTTACCCCTACTAGTTAGTTATTTTTTCTTTGTTCGCTGAACCTATATGCGCCTTTACGTCAGGTAAATGACGAATGAGGGGTATTTATTTAAAACTCCGTTTGGAAGATGACA
The DNA here is from genome assembly GCA_030430845.1 of Bacteroidia bacterium. GTDB lineage: Bacteria > Bacteroidota > Bacteroidia > Chitinophagales > Saprospiraceae > JANQPA01. Next base: position 21,831 of record JAUIKE010000064.1, on the reverse strand, counting down.
ATTAGAACAGTGCTATCCACCCCACCAAATAAGCATCAGGCTTAAAAAAGGGCCTAATACAGTTCTCAATATTTTCAGGGCTTTTGATATCTGGTTTTCTACAGTTTTTACGGAGATATCCAGTTTTTGTGCTATTTCTTTATAGCTCATGTCTTCAAACCGACTTAAAAGGAAGATCATCCGGCAACGTTCGGGTAAGTCATCGATGGCCTGATTGATCTGCTGCTGTAGGTCTTCTGCTTCTAATTGCGCCGTTACCGAAGTCATATTACCTTGAATACCCGGAAGTTCGTCTTCGCCTTCAAAGCTTATTTTATTATCCCGGATAAAATTGAGCGTTCTGTTGACAGCTGCGCGCTTTAAATATGCCTTAAGGGAAGACTGGATTCGAATTGACGCCTGCTTTCTCCAAAGCTCCATAAAGACATCCTGTGCGATGTCTTCTGCCAATGCACTGTCTCTCAGATATCGGTAGATGATATTACATAAGTATTCGTAATACTTTTGAAAGATCCGCTCGATCGCCAAATCGCTGTTTTGTGCCAATAAGGCAATCAACTCTTCATCTGTAGCATCATTCTTCAAGACATCGATAGTTTAGTAGTGTAGTAGTCTGGTGGTCTAGGGTAATAGTGCAACTGTGTACTGTGTAACAATCTTATGAGTGCACAAAATCATCGAATATCTAACCTCCAACATCCCTACCCCCGCTAAAGCTTTGGCCGGCAGGCAATATCCAAAATACCAAAGCTCCTCCTATTTTGTTAACAATATCCCCATTTTTTGTTTAAGCATTTACTAATCTTCAATATAAATTCTCAAATCCTTTGAATAAATAAAAAGAAAAAAATACCTTAACGGACGTTTTTTTGAAAAAAACCCGAATCACTAACTTAAAAATATTATGAAACGAACGTTTATACTTGCTTTATTTGGACTTTTTTTCCCGTTGCTGACACAGGCTCAGAGCACTATTGATGAAAAGATCAATTCGGTTTTTGAACCTGTTACGAATGTCATTGAATCCATTGTTTTCTTTACCGTAACGCTCGGAGGCTTTACGATTCCCTTTGTATTGATCTGGCTGATTGTAGGAGCGATCATTTTTACCGTATACATGCGGTTTGTGAATATCCGATCTTTCAAGCATGCGATCGATGTGGTGCGGGGTAAATACGACAATCCGGACGACTCAGGGGAAGTATCTCACTTTCAAGCCCTTACGGCGGCTCTTTCCGGTACTGTCGGCGTTGGTAATATCGCAGGTGTAGCAATTGCTGTTTCATTAGGTGGGCCGGGTGCAACCTTTTGGATGATCCTGGCCGGTATATTAGGCATGTCATCCAAATTTGTGGAATGCTCGCTGGGTGTGATGTACCGAAATGTCAATCCCGATGGCTCTGTTTCCGGTGGACCTATGTATTACCTTTCTAAAGGTTTGGCCGAAAAAGGCAAAGGTTTCGGTACCCTGGGTAAGGTATTAGCCGTCCTATTTGCTATTGCGTGTATCGGTGGTTCTTTCGGAGGCGGGAATATGGTACAGATCAACCAGGCCACCCAACAACTTGTTGACGTAACAGGCGGCGAAAATAGTTTCCTGGCCGGACAAGGATGGATCTTTGGAGTCGTGATGGCAGCCATCGTAGCGGTGATCATCATTGGTGGGATCAAATCGATCGCCAGAGTAACCGATAAGATCGTTCCTTTCATGGTAGCCATTTATGTGGGTGCTGCATTAATCGTTATTTTCGGTAATCTATCACAGGTACCAAGTGCCTTTGGTCAGATCTTTGCAGGAGCCTTCTCCGCTAAAGCGCTGTACGGTGGTATTATCGGCGTATTGATCCAGGGTTTTCGCCGGGCTGCTTTCTCAAATGAAGCTGGTATCGGTTCTGCATCGATCGCTCACTCGGCTGTAAAAACCGATGAGCCTATCTCAGAGGGAGTGGTTGCCTTACTGGAGCCCTTCATTGATACGGTAGTCGTTTGTACCATGACCGCATTGGTTATTATCATCTCCGGTTATGGCGATATTGGCGCCGAACAAGCCTATGCTTCTTTCAGCCAGGGAGGCGGTAATGACGCAGCCATTGCCTTAACTTCTTCGGCTTTTGAACAAACCATCTCTTGGTTCCCGGTCGTACTCTCGATTGCCGTTATACTCTTCGCCTTGTCAACTATGATCTCTTGGTCTTACTATGGATTGAAATCCTGGACCTACCTATTTGGCGAAAGCAAGGTGGCTGACATATCTTACAAAGCCGTATTCTGTATGTTCGTTATTATTGGCTCGGCTATCTCGGCCAGAAGTGTTTTCGACTTCGGAGATGCCATGATATTCGCCATGTGTTTCCCGAACGTACTGGGGCTTTACTTCCTGATGCCTAATGTGAGAAAGGCCTACGATAGTTATACAAGTAGAGTAAAATCTGGTGAAATCGCCAGAACGAAATAGGAAAATAAAAAAATCCCCCGCCGACGGCGGGGGATTTTTTTATTTAATAGCCTTTAAATCCGCTTCCATCCACTCCGCCCTTGCCTTAACTGAATACAAGCGATCTCTTGAATAGTATTCCAAAGGCAGGTCTACATTTGAAATCGAACTCATCCATAAAGCATCACAATGCTGGGAATAAGGCAAATCTGTCGGATTTTTTTTGAGATAAGACTCCAAAATGCGCAGCCAGAACTGTGTGAGGGTTTCGTGATAACCACTCGAAGAGGTGTTTGACTTTCCCCATATCAAATTATAGGCGATGATGCCGTTGCGCATTTTAAGGAGTGCCGGCGACCAATCATGCTGTAATAAATACCACAAGCCAACTTCCAGGTGAGCTTTGTGGTTCCATTGGTTAACAGGTAATGTTTGTCGCTCAAAACCGTCTACCAATTCTGGCAGGCTTTCTGAAACGTGAGGGGCATCCCTTCTCGTCAGGCTAAACGCAATCAGGTCTTTTTTACCTTGTTCATGGCGAGCCCGATGACGGCCTTCAGCACGAAAACCCAGTTTATGAATTACTTTTAGAGAGGCGGAATTGTCTGTTTCAACAAAAGCTTCAATGCGTTTCAAACCCATTTCCTGAAAACCGATCTCGATGATCTTTTTCAAGGCCTCCGTCATGAGCCCCTTGTTATGATCGGATAAAGAACGCAAGCCATAGCCTACCTCTGCCCATTGATGAATTTTTGCCCATCGATGAAAACCACAATCTCCGATTACTCGATTTTCTTCCTTACTTAATAATAGCCAATGCCGGAAAGTTTGTCGGTGGGTGTCGATAAATGAATCCAAAAACTGATCTTGAAAGCTCAACAATTCCAGATAATTATTGCTCCCGAAAAAGGCGGCCATTTCTTTTTCACCTTTTTTTTCCAAACGCTCCCGAATAGCGGGGTTGAATTCACGGAGGAGAAGTCGTTGAGTTTCGTATTGTTTCATTATACGCGTTTTCGCTTCAAGGATAAGCATAAATTACGATCCAGCCATTCTTTTTTCCAGCCTTTCTGAATCCAATACCAAAGGATGGCTAATCCAAGCCCTATCAAGGAGCCCAGGTAAACATCCTGTAAAAAATGCTGAACCAGGTAAACTCTCGAAACGCCCACTCCCACGGCTATTGTCAACAAAAAAAAGCCGATCCACTTTTTTTCTCGTAAAAAAAACGCAAGAAGTGCATACAAAGCAAAGGCCGTCATCGTATGGCCGGAAGGAAAGCTGGTCGCTCCGGTATGTACATCTACCCCTGCCACGAAGGTCAATTGATCCGCCATACCCGTTTTTTGAAAGTAAGGCAAGGGGCGATCCAATGCAAAGATTGATTTAGCGGTGAAACTGACTAACATAACCGTAAGCCCCAACAGAGCGGTTACAACGGCATATCTATATTTGAAAAAGAGAAAGATCAGTGCAAAGAACCCAAAAAAAATACCGTCGCCCAGAAATGTGACCAATTTGAATAGCTCATCTCCAATAAGGGAGCGGTTCTGACTAAAAAATAATACCAGATCTCCTTTTTTCATTAAAAATAAGCCCAGGGTACTTAATAGAAGAAATACCAAATAAGCGACAATAAATGGACGGTTTAACTTAAATAGATTGCTCAAGTGCTTTACTTTTTTTCATGCTTGATGATCGCTTTTTGAAAAGACGGCGGAAAAAGGCGGCTAACCTGTCTAAATCAAATAGTTTGGAATCATTCATCGCCTTGAAAGTCAAAAAGATACCGATCGGAAACATCACAATACAAGGTACCCAGGCAGCCAGAGCAGCCGGGATCAAAAAGCTTTCGGCGATTTTACGGAAAAAGATCATCAATATCACAAATAACATAAAAAAGATAATGGCAATCAGGATGGGATATCCAAAGCCTCCCTTACGCACAATGGCACCCATAGGAGCTCCGATAAAAATAAAAATGAAGCATACCACAGCCATGCCGTATTTCATGTGGAGATCATAAACAAACTTAACCCGGCTTTCTTTTATATCCGAAAGAAAATACTGATCAGCCGTAGAGCGGTTTTTGATGCTGCGGGCAAAAGACTTGGCCTTATTCAGCAAACGGGAGCGGTCCGACTGAACAAAGGTCAGCATAATGGTATTGATCGAGTCCGATGAAACTTTTAGCTGTTCCAATGGCTTCCCCCCGCGTCTTCTGGCTCTCACAGGAGTAGGTCTTTCTATATCTTCTACAGGGCCTTCCTGGACTTCTTCGACCATTCTATTCAAGGCTGCTGCTTCTTCGGCCTCTTCTTTGAGTACGGAGCTATCTATCTCCATAAAATTGTAATATCCACTCAGGTAATTAGAATAAGTAATTTCCCGATTGTTAATCTTCTGTCCGATGGAATCGATCGCCACCTTCATTTGGGCAATGCTCATCATGCTCCGGTTGTGCTTGAACATCTCCTCATCCGTTGAGTTTAATTCAAACTCGCTGAGGTCAAAGATCTTGGTCCATTGATCAAAAGAGGTTCGCACAAAAGGATAATCCCGCTCTGGGCCGACAGCAGCCCGGGGGCGCGTCTCCATATACTGGTACCCATCCCTCAAACGCATGATGAAAAATTGGCCGTCCTCGCTGGGATACATTTCTCCCTCCTTTGCACTGATCTGAGAAAACTGCCCCTTGCTCTGCAGCGAATGATCATAGATCAAAACATCCTTAATGCTCCTCCCATCTGCTCCTTTTTCTCCAATATGGATGGCATATCCCTGAAAATCATAGTTAAAAACACCCGCGTCCAGCCGCAGTGCCGGCTTTTGCTTGGTAATATCGTACATCCGGGAACCAAACTTCAAATTAGCCTTCGGAATCACATAATCAGAACAAAAATAAGATACCCAGGCTGCAAAAACCCCAAATACAATGAGCGAACGCATAACCCGAAAAAGCGGCACTCCCGCCGATTTAAAACTTGACAATTCATAGCGCTCTGCCATATTTCCCATGACCATTACCGAGGAGATCAAAACGGCAATAGGCATAGCCAAGGGTACCAGCCCCACTATTTTGTACCCCAACAACTCCATCACCAGGAAAAATCCAAGGCCCTTCCCGGCTATATCGTCTATATACAACCACAGGGTCTGCATCAACAGCACAAAACCTGCGATCATAAAGGCCACCACAAAGGGTGGGATAAATGAAGTGAGTACGAACCAGTCTATCTTTTTTATCATAGTAGTCTAGTGGTCTGGTGGTCCTGTAAATTAATAGACATCCAGCATCTAACTGTAAGGACCGTTGAACCTGGGGGCATAGTCATTGACGTGAAAGCAGCCCCAGCGGGGCGGTATATTGGTAACCGTGGGCGTCAGCCCACGGCCAAAGATGCCCCACAGTAAGGAGCCCAGCCCCAGCGGGGCGACACAAGTGCCAAGTGCCGCCCCGCTGGGGCTGGGGGAGAGAGTTACCACTTTTTCCCCAGGCTGACGCCTGGGGTTACCGATATCTCGCCCCGCTGGGGCTTTTTGCAATACCCTCAATTTCAACGGACCATATATCCAACATCTAACATCCAAATATATAACGATTCCCCTACTTCGTATAATTTAATCTTTATTTAGACAAAACGATGGCAGCTTTGCTTTTGATTGTTGCGGGAATGTTAAAGTGGTTCCGGGGTTCCGGGGTTCCGGGGAACCCCAGAACCCTGGAACCCTGGAACCACGGAACCCAAATAAAAAAAAATTCACCCCAACTTGTAACATCCTAATTTTTCAATCGTCACCTGTGTGAAATGAATTGGCAAACCTTCCATATGAATGTAGAAGCAATTAAAAATAAGCTGTTCCGATTTGCGATGAGCATGTTGCGCGACGAGGCCGAGGCCGAAGATGTGGTGCAGGAAGTCGTCATCAAGCTCTGGAAGCAGCGCGACCAACTGGACCATATCCAAAACATGGAAGCCTGGACGATGCGGCTGACCCGCAATCTGTCGATCGACAAGATCCGGTCCAAGCACCGTAGATTTGAACCGATTGACACGGTCATTGACTTAAAAGAAAGTCAGCCCTCTCCTGCCAAGCAATTAGAACTAAGCGACGCTATGGAGCACTTGAAAAAATGGATCGTACAGTTACCCGAAAACCAACGCCTGGTTTTTCAGTTAAGAGATATTGAAGGGATGACCTACAAAGAGATCAGCGAGACCTTAGACATGCCCCTCAGCCAGGTGAAAATTAATTTATTCAGAGCCAGACAGCAGATCAGAGCCTATCTGCTTAAAAATAAATTGTATGAATAATATCAGTCAATTAATTGAAAAGTATTTCCAGGGAGAAACAAGCCTGGAAGAGGAAAAGCAACTCAAGGCTTTTTTCCAGCAGGAAGATATAGCCCCGGAATGGAAAGTCTACCAGCCCCTCTTCATGCTTCTGGAACTGGAGCAATCCCAGGAAGTAGGTAGGAATTTTGAGGATAAGATCTATCAAAAGATCCAGCCGACACAAAAGAAAACGAGCAGATTATTTGTAGTACGCCACTGGATGGGAGCCGTAGCTGCTTCATTGGTTTTGGTTTTGAGCATCTGGTGGTTGTATCCCGACCTCAGTCCGGAGCCTGCCAGTGCCATCAACTGGGAGCAATACGAACCCGAGGACCCCAAAGAAGCCTATCAGATCACCAAGGATGCCCTGATGAAGGTATCAATCGAACTGAACCGCGGAGCGATGAAGGCTGCCCAGGAAGTGGATGCATTACAGGATTTTCTCAAGGATTAAAACAATTTAATCTTAACGGGCAGGTAGCCCTATATGAAAGGATTTAAACTTTAACATTACAACAAAAATGAAATGAAGAAGCTATTTGTATTATTTGCCCTGTTAATCGCAGGAATAAGCGCACAAGCACAAGCAGATGCCATCGACGCCTTTTTCAAACAGTATATTGACGATTCCCGATTTACCGTGGTCTACATCGGTCCACGCCTGTTCCAAATGTTCGGTGACATGGAGATCAACGGAGTAGAATTTGACGATGAAGAGGATGAAGCTGTCCTGGAAATCGCTAAAGGACTTAAGGGGCTCCGTATTTTAACCTCTGACCAAGATGTCGATGAATTATATGAAGAAGCCATGAAAAAGATCGACACCTCTGATTACGAATTACTGATGAAAGTACGTGATAATGACGGCTCTAACCTAGATTTCTTCATCAAAGAGAACGGAGAAAAAAAGGTATCCGAATTATTCATGATCGCCGGTGGAGACGGCGAAGACTTTGTCATGATCAGTTTTGTAGGCAATATGAGCATCGATGATGTCACCAGAATGGCCAGAGGAATTAAAAACAAAAACAGATACTAAGAGTCACACCTCTACCCAATTTTTATCACAACCTACTCTCAGATCTAAATCAAAATTATTGCGTATGAAAACCTGGATTTTCATCCTCGGGATGATAGTAACTCCTATGTGTGTATGGGCACAAAGCAGCCTTAGTGTCAAAGATTTTTTCAGAAAATATCAACATGATGAAGGGGCCGAACAATTCAAACTTGGCGGTCTGGTTTTGGACCTGGCTATTTCTTTTTCTGATGAAAAAAAGGATAATAAAATCCTGAAAAAGCTCAAGCGATTAAGGCTGCTCACCTTTGAGGATAATAACCCGGTCAGTGCTTCTGATTACAAAAGTTTAATGAAAGGTATTCACAGCGACCATTATTCGCCTCTGATCAAATTGCGGCAGGGAAAGGAAACAGTGGATATTTTTGTACAGGAAAATAATAACTTCATTTCCGAGGTATTGTTGATCGTACAGAGCCAGGAAGAATTTATTTTATTAAACCTGGAAGGGAAGTTCCGATTCGAAGACCTGAATGATTTTGACCTGGATACGAAGGGTGGAGATCATTTGAGGAAACTACCAGAGAGAAGAGCCGATTTACCTAAGGCATAAAAAAAGAAGGCGCTCGGCGAGCGCCTTCTTTTTTTATGCTAAAGCGGCATTCTTTGCACGCTTTCTTTCATGTTCTTTCAGCAGGATTTTTCTCAAACGCAAAGATTCAGGCGTTACTTCTACATACTCATCTTCCTGAATGTATTCCAGCGCCTCTTCCAGCGTAAACCGTAAAGGTGGTACCAATTTAGTCTTGTCATCCGCTCCGGCAGAGCGCATGTTGGTCAGCTTTTTGGTTTTGGTAAGGTTGATGACCAGGTCACCGCCTCGGCTGTTCTCTCCTACTACCTGCCCTTCGTAGATATCTTCGTTCGGCCCAATGAAGAAGCGGCCTCTTTCCTGTAGGTTGTTAATACTATAAGGAATCGACTTGCCGGTTTCCATACTGATCAAGGAACCGTTGATCCGGCCGGGGATCTCTCCCTTATGGGGCTGGAATTCCACAAATCGGTGCGTCATAATGGCTTCACCGGCAGTGGCCGTCAGCATTTGGCTACGCAAACCGATGATGCCGCGTGAAGGAATTTCAAATTTCAGCAAAACGCGATCTCCTTTCGGTTCCATAGACAACATTACTCCCTTGCGGCGCGTCACCATTTCGATGGCCTTACCCGAATGCGTATCCAGTACGTCTATATTGAGTTCCTCAACCGGTTCGTGTTCGACTCCGTCAATGGTTTTGGTAATTACCTGAGGCTGCCCGATCTGAAGTTCATAGCCTTCGCGGCGCATGGTCTCGATCAGAACCGACAAGTGCAATACCCCGCGACCATACACTCTGAAAGAATCCGCTGAATCGGTTTCTTCCACTCTCAGAGCCAGGTTTTTCTCTAATTCCTTTTCCAGGCGCTCCTTAATGTGGCGAGAGGTAACGTACTTGCCTTCCTGTCCGAAGAAAGGAGAGTTATTGATCGTAAAGACCATACTCATAGTCGGTTCGTCGATCGCAATAGTCGGCATGGCCTCTGGATTTTCGGGATCTGCTACCGTATCACCGATATCAAAACCTTCCATCCCAACCAGGGCACAAATATCACCGGCCTGAACTTCGTCAACTTTTACTTTTTCAAACCCTTCAAATACAAATAAGCCCCGAAGCTTGTATTTTTCAATATCTCCATTTCGCTTAATAAGAGCTATCTGCTGATTTTCCTTTAAAGTACCTCTATTCAGACGGCCTACGGCTATACGTCCGATAAACTGTGAGTAATCCAAAGAAGTGATCAGCATCTGAGTATCCCCTTCTTCAACTTCCGGAGCAGGAATATGCTCAATAATGGCATCAAGTAATGGAGTGATCGTATTCGTAGGTTCTGCCCAGTCTTCACTCATCCAACCAAACTTAGCCGAACCGAAGAGTGTTGGGAAATCCAACTGTTCTTCTGTGGCGTCGAGGTTGATCATCAATTCAAAAACTGCCTCCTGGGTTTCGTCGGGGGTACAGTTTTCCTTATCCACCTTATTTACAACCACGATCGGCTTTAGGCCCAGTTCGATGGCTTTTTGCAATACAAAGCGTGTTTGCGGCATGGGACCTTCAAAGGCATCTACTAAAAGCAGCACCCCGTCGGCCATGTTCAATACCCGCTCCACCTCACCACCGAAATCGCTGTGACCAGGAGTATCGATGATGTTGATTTTTACATCCTTGTAAGTAATGGATACATTTTTGGACAATATCGTAATGCCTCGTTCTCTTTCCAGGTCATTATTGTCCAGCATTAGTTCGCCCGGCTTCTCATGGTCCTGGAACAATCTTCCGGCCAGGAGCATCTTATCTACCAGGGTCGTTTTGCCATGATCGACGTGCGCGATGATGGCAATATTTCTGATTTGAGTCATATGCGCATTTTTTGACGGCGCAAAAGTAGATACTTTTTTGGTAGGATGAAATAGTTGAAGGAAAAGTTTAGGTTAATTTTTGGGTATTCTATAGCTCTTAGGAGGAAAAAAGGCTTAGAGGCCGGCTGAGACAAGCAGAAATTATTAAGAGAGGAGAGACTTAGAAAAGGTTAGAGGTCCGAACCATAGGCATTTTTTTTCAGATAAAAGGGAATTTATGACAACTGGAAACCTTGAACTACTTGCGTTTTTGTTCTGGGATTTGTTACCAGATCAACATTCAGTGTGCAGTTTTCAAAACGCATAGCATAAGTATGCTTTACATGATTTCTGTTCAATCGGTTGTTGTTCACTTCGCTTAGGCCAAGGAAATTGCCCACCTCTCCTTTGAAGACGTGCATTTGTTCCTTCATGACCTGCAGAATATTCCCTGAATCTGAATTCATCAGACCTACAGAAAGAGCTAGTTTAATTTTTCGGATGTTCATGATAATAGGTTTAAATTGATTTCAGTGTTATAACTTTAAAACGACATTTTTGTTTAATAATTATGCCGAATCGGCACAAAAAAGCTAAACAAAAGTACAAAAGGCGACAATTTTGAATCTTTATTCTTGCCTTACACCCTATTAGTGTATTGAAATGAAAAAAGGTCAACACTTTTCAGGTACTTTTTTTCATTTTTTTTGTCGGTATTTGAAAGACTCTGAAAACCGCCTTTGGTTTCAATTATTTCTCTTAAACTTTTATTAAAAATACCGGCGAATTTTTCCACATGGAATAAAAATGGAGTGAATTGGGAAAAAAGAGGGATGAAGCGTCTTAAATAATTGCTAAACAAAGTGCAAGGCTTAATCCAAATATGTATTTTAGTAGGAGCAAGCAGCCAATTTGAGCGGACATCATGCTGACCGAACTCTACAATTCATGCAAAAAACGATTTTCCCATATCACCTAATCCTGATTTTACTCATTCCTGTTTCTCTTTTTGGCCAGGGCAGTGATATAAATAAACTCCTGGGAGAAGCAAAATCCAAGATATTTTCCGAGCCGGTCCAGGCATTATCTCTTGCGGACTCGGCCAGAACAATGGCTAAGCTGCAAAAAGCGCTGCCCTTGCAGGCAGAAGCCGAAAAAACCTTAGCTCTTTTACATGCCGAAGCAGGTAATTATGTTGAATCAATATCCGCTGCCCTATCAGCACTTTCTATTTTCCAGGGGTTAAAAGATATCAAAGAAGAGTGCCGCATGTATGTATACCTGGGCATCATTTACAAATACCAGGTTCAATATGAACAAAGCCTTGAGTACTATGGAAAAGCCGAGGTAATAGCTACCCAGCAACAATACGATACCTTAAAGGCGAGTATTCTGGGTAACATAGGCAATGTTTATATTCAAAAAAAAGAGTTTGACAAGGCGCTGGAATATCATCAAAAAGCGCTGGAAGCATTTAAGGCTATTAACAGCCCGACCGGCATCAGCAATTCGCTCCACAACCTTGGAATGATCTACCGGGAGCAAGGCTTATTTGAAAAAGCCCTGGATTACTATCGACAGTCACTGGACAGCGATTCAGATTCTGATAATTTGCGGAATATTGCCCTCACCCATATCGAATTCATGGAGCTTTACCTGGAATTAGGCAACTTTCAGGAAGCCCTGGCCAATGGAGAGGAAGCTCTAGAACTGGCAGAAAAAGTTCAATCACTACGACTTAAATCCCAGGTACTGGAATATCTCCCCTTGATCTACGCTGCACAGGGGAATTATTCGGCTGCCCGGGATAGGCTAAAAGAATTTCAGCAAATTTCAGACAGTTTGCAAAGAGTAACCGTAGCTGAGCAGGTCGCAGAAATGCAGACCAGGTTTGACACTCAGGAGAAAGAAAAAGAGCTCCGCCTTCAGGAGTATCAACTAGAGGCCCAACGCTTATCCATCCGTCAGCAAAGACTATTTATAGCGATACTGATATGTGTGTTACTGCTCTCGGCTTTAATGGCCTATCTGCTTTTTAACCGATACCGGATCAAACAAAAAACGCGAAGACTCCAGTTAAAAATGGAAGCAGACAATATTCGGCAACTCGACCAAATGAAATCCCGCTTTTTTGCCAATATATCGCATGAATTCCGAACGCCACTCAATCTGATCCTTGCACCCCTTCAAAACAGAACAAAATCGCCGGACGCCCAGGACCTGGATATGATGCGCAGAAATGCCGGCCGGCTCCTGCGGCTGGTTAATCAATTACTCGACCTGGCCCGTATTGAGGTCGGTTTAATGCCACTTGATAAAAAAAACCTGGAAGTCTCCAGGTTCCTTGCAGAAATAGCCCAGGCTTTTGTACCTATGGCAGAGGCCAAGAAAGTTGACTATCAAATAGATATACCTGAAAGAGACTTCATCCTCCAAACAGATGCCGACAAGTTGGAGAAAATCGCTTATAATCTCCTTTCCAATGCCATCAAATTTACTGATACGGGCGGCCGAGTAGGTGTACACCTGGCCAAAGACGCAGAAGGTAAGATCCGGTTCAGCGTTTCAGATACCGGCATTGGCATCAACAAAGACCTGAAGTCGCGTATCTTTGAACGCTTCTACCAGGCGGACTCCAGTACCACCCGGCAGCATGAAGGCAGTGGAATAGGGCTGGCCCTCACCAAAGAGTTGGTGGATCTTCTAGGCGCTCAGATCCACGTGGACAGCCAGGAAGGAAAAGGAAGCACTTTCACCGTCCTGCTGCCTTCGGAAATAGAAGAAATAGACCTAGTTTCCATTAATGAATTGCCCGAAAAAGAAACGGGCAAAGGCCAGGCTATTTATACCGATCTCCTACCCTTTCAATCAGAAATGGAAGTACCGTCCACTTTTTCTAATGATGAAAAACCGATCCTGCTATTTGTGGAAGACAATGAGGAGCTTCGTCATTATGTAAAAAAACAATTACGGGATCTATATAATGTGATAACGGCCGCTGATGGAAGCCACGGCTTGGAAATTGCCCAGAAGCAAATTCCTGATCTGGTTATTTCGGATATCATGATGCCGGTTTTGGATGGGATCAGTATGACCCGACAATTACGAGCCAATGACCTGACTAGCCATATCCCCATCATATTACTGACTGCACGTGAAGATGATGAAACCAAGATATCAGGCTTTGAAACCGGCGCCGAACAATTCCTGGCCAAACCTTTTCAAATTGAAGAACTCTCCGCCCGAATAAAAAGCCTCCTCGCTCAGCGTGAGCGATTACATCAAAAATTCGGCCGGGAAGTCAAACTAGCCCCCAAGGACATTACGCTCCATAATCGAGATGCTCAATTGTTGGAAAACCTCATTAATGTAGTCGAGGACAATCTTGAAAATGAATCTTTTTCTGTAGAGGTGCTGCAAAAAGAAATAGGCATGAGCCGCATGCAATTACACAGAAAATTAAAAGGCCTGGTCAATCAATCTACCGGTGAATTCATCCGAACCATCAAATTAAAGCGAGCCGCTCAACTACTAATGCAGCCGGGCATTCAAGTTACCGAAGTAGCTTATCAATCGGGCTTCAACCACTTGTCTTATTTTGCCAAGTGTTTTAAAGAAACCTATGGCCTCTCTCCTTCCCAGTATGCGGAGAAGCACGCTAATATGAATGGAGGCGGTATTTAGTTGCCTCGTTACACCCGTGTTAATGATTGTTACACCTGTGTTAGCGTATTTTCACTCTGACCTTGTAAGTCTTTGCTTAACATTCACTTAGGAAAAATAATGTCAGCATAAGGGAGAATCCTGTTAGTGCCGGGAGCGGACCGGCCATAACTTTGTCTCAGATTTTTTAACCAAATTTTTTGTCCAAAAAACTGAGCAAATGAAACTCGTTAAGACTGTATTTTTAAGCCTAAGTCTACTTTTTATTTTTTCAGCCACTACAAAACTTCAAGCCCAACAGTGGCTGACCAACGGCAATACCCTTTACACCCTTCCTGCCCATAAAGTAGGAATAGGAACCCTCGCAACAGATCGCCCCTTTGAATCCAGATTCTTTTCTGACAACTATATCCGGGTCACCTCTTTAGGTGGGAATATCTTCAGCGGATATGCTTCGGGGATCGAATTAAAAAGAGGCCTTTGGAGTGGAGACGAATTGATCTGGACCGTCCAGAATGAAGGCAACTTCAAGATCAACCGAAACGACAATACCGTTTTTCAAATGGCTCATGACAAAGCCTGGTTGGGTACCTCTGTCGACAATCCGCTCATTTTAACCATTAATGGAGAAAGTATCGGCTATACAGGCCAATTCTTTGATGGAGGGGCCTTAAACATCAATTCCAAACTAGGCGGCACCGTTCACAATCTGAAGATCGACGGCAACCAAATGGAAAGCAAAACAGAATTTCACATCAATGCCGTTTCAGAACAAGACCTGATCCTGGTCAAAGGAGGTGGAAAAGTAAAAATTGGTAATACCTCCAGTAACGCTCGCCTAAGTGTCGAAGCCAGCGATAAGTTCCACCTCAACCTGGAAAACAAGGCTACGGGCGGGGCGTCCTGGAAAATTGGAGTAGCAGACCAAAGCTGGGCCGCCGGTTCCGGCAAGCTGGTCTTCACCAAAACCAATAGCTCGGCCAACGCCACCATGGTCATCACGCCTGCCGGCAATGTAGGAATTGGCGTCGTCACTCCTTCACGCACGCTCCATGTTAACGGCACCACTCGAACCAAAGTACTGGAAATAACAGGAGGAGCCGACCTGGCGGAGCCCTTCGATCTGACAGAAGAAACAGCAGTAGAGGCCGGAACGGTGGTGAGCATCGACCCTGTTCAGGCTGGTAAACTTCGTCTAGCCACACAAGCCTACGACCGTAAGGTAGCAGGAGTGATCAGCGGAGCAGGAGGTGTACAGGCTGGTATGATCATGGGGCAAGAAGGCACCATGGCCAACGGACAATATCCCGTAGCCCTAACCGGCCGGGTGTATGTCAAAGTAGATGCCCAATACGGCTCCATCCAGGCCGGCGATCTGCTGACCACCTCTGACACCCCCGGACATGCCATGAAAGTGAGTAATTACGAAGAAGCACAGGGGGCCATCATTGGCAAGGCCATGTCCTCTCTGGAGCATGGAAAAGGACTCGTGCTGGTTCTGATCAGCCTTCAATAATTCCCAATCAAAAAAGAACGAAATGAAACATTTTAGCGTCCTACTTGCATTTGCATGGGTATTCCTGCTACACGGTCCCTTATCCGGCCAGAAGCAGATCCCCTACTCTTTCGATTATCAGGCTGATCCTTCAGAGGAGGCTGTACTGGAACCCATTACGGTCATTGATCAAGCCGGCACCTCCTTTCTTCGTCTGTACTTTGAAGAGGTAGACTTGGGTAAAAACAGTTACCTCCTTCTGGAAGGAACCGATGGAGCTACTCAAAAACTGACGGCCGAAACTATCCAATATTGGAACAATAGCTCTGCTTATTTTAATGGAGGGAAAGTCAAGGTGTCTGTATTTGTGGCAGCTCAAGAAGCCCCCACTTTTAAGATCCATTCTCTGAAAATAGGGGCAGCTCCATCAAGAGCCACCGACAATACTCATTTTGAGGCCCAAAGCTTGGGAAGAATCAGGATAAACGGCGAGACACCCCGGAATAATGCCGATAATCCTTTTGGAAAAGCAGTCGGTCGGTTCACGAACGGCTCTCAAAGCAATGGAAGTGGGTGGATTGCCCCTAACGGTGCCATCGTCACCTCTAAAGATATTTATCAAAAATGGGTGCAGAAAGGATACGATATCATTGAATTTAATGTACCCAATTCCAGTAAGACAGGCAGTGTTAATCACCCAGCTCCTGAAGACCAGTATCCGCTAAAATCAGCATTGGAAGATGTTGCCCTGGGGTCGAAGCAGATAAAACTAAAAAATGACGGTGGGGTCAGTTTTGCCGGATGGACTGTTCTCGAAGCCATGCCTAACAGTACTGGCCTACGGCCGGGCGAGCGGCAGCAAGCCTATTTCAGAGTGGCCATTAACCCTGGAAATAAAACCATCAAGGACCAGGGAAGCATCCCCATAGACGTCCTACACTATGGAGATTGGTATCCTGAAATCACATTAGGGCTTTACAAGACCTTGCACACCTGGCCATCCATCCTCATAGGACAAAATAGGCACATATCTGTCTTACAGGAGGGGGACAGAGATGATTTTGTGCTCTACAATATGATTTCTTATGGTGGAAGTGATGTCGGCGGCCCAATTGCATACAGAGGCACCAATGTCGCTATAGGAGTCCACAATCAATCCTGGTCGGGAGTTCCATCTTATGGCTTAGGCTTTAGAAGTGCTGGTTTCAGGGGTGGTTTGAACAATTTTTTCACCTCTAAAGTGAGATACGTGGACGCCAATGGTGCATTCAGCGGGTCAAACGGATTGGTCTACAGCCCTCATCCTTCGGTACAACAAGCCGTGAATGATACTCAAGAAAACGGTACCATTTTTATTGCAAAAGGGGAATATCCAGGAACTCTTTATGCAAACAAAGCCATGACCTTGAGAGCGCCGGTCGGTGCGGTTCGATTGGGTACTGGTACAGCCATTATGGAAGCCCAGACGACCCTTCCCGATGAACTGTTGAACATAGCCGAATCATTGGAAGAAACCCTGCCGGAAAATCAGGAAAGCATGAAAATGGAATTAGGCCTGGCCCCCAATCCATTCAATGACCAGCTCAGTATTAGCTTCCAATTGGAGAAAAAAACCGAAACACAGGTTTCGGTGATTGACCTGCAAGGAAGAGTATTAAAGAACCTATCCAGCGGACTGATAGAGGCCGGTTTTCATCGCTTAAGTTGGGATGGGACCAACAATGCCGGAGCCGAAGTGCCTCCTGGGGTGTACTTCATACAGATTAGAAAGGAAGAACAAATAGAGACTTGGAAAGTCGTGAAAAAATAAAAATAACCCTAAATAACAATCGCCCATCCTGGGCAAAAAATCAAACCCAATATGAAACAATTATTTTTTATCCTGGCTATTACGGGCTTGAGCAGCATCTTTATTAGCCCTAGGGTGGTAGCCCAAAATGAACTGCTTAGCTTTAACAGCCCGGCTAAGCATATTTACAAATACTATGAGGTTGATGAGCAGCCTGAATTTCCGGGAGGCATGGAAAAACTGATCCAATATATTGACGATCACCTGGCTTATCCTGTTCCCGCACGAGAAAATGCCGTAGAAGGAAAAGTCAGGGTTATATTCACGGTAGCGGAGGATGGGAAAACTGAAGATGTTAAAATACTGAGAAGCCTGGAGTACGGCTGTGATGCGGAGGTAATAAGGATCATAAAGTATATGCCTACCTGGGCACCAGGTATAAAGGATGGGAAGCAAGTAAAAACCAAGGTAGTATTGAATGTAAGGTTTGATCTTGGGTTATAAAAAAAGCTTATTCCTCTGGCCGACAGGGCTATTAAGTTCTTCGATCTTGAGCTCCAGCGGAGCTCAGGAAGAAGAACTTAACAGCCCTGCTCTAACAAGGGAATAAGCTTTCTCATGAAAATCCTTTAATCAATATTATCATGCAAAAAAGAATTATTCGGATTGATCTCCGGCTCATCATCATCCGAGATCGTGTATTTGGAATAGACTTCTTCTGATGAATCCGGCACATCATCCAAATGTACGCCACGGCGCAAATACGCCGGTTCATTTTCCAGCTCGATGATGGTATTCGGATTATTCAGCTTCAGGTTATGACTGCGAAGTCGCTCCCGGCGCTTCAGTTCCCGTTCATAAGTCTTCCTTTTTTCCTCCTCTTCCTGAGATTCACTTTCTTCTTTGACGTATGGATCTTCATAGCTATAGCGGTTGCGCTGATAGCGTTCGATCGTATCGCGAACATTATCAAACTCGTAGGTATTTTGATCATCCATTGTAGGATCCTCCAATCCGATGTCTGCTAGCCTGCTTTTTTTACTGGGAGGACTTTTGGCCTCCGGTTCATCATCCAAAGAAACAACGATCTTTTTATCCTTCTCAGATTTTACGGTATGGTGGTTCTTGTGTTCAAAACCGGTTGCGATAACGGTAACGCTGATTTTATCTCCCAGTTTATCATCAAAGCAATTACCCCAGATCAGGTCGGTGCCATAGCCGGCTTCTTCCTGAACGAATTCGGTAATCTCAAAGATCTCATCCATAGTGACCTCTTTATTACCAGAGGTAATATTCAGTAAAATATGGCGAGCTCCGCGAATATCATTGTCTTCCAGCAGTGGCGAATGCAAGGCATCATCCACAGCACGCTTAGCACGATCATCCCCTTCAGCAGAGGCCGTTCCCATGATAGCTACGCCACTAGCGCGCATCACGGTATTGACATCCTCAAAATCCACATTCACATAGCCTGGTACCGTAATGATCTCTGCAATACCTTTGGCGGCAGTAGACAGGATGTTGTCTGCCTGGCTAAAGGCATCAGACAGGGACAAATTGCCATGGATCTGCCGCAATTTATCATTGGACACAATGATGAGGGTATCCACTGAGTTTTTCAACTCTGTCAACCCCTGCATACCCTGAGAAGTTCTGCGTCTTCCTTCAAAGGTAAAAGGCAAGGTAACGATGCCCACCGTCAGAATGCCCATTTCCTGGGCTGTTTTGGCAATGATAGGAGCTGCTCCTGTACCGGTACCCCCCCCCATACCGGCAGTGATAAACAGCATTTTGCAATTATTGGACAGGTACTGCTTAACCTCTTCGATGGACTCTTCGCAGGCCCGTTTCCCCACATCGGGCTTGGAGCCGGCTCCCCGTCCTTCGGTCAGGTTAGGCCCAAGCTGCATTTTGGTTGGAACCGGACTGATGTCCATCGCTTGAGCATCAGTATTGCATATGGCGAAGTCTACACCGACAATACCTTGATTGTACATGTGTGTTACAGCGTTGCTTCCGCCTCCGCCTACTCCGATAACCTTGATTATCGGGCTTTCATCTCTAGGCAAATCAAACATCATAATGACTAGTTTTTGTACGGACTTCAAGCTGGAAACAGAACTAAAGAGAAATTTAGATTGTCTTCGCTCTTTATGATCAGCCTGGGTACTTTACCGCTTAGTTTTTAAATCAGTATCAGAACGTTTATTTTAATTCCTTCGAATTATTTATGGCCTGCCATAAATAATTATTAAAACTCCGAGTCTGGTTCGGTCTCGAACCATTCTTTGGTTTTCTTAAATATTTGCTCATACCATCTGGGGCCTTCTTCTTCCATTACTCCTTCTTCTTCCTTGGCAGAAGTTTTCGTCTCCTGAGCGGACTCCAGGTATTTCAGTTTGTTCGTATTTTCTACTCCTTTCAGCAATAAGCCGATGGCAGTTGAATAGATTGGGCTGCTCAGCTGTTCGTGATAGCCGTGGGCCAGCTGTTCAACCGGTATACCTATACGGGTACTCAAGCCGGTATGGTACTCTGCCAGCTTATCGATGTGATTGAGCAAGGCTCCTCCTCCTGTCAGAACGATCCCTCCGATGAGCTTGCGTTCATAACCTGAGCGACGGATTTCCCATACGACGTAGTCCAGGATCTCTTCTACTCTGGCCTGAATAATCCGAGCCAGGTTCTTTTCAGAGATCTCTTTAGGATCCCGTCCTCTCAAACCGGGGATGGTAATGATCCGGTTATCGTACACTTCCTGGGCCAGGGCCGAGCCAAATTTTATCTTAAGCTTTTCTGCCTGCTGGGTCATCACGGTGCATCCTTCCTTGATGTCCTTTGTGATCACATTGCCTCCGAAAGGAATGACGGCCGTATGGCGAATGATGCCATCCTGGAAAATAGTAATATCCGTGGTACCTCCCCCAATATCTACCAGAGCGATGCCTGCTTCTTTTTCTTCTTCACTTAGCACCGCAGCGGCGGAAGCAATGGGCTCAAGCGTCAAACCGGCTACTTTTAAACCTGTACGCTCCACACAACGATAAATGTTGTTAGACGCAGTGATCTGACCGGTGATGATATGGAAGTTGGCTTCCAGGCGTATGCCTGACATCCCGATGGGATCCGTAATCCCCTGTTCGTTATCCACAGTAAATTCCTGTGGGATGACGTGCAGAATCTTATCTCCCGGAGGCAGCACCAGTTTGAACATATCGCTGATGAGCTTATCGATATCTTGCTGAGAGATCTCTGTATGATCATTTTCTCTTACCAGGATACCGCGATGCTGCAGGCTTTTGATATGCTGGCCGGCGATACCGACATTCACAATATCAAAATCCAGACCGGAGCTACGTCTGGCGTAATTAGTCGCCTCACTAATAGCATTGACGGTTTTTTCGATATTGGAAACCACTCCACGCAAAACGCCATTGGAGTTGACCTTCCCTACACCGAGAATTTCGAGTTTGCCATGTTGATTTTGGCGGCCGGCAATAGCACAGACTTTGGTTGTTCCAATGTCAACTGCTACTACGATGTCTGAATTTGTTGCCTGAGTTCTCATCTTGTACCACTTTTTAGTTTTCGGAGCTCATTGCTTTCCCATGTATGCAAATGGGAGGATGAATCAGTTTTGTATTCAGTCCATAGCTTATTGTTCGAGCTATTTTTTATAATCCAGATTATCAGCGCTTTTCACAAACAACCTGGTTTTTAAATTTCAGATTTATCGTTTTATACTTATTCCACCCTTCATATGGCAGTGCCTGTTTGTAAAAGGTGACTAGTTTTTCAAGTTTCTCATCTACATCCCGGTATTTGCCAAATAGGATTTTGTGATCTCCTACTTTGGGGTTCAATACAATTTCTCTGGTATTCGACACATAGATCTGCTCGATCTGAGCACTAAAGAACTCATCTGCCAGGATCGTATTGGCCAATTCAAATACATCCTTAAGACCATGGTTTTCCTTCTCGAGAAAATCCGGGGTGTAGGGCGGCAAATTGCCGGTAACTACCAGGACCCTGGCCGTAAAATGCTTGGATAAAGGCATCCTAAAACCTTTTTTATCCAAATAGTAATTTAAGCTATTGTTGTCGATCACTCTCAAAATCGGTTCCCGCTGCTCGATAGTAATGTTTATATAGTTTTTGGCATCCACAAAAACATTCGCATCCAGGATAAAGGGGTCTTCTTCAAGCACCCGTTCCAGTCGGGCCACATTCAGGTTGGCGATCGGCATTCCCGCCAGTGGTACACCGAAGCTCCGGTCGATGCTCAACAGTACATCTTCATTTGTAATCAGCAGATCCTCCTCGTCCAGAGGCTCTATGTTCACAAATACCCCCTGAACCGGACTGGCTTCTTTTTGCTCAATCGCAGAGACAATGAAGACCGCCGCCGCCACGATCGCAGCGAGCCAGAGGATTTGTTTCACAAACTTGATGTAATCAATACCGTTCATTATCGTATTCCAGTGTTTGTATGTTCTCTTACCTATTCGTTTCCATTATTTCCTTAAGCGGTTCTACCAGTCGGTCTATATCTCCTGCTCCCAGGCTCAACAAGACTTCGGGCTTCTGCTTATTAATTCTATCTAAAGCTGCTTCTTTACTAAGCAAACTTTTATTTTCCAGTTTCATCCGGTCCAGAATCA